>DATFBR010000176.1:0-25174 GCA_035253685.1 Jiangellaceae bacterium
CATCGAGCTCGTGGGCGTCAACGACCTCACCGACAACAAGAGCCTGGCCCACCTGCTCAAGTACGACTCGATCCTGGGCCGGCTCGACGCGGAGGTCGGATGCGCGGGCGACGAGATCACGGTCGACGGGAAGAGCTTCAAGTCCCTCGAGGAACGCGACCCGGCCAACCTGCCGTGGTCCGATCTGGGCGCCGACATCGTGATCGAGTCCACCGGCCTGTTCACGGACGCCACCAAGGCGAAGGCACACGTCGACGGCGGCGCCAAGAAGGTCATCATCTCGGCACCGGCGAAGAACGAGGACGTCACCGTCGTGATGGGCGTCAACCACGACAGCTACGACCCGGCCGCGCACTCGATCATCTCGATGGCCTCCTGCACGACGAACTGCCTTGCACCGCTGGCCAAGGCGCTGCACGACGCCTTCGAGGTCCGGCGCGGGCTGATGACCACGATCCACGCGTACACGGCCGACCAGAACCTGCAGGACGGCCCGCACCGCGATCTGCGTCGGGCCCGGGCCGCAGCACTCAACATCGTCCCGACGACCACGGGTGCCGCGAAGGCGATCGGCCTGGTCCTTCCGGAGCTCAAGGGCAAGCTGGACGGTTTCGCGCTGCGAGTGCCGACGCCCACCGGCTCGGCCACCGACCTCACGGTGACGGTCGGCCGGGAGGTGAGCGTCGACGAGGTGAACGCCGCGATGAAGGCGGCGGCGGACGGTCCGTTCAAGGGCTACATGACCTACACCGAGGATCCGATCGTGTCCTCCGACATCGTCACCGACCCGGCCTCGTGCATCTTCGACGCCGGCCTGACCCGAGCGAACGGCGACCAGGTCAAGGTCGTGGGCTGGTACGACAACGAGTGGGGATTCTCCAACCGGCTGATCGACTTGATCCGCCACGTCGGCGCCTCGCTCTGACCGATGCGGGGCATCGACGACCTGGGTGAGCTGCGTGGCAGACGGGTCCTGCTCCGGTCCGACCTGAACGTGCCGCTCGAGGACGGTGCGGTGACCGACGACGGCCGCGTCCGGGCCAGCGTCCCCACGATCGTCCGGCTCTCCGACGCGGGCGCGAAGGTGATCGTGACTGCTCACCTGGGCCGCCCCGCCGGCCGGGTCGATCCGAAGTACTCGTTGCGGCCGGTCGGCGAGCGTCTCGCCGCGTTGCTGCCGGGTCGCGACGTCCACTTCGCCGCCGACACCGTCGGCACCGAGGCCAAACGGGCCGTCGAGGCGTTGCCCGATGGCGGCGTGGTCCTGCTGGAGAACCTTCGCTTCGATCCCAGAGAGACCTCGAAGGACGATGCCGAGCGCGGTGCGTTCGCCGACGAGCTGGCGGCGCTCGCGGACGTGTTCGTGTCCGACGGCTTCGGCGTCCTGCATCGCAAGCAGGCCAGCGTGTACGACGTGGCCCAGCGGCTGCCCCACGCGGCCGGCGACCTCGTCCGCGCCGAGGTCGAGGCGTTCTCGTCCGTGCTGGACGACCCCGAGCGGCCCTATGTCGTCGTCCTCGGCGGCTCGAAGGTCGCGGACAAGCTCGGCGTGATCGAAAACCTGCTCGGCACGGTGGACCGGCTGCTCGTCGGCGGCGGCATGTGCTTCACGTTCCTCGCGGCACAGGGCCACGAGGTGGGTCGATCGCTGCTGGAGGAGGACCAGATCGACACCGTGCGGGGGCTGATCGCCCGGGCGGCGGAGACCGGCGTCGAGCTGGTGCTGCCGGTCGACGTGGTCGTCGCGGCCGAGCCGGCAGCGGACGCTGCCGCAAGCGTCGTTCCGGCCGCCGCGATCCCGGCCGACCAGAAGGGTGTGGACATCGGACCGGCCACCGTCGCGTCGTTCCGCGACCGGCTCGCCGGCGCCCGCACGGTGGTCTGGAACGGCCCCATGGGGGTGTTCGAGCTTGCGCCCTTCGCCGAGGGCACCCGGCAGATCGCCCTGGCTATCGCGGCCGTCGACGGGACCACGGTCGTCGGCGGCGGTGACTCGGCGGCGGCGGTGCGCCAGCTCGGTCTGGACGAGTCGTCGTTCACGCACATCTCGACCGGCGGCGGCGCCAGCCTCGAAACTCTCGAGGGCAAGACGCTGCCCGGGCTGGCCGTACTGAAGGACTGACCAGATGAGCACGACGGCACGCCAGCCGCTGCTGGCCGGCAACTGGAAGGCGAACCTTAACCACTTCGAAGCCATCGCGCACGTGCAGAAGCTCGCCTTCTCCCTCACCGACGAGGACTTCGACGCCGTCGACGTGGCCGTGCTGCCGCCGTTCACCAACCTCCGCTCGGTGCAGACGCTGGTCCACGGCGAGAAGCTGCGGATCGGGTACGGCGCCCAGGACGTCTCGGAGCACGACTCCGGCCCACACACCGGGGAGATCACCGGTGCCATGCTGGCCACGCTGGGTTGCACCTACGTGATCGTCGGGCACTCCGAGCGCCGGCAGTATCACGGCGAGGGTGATGCAGTGGTGAACGCCAAGACCAGTGCCGCTCTCCGGCACGGGCTGGCACCGATTCTGTGCGTCGGCGAGGGGTTGGACGTGCGCCGGGAGGGACGTCACATCACCCACACCCTGGCCCAGCTCGACGGCGGCCTCACGGGTGTCCCGGCCGGCCAGGCCGCCTCAGTGGTCGTCGCGTACGAACCGGTCTGGGCCATCGGCACCGGGGAGGTCGCGAAGCCGGAGGATGCCCAGGAGGTCTGTGCGGCCATCCGCGACCGCCTGGGTGCGCTGTATTCGACTGAGCTCGCCCAGCGTGCGCGGATCCTCTACGGCGGCTCGGTCAAGGTCAGCAACATCGACCCGATCATGGAGCAGCCCGACGTGGACGGCGCGCTCGTCGGTGGCGCCAGCATCGATGCGGACGAGTTCGCCGCGATCTGCCGCTTCGGCCGCAGCAGCTGAGTGGGCCGATCGGCGGCCGACCGCGTACTCTGTCCCTACACGTGCCGGCTGACGCGGCCGACCGGAAGGAATCGCCCACCACCGTGAAGATCGTCTTCTCGCTCCTGCTCGTCATCACCAGCCTGTTGTTGATCGTGCTCATTCTCCTGCACAAGGGCAAGGGCGGCGGCCTGTCCGACATGTTCGGTGGGGGAGTGTCCTCATCGCTGGGCGGATCCTCGATCGCCGAACGGAACCTCGACCGGATCACGGTCGCGATCGGCATCCTGTGGGCCGCCAGCATCGTGGGGCTGGGACTACTCGCCAAAGCCGCCGTCTAAGACGTACGAGGGAGTTCGACCCGTGGCAAGTGGCAATGCCATCCGCGGCAGTCGCGTCGGTGCCGGCCCGATGGGCGAGGCCGAACGCGGCGAGGCCGCGCCCCGTCAGCGGATCGCGTTCTACTGCGTGCAGGGGCACGAGACCGTCCCCAGCTTCGCAGCCGAGGCCGTGATCCCCGAGTACTGGGACTGCCCGCGCTGTGGGTTGCCGGCTAGCCGCGATCCGGAGAACCCGCCGCCGGCGCCGCGCAACGAGCCCTACAAGACCCACCTGGCCTACGTGAAGGAGCGGCGCAGCGACGCCGACGGCGCGGCCATCCTGGAGGAGGCGCTGCAGGGCCTGCGGCGAGTCCGCGGCGCATAGCCGCCGTCCGGCAGACGTGTGTCGGCCGGAACGGACTACGGCGAGGCGATGCGCTCCAGGCCGGGCGGCAGCGCCGAGGCCGCTGCCCGGTCCAGCAGCCACAGCGTGCGCTGGCGACCTCGCGCGCCGGCGGCGGGAACCTGCACCTCGCCCGCGCCGGAGAGCGCCATCCGAACCGCGGCGGCCTTGTCGTCACCGGCGACGATCAGCCATACCTCGGTGGCGGTGCGGATCGCCGGCAGCGTCAACGAGATGCGCGTGGGCGGCGGCTTGGGAGAGCCCCGAACGGCGACCACCTGCCGGGTCTCGTACAGGGCGGGTTGGTCGGGGAACAGCGAGGCCACATGTCCGTCCGGGCCGACCCCCAGCATCATCACGTCGAACTCCGGCACCTGGGCGTGGTTCTCGGCCCGCGTGGCCGCGGCCAGCTCGGCGGCGTAGAGCTCGGCCGCAGCGTCGGGGTCACCGGCGGTGTCCTCGGTCGCCGGCATCGGATGGACCCGGCCGGAAGCCACCGGGACGGTGTCGAGCAGCGCCGCGCGCGCCTGGGTCTCGTTGCGCTCGGCGTGCCCGCGGGGCAGGAAGCGCTCGTCGCCCCACCAGACGTCGAGCCGCTTCCAGTCGACCGCCGACCTGGCCGGCGAGGCGGCCACGGCGGCCAGCGTCGAGCCACCCAGCCCGCCCCCGGTCACGACGATGGCGGCGCGCTCGCGCGCGGACTGCACATCGGCGACGCGGGTGATCAGCCGGGCGGCGACGGCGGTGGCGAGTTCGTCCGCATCGCGGTGGACGACGACGACGGGCGGGGTCATCGCGACTTCCGGCGACGGCTTGGCGACTTCGACCGTGTGGTCCGCCCGGCCTCACGCAGCATGGAGAGTCCGTCGCTCAGCACCCGGGCGTAGATCTCGTCCGGGTCGAGCCGCCGGAGCTCCTCGGCCAGGCAGTCGCGGTCGAGGCGTTTGGGCAGTGCCACCTTGCGGTCGTCACGGCCCGGAACCGACAGCATCGCGATCTCGTCACCGGGCCGGTCGAGCTCGAGAACCCCCGAACTGCGTTCGAGTGCCACCTTCACCAGGCCGTCGACGCCGGCGGCCTTGGTCCGCGTGACCGGGCATCGCAACGCAAAGGCCAGCCAGGCGGCGAGCAGGTCGGCGCTCGGACTGTCCGACGCTCCGACCACCCGCACGGACGTGACGTCCTCGAACGGCGGCTGGTCCAGCGCGGCCGCCAGCAGTGCGCGCCAACCGGTGATCCTGGTCCATGCCAGGTCGGTGTCGCCCGGGTGGTACGTCTCCGCGCGTTCGCGCATGGCCGCGATGGGCCGCTTGCACGCCGCGGCGTCGGTGATCCGGCGCTGCGCCAGCCGGCCGACCGGATCTTCTGCGGGCACGCGTGGGCACTCTCCGGGCCACCAGACGACCACCGGGGCGTCGGGCAGGAGCAGGGGGAGGACGATCGACTCGGCGTGTCCCGTGAGCGGCCCCAAGGTGCGGAAGACGACCACCTCGCTCGCGCCGGCGTCGCCACCCACCCGGATCTGGGCATCGAGCCGGGCTGAGCCGCGGGACGAGCCGCGCACCACTACCAGGATCCGGCACGGGTGCTCGTGGCTGGCGTAGTTGGCCGACTCGATCGCCGCCTCCGACTCGTCGTCGGTGACCACGAGAACGAGTGTCAGTACGCGCCCCAGGGCGATGGCGCCGTGGGACTGGCGCAGGTCGACCATCCTCTTGGCAACACCGTTCGCCGTGGTGGCCGGCATGTCGATGATCACGATGCCCTCACGGTCTCCTCCAGGCCCGCCTGTCGCGGGCGAGCATCGCGTCGGCGGAGCCCGGACCCCAGCTGCCGGACGGGTACTCCTCCGGCGAGCCGTATCTGGCCCAGTAACGGACGATCGGGTCGAGGATCTGCCAGGCCAGCTCGACCTCCTCGTGCCTGGGGAACAGCGGCGGATCGCCGAGCAGGACGTCGAGCAGCAGGCGCTCGTACGCCTCCGGGCTGTCCTCGGTGAACGAGTGCCCGTAGCCGAAGTCCATCGTGACGTCACGGACCTCCATCGCCGTTCCGGGCACCTTCGAGCCGAAGCGCATCGTCACGCCCTCGTCCGGCTGAACACGCACGACCAGGGCGTTCTGGCCCAGTTCCTCGGTGGCCGTCGACTCGAAGGGCAGATGTGGCGCCCGCTTGAACACGACCGCGACCTCGGTCACGCGCCGGCCCAGCCGCTTGCCGGTGCGCAGGTAGAACGGCACGCCGGCCCAGCGCCGGGTGTCGATGTCGAGGCGTACCGCGGCGTAGGTCTCGGTCTTCGAGCTGGCCGGGATGCCGTTCTCGTCGAGATAACCCGGCACCTGAACTCCGCCCGCCCAGCCCGCGGAGTACTGACCGCGTGCCGTGTGGCGACCGAGGTCGGGAGGGTGTCGCACGGCCGAGAGCACCTTCTCCTTCTCCGCACGCAGGTCGCGGGCGTCGAAGGAAACCGGCTCCTCCATGGCCACCAGGGCCAGCAGCTGGAGGAGGTGATTCTGGATCACGTCCCGGGCCGCGCCGATGCCGTCGTAGTAGCCCGCCCGGTTCTCGATACCGATGTCCTCCGCCATCGTGATCTGGACGTGGTCGACGAAGTTCGCGTTCCAGATCGGCTCGAACAGCTGGTTGGCGAAGCGCAGCGCCATGATGTTCTGGACCGTCTCCTTGCCGAGGTAGTGGTCGATCCGGAACACGGAGTCGGGCGGGAAGATCGCCTCGACGGTGTTGTTCAGTTCGCGCGCACTGGCAAGATCGTGACCGAACGGTTTCTCGATGACGACCCGCCGCCACTGGTCGTCGTTGTCCGGCTCGGCGAGACCGGAACGGGCGAGCTGCTTACACACGATGTCGAAGGACGAGGGCGGGATGGACAGGTAGAAGGCGTAGTTGCCGCTCGTCCCCTGTGCCTCGTCGAGGTCGTGGACGGTCTCGGCGAGCCGGTCGAACGCATCGTCGTCGGAGAACTCGCCGGGCACGAACCGGAAACCCTGCGCCAACTGCCGCCAGGCCGCCTCCCGGAACGGCGTGCGTGCATGCTGCCGGACAGCGTCGTGAACCTGCCGGTCGAAGTCCTGGTCGGCCCAGTCGCGCCGGGCGAAGCCGACCATCGAGAAGCCCGGCGGGAGCAACCCCCGGTTGGCCAGGTCGTAGACGGCGGGCATGAGCTTCTTGCGCGACAGGTCGCCCGTGACACCGAAGATCACCAGGCCGCACGGCCCGGCGATGCGGGGCAGGCGCTTGTCCTTCGGCTCGCGCAGCGGGTTACGGCGATCCCTCACCGCAACACCTCGAGCAGCCGAGCCACACCGGCCTCTCGGTCGGTGAGGTGGAGGCGCAGGACCGGCCTGCCGTGGTCAGCCAGGACCTGTGCGTCGCCGGCGGCCTGCGCGGTGATGAGCTCACCGAAGCTGAACGGCCGGTCCGGGACGGGAAGGTCGGCCGATATGTCACCGGTGATCTGCAGGTAGACCCCGACCGCAGGCCCGCCCTTGTGGAACTGCCCGGTCGAGTGCAGGAACCGGGGTCCCCAGCCGAAGGTCACTGGTCGCTCGGTGCGCATCGCCAGCGGCCGCCGCACCGCGGCGAGGATGCCGTCGGTGCCCTCGCGGTCGAGAAAGGCCATCACGGCGAGATAGCCGGTGTCGGACAGGAGCGCCAGCAGCGCGTCAACCGCGCGTGGCACCGTGTCGGCACCGTCGAGCAGGCCAGGGGTCGCCCGCACCTCGATCCCGCCGTCGACGAACGCCGCGGGGTCGGGGTCGGGTCGGGAGTCAAGCAGGCCGCGCGCGGCCTTCTTCGCGCTCTCGACGTCCGGCTGGTTGAAGGGGTTGATCCCGATGATCCGTCCGGCCACCGCCGTGGCGTACTCCCATAGCAGCATCTGCGCGCCGAGAGGACCGCTGACGGCGACACCGCGTCCGCCGGCGTCCGTGGCGCCGAGCAGCGCGGGGAGCACGTCGCCGGCCGGCCAGCGGACCTCTGGGGCGTCGGCGCCCTCGACGGCGACCGGGAGCAGCCCGGTGCCATCCTTACCCGTGGACTCCGCGATTAGCTGTTCGGCCCAGTGGGCGAACCCTACGATCCCGGAGCCTGCCTCGGCGATGGCCACCTTGTCGCGGCCGCGGGACACCCGACCTCCGAGTGCGGCGCCGAGGACCAGTGCCGGGTTGGTCGGACTGTCGGCGATGAGTGCGGGCGCCGCGGCCGCTGCCTCGTCCAGCAGGGCGGACACGTCGACGCCGGCGAGTGCGGACGGGACGAGCCCGAATGCGGTCAGCGCCGAGTAGCGCCCACCCACCGACGAGTCGGCGAGGAAGACCTTCCGGTACCCAGACGCGCCGGCGAGTTCAGCAAGCGAGGACCCGTGGTCGGTGACCACGATCATCCGCTGGCCCGGTTCGATGCCCGCCTCGAGGAATGCGGCCTCGAAGGCACGGCGCTGACTGTCGGTCTCGATGGTGGAGCCGGACTTGCTCGACACCACGACCACGGTGCGTTCGAGCCGGTGCGCCAGCGCCCGCCGGACCGCGCCCGGATCGGTCGTGTCGAGAACGGTGAGTTCGACGCCGGCGGTCCCGGTGACGACCTCGGGCGCCAGGGACGAACCGCCCATGCCGCACAGCACCACGCGGTCGAGCTCGGCGGCGCGAAGGTCGGCGGTGAGGGCGTCGATCTCGGCGAGCAACGGGCGTGAGGTCTCGTAGAGATGCACCCAGCCGAGCCGGACCGCGGCCTCCTCCTCGGCAGCCGGGCCCCACAGGGTGGGATCGCCCACGGCAATCCGCGAGGCGACGCGGTCTGCAACCAGGTCGGCTACCAGCTCGGGCTCTGCGGACGGCGCCGAGACTGCGATGGTCATCAGCGACCGGCCTGCAGCTTGGCCTCGACGGACGAGAGAAGGTCGACCCAGCTGGTCTCGAACTTCTCCACGCCTTCGTCCTCGAGCACCCGCCCGACGTCGTCCATGTCGACACCGACCCGCGCCAGTCGATCGAATACCTCACGGGCCTGGTCGTAGAAGCCGCGTACCGTGTCGCCGCGGATCTCGCCGTGGTCGGCGACAGCTTCCAGCGTCGGCTCAGGCATCGTGTTGACGGTGTCCGGCGCCACCAACTCGGTGACGTAGAGAGTGTCGGAGTAGTCGGGGTTCTTCGTCGACGTCGACGCCCACAGTGGGCGCTGGCGGCTCGCGCCGGCCTGCTCGAGCCGCCGCCAGCGCTCGGCGGCGACGACCTGCTCGTACGCCTCGTAGGCGAGCCGGGCGTTCGCCACGGCCGCCTGGCCGCGAAGCGCCAGCGCCTCGTCGGTACCGATCGTGTCGAGCCGCTTGTCGACCTCCGAGTCGACCCGGCTGACGAAGAACGACGCGACCGACGCGATGCCGTCGAGGGAACCTCCGGCCGCCAACCGCTGCTCGAGGCCGGCCTGGTAGGCGTCCATCACCTCGCGGTACCGCTCGATCGAGAAGATCAGCGTGACGTTGACGCTGATGCCGTCGGCGATGGTCTCGGTGATCGCCGGCAGGCCGGCACGGGTGGCGGGGATCTTCACGAACAGGTTGGCGCGGTCGACCTCGCCCCACAGGTCGTGAGCCTGCTCAATCGTGGCCCGAGTGTCGTGGGCCAACCGAGGGTCGACCTCGATCGACACCCGGCCGTCGAGGCCGCCGGTGCGCTCGACCACCGGTGCGAGCAGGTCGGTAGCCGCACGGACGTCGTCCGTCGTCAGGTCGCGCACCGCGGTGTCGGCGTCGGAGCCCTGCTCCGAGTGGAAACGGAGTTGGTCGTCGTACGCGCTGCTCTTGGTGATGGCGGCCTGGAAGATCGAGGGGTTGGTGGTCACGCCCACGACGTGGCGGTCATCGACGAGCGCCTGCAGGTTCCCCGTCGTCAGGCGTTCGCGGGAGATGTCGTCGAGCCAGATTGCCACACCCAGGGCCGAGAGTCGGCCGAGCCGGTCGGCGGTGTCGTTCGTCATGTGTCCTCCCGATGAGTCTGCGGTCATCAGCGGGCCGCAGCGATGGACTCCTTGGCGGCGGCGACCACGGCCTCCGCGGTGATGCCGAACGCGCGGAAGAGCGTCTGGTAGTCGGCCGATGCGCCGAAGTGCTGGAGGCTGACGGAGCGCCCTGCGTCGCCGACCACCTCGCGCCACCCGAGGGGAACGGCCGCTTCCACCGACACCCGGGCCCGTATCCCGGGCGGCAGGACGTCGTCGCGGTAGGCCTGCTCCTGCTGGTCGAACCACTCGCGGCACGGCATCGAGACGACGCGCGCCCGGATGCCGTCGGTGGCAAGCGACTCCCGGGCGGCCACGGCCAATTGGACCTCGGAGCCGGTGCCGACGAGCAGCACGTCGGGCGTGCCGTCGGTGTCGAGGAGCACGTACGCTCCGCGTGCGACACCCTCGGCGTCGGCGTAGCCGTGGGTGCTGCGCGGGAAGGTCGGTACGTTCTGCCGGGTCAGACACAGCCCGGCCGGGCGCGACTGGTCGGTCGCATGGTGCTCGAGGATCGTGCGCCACGCGACCGCGGTCTCGTTCGCGTCGGCGGGCCGGACGACGTCGAGCCCCGGGATCGCCCGCAGCGCAGCGAGATGCTCGACCGGCTGATGCGTCGGCCCGTCCTCGCCGAGCCCCACCGAGTCGTGGGTCCACACGTAGGTGACCGGCAGGCCCATCAGTGCCGCGAGCCGAACGGCCGGTCGCATGTAGTCGCTGAAGACCAGGAAGGTTCCGCCATAGGGACGGGTGAGCCCGTGCAGGGCGATGCCGTTGAGAATGGAGCCCATCGCGTGCTCACGAATGCCGAAATGCAGCACCCGGCCGTACCAGTCTCCCTCGAACTCCTTGCTCGACCGCTCCGGGGGAAGGAAGCTCAACTGGTCCTTGGGTGTCGTGTTGTTGCTGCCGGCCAGGTCGGCCGAGCCTCCCCACAACTCTGGTAGTACCTGCGCGAGAGCGGTGAGCACCTCGCCGGACGCCTTGCGCGTGGCAACGGCCTTCCCCGGCTCGAAGGTGGGTATCGCCTGCGCCCATCCCTCCGGCAGCGTCGCGGCGCGGAGCCGATCGAGCAGGCCGGCCTGCTCGGCGTGGTCGGCTCGCCAGGCGGCGAAGCGCTCGTCCCAGTGCGCGTGCAGGCCCGCTCCGCGCTCGGCGACACGCAGGGCATGCTGCCGGACGTCGTCGGCAACCGTGAACGTCTGGTCGGGGTCGAAGCCGAGAATCTCCTTGGTGGCCGCGACCTCGTCGGCTCCGAGCGCCGAGCCGTGCGCCGTGCCGGTGTTCTGTTTGGTCGGGGCCGGCCAGCCGATGATCGTCCGGAGGGCGATGAACGACGGCCGGGAACTCTCGGCACGGGCGGCCAGTAGTGCCTCGTGCAGGGCCGGGACGTCCTCGTGGTACGGGCCGTCGCCGCCCCGCCAGTCGACGGTCTGGACGTACCACCCGTAGGCCTCGTAGCGGGCCTGCACGTCTTCGGAGAAGGCGACCCTGGTGTCGTCCTCGATGGAGATCTGGTTGTCGTCCCAGATCATCACCAGGTTGCCCAGGCGCTGGGTGCCGGCCAGTGAGGACGCCTCGCTGGACACCCCCTCCTGCATGTCGCCGTCGGAGGCGATGCACCAGATCGTGTGGTCGAACACGCTCTCGCCGAGCGGCGCGTCGGGGTCGAGCAGGCCGCGGGTGCGGCGTGCGGCCATCGCCATCCCGACGGCATTGCCGACGCCCTGGCCGAGTGGGCCGGTGGTGGTCTCGACGCCGGGGGTGTGGTGGACCTCGGGATGGCCGGGCGTGATCGAGCCCCAGGTGCGCAGCGACGCGAGGTCGTCGAGGGTCATCGGGTAGCCCGAGAGGTAGAGCTGGATGTACAGCGTGAGGCTGGAATGACCCGCGGAGAGCACGAACCGGTCGCGTCCCAGCCAGGCGGGATCGGCCGGGTCATGACGGAGCAGGTGCTGGAAGATCAGGTAGGCCGCGGGCGCCAGGCTCATCGCCGTGCCGGGATGGCCGTTGCCGACCTTCTCGACCGCATCCATGGCGAGCACGCGAATCGTGTCCACGACCCGTCGGTCGACGTCGGACCAGTCGAGCTCCGTGTCGCGGGGCACGTCGTCGGCTCCTTTCGTCACGCGACAGGGGAGAGATCATGTGGTGATCGCACTCCAGCCGAGCCTACCCACGCCTCGTGTCGCCACGCGTCGCTTCGTGCAGCCACTCCCACACCGGGGACCGGCGGGCGCCGACTAGACTCGCCGCGTCCTGCGTGGCGAGCCAGGCCGCGCGTCGAGCGTCGCGAGAGAGGCAGGTCGTGCCGGCCGTCGAGTCCCGCCGCGCGACGCCGCGGCGATCCGGCCCGGACACCTCGCGGTCGTGGCGACGCATTGTCGCTGCGTACGTCTCGCTGATGAAGCTGCGAGTGGTGGAACTGCTGCTCGTCACGACGCTCCCCGCGATGGTGCTCGCCCAGCGCGGACTGCCGCCGCTGGGCCTGGTCGTAGCGACCCTGCTCGGCGGCACCCTCGCGGCAGGCAGTGCCCACGCGTTCAACCAGGTACTGGAGCGGGACATCGACGCCGTGATGCGCAGGACCCGCCGGCGCGCGATCACAACGGCGGTGATCTCACCGCGCGCAGCCGCTCTGTTCGCGGTCGGCCTGCTGGCCGTCTCCGTCATGGTGATGCTGGCCTTCGTCAACCCGCTCGCGGCCGCCCTGACCGTGGCGGCCAACGCGTTCTATGTCGTGGTCTACACCGTGCTGCTCAAGCGGCGCACGTCGCAGAACATCGTGTGGGGTGGGGTCGCCGGCTGCCTGCCGACCATGATCGGTTGGACGGCGGTCACGGGAAGCCTCGCCTGGCCTCCGGTCCTGCTCTTCCTGGTGGTGTTCTTCTGGACCCCGCCGCACTATTGGCCGCTGGCCATGCGTTTTCGCGAGGACTACGCCCGTGCGGGTGTGCCGATGCTGCCGGTGGTCGCATCGGCACGGGCTGTCGCCGGCCAGATCCTGGCGTACTCCTGGGCCATGGTGGTCACGACACTCGGCCTGTGGTGGGCCGCCGATCTCGGTTGGCTCTTCGGTGCCCTCGCGGTTCTGGCCGGAACATGGTTCCTGGCCGAGGCGCACCGCCTTCATGTCCGAGCCCATAGTGACGAGACCGGCGCCGGTGTGACGGCGATGCGCCTGTTCCATGGCTCCATCACCTACCTCACGGTCGTCTTCCTGGCGGTAGCGCTCGACGTTCTGCTGCTCGGCTGAGCAGTAGGCCGGTCCGTCGATGATCGAGTCGGCATTACGCTGACGGCGTGTCGCGGCGACTGCTCGGCCTGTCCGGCGTTGCCGTCGTGCTGGGCGCGGCCGTCTGGGCGTCGGTCGGCGGTCCTGCGGCGGCAGTGGTCACGCTCGTGAGCATCGGAACGGTGCTGACGGCGGCCGACGCCGTCGTCTGGAACGCGGAGGCGGGTCCGGACGGTTCCGGTGGTTCCGATCTTGCCGTTCCGGCCGGACGGCGACTTCGTCCGCCGCCATGGGGGCTGACGGTCGGCGCCGCCGCCGGGCTGGGCGTGCTCGCGTCCGTACTCGCCGGCGCGCCGTGGGCGGTGGCCGCCTTCGCGCTCGTGCTCGTCCTGGCCGGTGCCGTGCTGCTCCGGCCGGCACCGGAGCGCGAGGTGCCGGCCCGCGTCGTTTTCACCGCCCGTCGGCTGCGGTCGTTCGCGCGAGCGCACGGGGTGGGATCGGGTGAGCCTGCCGGGGGCTACCTGACACCCGTGGGTGAGTCCGGCGTGCGCATGTTCGTGGTGGCACCCGACGGGCGCTGGGCCGACGCCATGGTCTCGGCCACCGAAGCCGCGGAGATAGCTCGACTCGCCCGGATCGAGCTCGGTGATCCCACCGACCCGGCGACCGGACGGCAGGTCCGCGTGGACGCGGACCTCTGGACGGTCATGACCCGGTCGTGGTGATGCGGCCTCAGCCGGGCAGCCAGCGAGCGGCCAGCCAGGCGTCCACGACCGCCGCGACGAGCAGCACGGCCCCCAGCATGTGCAGGCCGACCAGCAGAACCGGCAGGTCGAGGGCGTACTGGACGACGCCGACGAGCCCCTGGCCCGACTCGACTGCGAGCAGAACGGCCGCCGCCTGCACGGAACGGCCCGGAGAGCCCAGCGCCCGGGCAGCGAAGTAGAGCCCGACGGACAGGCCGATCAGCACACACACGGCGTCGGTGTGCAACTGCGCCACCGACTCCATGTCGAGGCCGGTCCGCCTCGCGTCCTCGTCGCCGGCGTGCGGGCCCGTCGCGGTGACGACGGTGCCCAGGTACACGACGACCGTCGTGGTGGCGACCGTCAGTGCGGCCAGGCGGCGCAGCCACGGCGATCCGAGCTCGGCCGGGCGCACACCCAGCGGCCGCTGTGCCCGTCGGACCAGCACGGTGGCAACGGCCACCAGGACGGCCGAGCACATGAAATGGAAGGTCACGATCCACGGGTTCAAGTGAGTCCAGACCGTCACCATGCCGATCAGCGCCTGTGCCGGGATGCCGACGGCCAGTGCCACCGCCGGGACCACCAGGTCGCGCCGGGGCCGGTCGGAGCCGAGCGTCCGGAAGACGGCGACGACCATCAGCACGGCGATGCCGGCCAGCACGAACGTGACCAGGCGGTTGCCGAACTCGATCAGGCCGTGGACGCCGAGCTCCGGCGTCGCCAACAGCGACTCGTCGGTACACCGCGGAACAGTGGGGCATCCCATGCCCGAGCCGGTCAGCCGTACCGCCCCGCCGGTGACGACGATGCCCAACTGCGACACCAGCGAGGCGACGGCCAGCCGGCGCAGCGTCCGTTCGGACGGCACCGGGAGCCGGTCCCACAGCCGCGGCCGGGACGGTCTGCCGGTCGCCGTGGTGTCGGTCGCGGTCACGCGGTCATCGTAGGGTTCCGGCGTGCTGGTGCGGCGCGAGGTCGGGGGCGACGTCGCGGACATCCGGGCCGTCCACGCGTCGGCCTTCGCCGATCCCGAGCATCCGGAGCGGCATCCGGTCGAAGTCGGCCTCGTCGATGCACTGCGCAGCGGCGGCGCGTGGCTGCCGGAGCTGTCGCTGGTCGCCATCGGCCCGGACGGGACGGTGGACGGACATGTCGTCTGCAGCCGCGCGCGGGTCGGGTCCGTGGCCGTTCTCGGGCTCGGACCCGTGGGCGTGCGGGCCGATCTGCAGGGTCGCGGAATCGGCAGCGCGCTCATGCACGCCGTGCTGGGGGCGGCAGACGCGCTGAACGAGCCGCTTGTCGCCCTCCTGGGCCACGCCGACTACTACCCCAGGTTCGGCTTTCGGCTTGCGCAGGAGTACGCGATCACACCGCCGGTGGCCTCGTGGGTGCCCAACTTCCAGGTGCGCATCCTGACGTCGTATTCCCCGGCAATCGCGGGCGAGTTCCATTACGCCCAACCGTTCTACGACCTGTGATTCACACCGCTCCGGTGACCTCGGCCCGGTCAGAACGGCGATGGGTCGGGGTCGGCCGGCAGGTGCTCTTCCGCGGTGGGGGTGGGTGGAGGAGTCCGACGATTTCGGGGTCGAACCTGGTAGGTATGTCCGGTGGGCGCGGTCCACAGGTATCGGCCGGGCTGGACCTGTTGCCGTCGCCAGCAGTGATGCGTTTGTCGTTGTTGCGGTCGGGGTGCACGGAGCCCGGATTCCCCGCACTGGTGGCCCCGCCCACAGGGCTGGTTGAGGTAAGGCTGACCTGCGTGACACACGCAACGGCGCCACAGTTGAGACAGGAACAGAAATAGAGCACGATGGTGTTGTGAAAACAGTGCGAGAGGTCGCCCCGAAACCGGCGGCAACGCCGGTCACAGACGACCCGCACGCGGGCACCCGCGAGCGGGTGGCCCGATCGATCCTCGAGAACGGGCCGTCCACGGCAGCTGCGCTGGGGGCGCGGCTCGGCCTGACCTCGGCAGCCGTGCGCCGGCACCTCGACACGCTGCTCGCCGACGCCATGATCGAGGCGCGGGAACCTCGCGTCTACGGCCATCGCGGACGGGGTCGTCCGGCGAAGGTCTTCGCGCTCACCGAGGCGGGCCGGGACGCGTTCGAGCAGGCGTACGACGACCTCGCGGTCGGCGCGCTGCGGTTCCTCGCCGAGACCGGGGGTGGACGGCTGGTGAGCGAGTTCGCCCGCCGTCGCGTCGGCGACCTGGAGGAGCGATACCGTCCGCTCGTCGAGGGCGCGGCACCGGCCGACCGGGTCACGGCGCTCGCGCTGGCACTGTCGGGTGACGGGTACGCTGCGTCCGCGCAGGCGTCGCCCACGGGGTCGGGCGAACAGCTCTGCCAACACCACTGCCCGGTGGCCCATGTCGCCGAGCAGTTTCCCCAGCTCTGTGAGGCCGAGACCGAGGTCTTCGCCCGGCTGCTCGGTACCCATGTCCAGCGCCTGGCGACGATCGCCCACGGCGACGGCATCTGCACCACACACATTCCGCGCGGACCGGCGCCCGTCGTGTCGGACCGCGCTGACAGCATGACCGACGAGCACACCTCGGAGGGGATCTCTCGATGACCACCACCGCTCATCCCGAGCTGGAGGGTCTGGGCCGTTACGAGTACGGCTGGGCCGACTCCGACGCCGCCGGGGCGATCGCCCGGCGCGGACTGTCCGAGGAGGTCGTCCGCGAGATCTCGGCGTTGAAGAACGAGCCCGACTGGATGCTGCAGACCCGCCTCAAGGCGCTGCGGCTGTTCGACAAGAAGCCCATTCCCACCTGGGGTGCGGACGTGTCGGACATCGACTTCGACAACATCAAGTACTTCGTCCGCTCGACCGAGAAGCAGGCGACGACGTGGGACGACCTACCCGCGGACATCAAGAACACCTACGACAAGCTCGGCATCCCGGAAGCGGAGAAGCAGCGTCTGGTCGCCGGTGTGGCCGCGCAGTACGAGTCGGAGGTCGTGTACCACAAGATCCGCGAAGACCTCGAGGAGCAGGGCGTCGTCTTCCTCGACACCGACACCGGACTGCGGGAGCACCCGGAGCTGTTCCAGGAGTACTTCGCGACGGTCATCCCGGCTGGCGACAACAAGTTCTCGGCGCTCAACACCGCGGTGTGGTCCGGTGGGTCGTTCATCTACGTGCCGAAGGGCGTGCACGTCGAGATCCCGCTGCAGGCCTACTTCCGTATCAACACCGAGAACATGGGCCAGTTCGAGCGGACGCTGATCATCGTCGACGAGGGCGCCTACGTGCACTACGTCGAGGGGTGCACGGCGCCGATCTACTCCTCGGACTCGTTGCACAGCGCCGTCGTCGAGATCATCGTGAAGAAGAACGCGCGCTGCCGGTACACCACCATCCAGAACTGGTCCACCAACGTCTACAACCTGGTGACGAAGCGGGCCACGGCGGCCGAGGGCGCCACCATGGAGTGGATCGACGGCAACATCGGCTCCAAGGTGACCATGAAGTATCCGGCCGTCTGGCTGATGGGCGAGCACGCGAAGGGCGAGACCCTGTCGGTGGCGTTCGCCGGTGAGGGCCAGCATCAGGACGCCGGCGCGAAGATGCTGCACATGGCGCCGCACACGTCGTCGACGATCATCTCGAAGTCGGTGGCGCGCGGCGGCGGCCGTACGTCCTACCGCGGGCTCGTCCAGGTCATGCCGCGGGCCGAGCACAGCGCCAGCACGGTCAAGTGCGACGCCTTGCTGATCGACACCATCTCGCGGTCCGACACCTACCCGTACGTCGATGTGCGCACCGACGACGTCTCCATGGGTCACGAGGCAACGGTCTCGAAGGTCAGCGAGGACCAGCTCTTCTACCTGATGAGCCGCGGGCTGAACGAGGACGAGGCCATGGCCTTGATCGTGCGTGGGTTCATCGAGCCGATCGCTCGCGAGCTGCCGATGGAGTACGCGCTCGAGCTCAACCGGCTGATCGAGCTCCAGATGGAAGGCGCGGTGGGCTGAGCCCGATGACCACTGTCGACGACCAGCGGACGACACCACAGCACGGGCTCGGCGCACATTCACACGGCGCAGGCGCCGGGCGCACCAACGGGCACGGTGGCAGCTCCCTGCACCGGTTCGCGTCCTTCGACGTCACTGCCCACGACATGCCGCACGGCCGGGAGGAGGCCTGGCGGTTCACCCCGATGGCCCGGCTGCGCGGGCTGCACGTGGACACCGCGCTCGACGGCCACGACCACGAGGTCACCGTCGATGCCGACCCGCAGGTCCGGGTCGAGTTCGGTGCGGCCGACCATCCGTGTCGCGGGTCGTCGGGATACGTTCCGATCGACCGGGTGAGCGCCCGGGCCTGGGCCGCCGCCGACCAGGTGGTATCCGTCACGCTGCCGCGCGAGGTGGTGGCCGCCAGGCCCACCGTGGTGAGCCTGCGCGGGCAGTCGGCGGAGAAGCCTGCCGCCGGGCACGTGGTGGTCACGGCGGAGGACCTCAGCTCGGGGGTGGTCGTGCTCGAGTACGAGGGGTCGGCCACCTTCGCCGACAACGTCGAGGTGGTCGTCGGCGAAGGCGCCGAGCTCACCCTCGTCACGCTGCAGGAGTGGGCCGACGACGCCGTGCATCTCTCGCACCACCACGTCAAGGTCGGCCGCGACGCCATCCTGAAGCACGTCGTGGTGACCTTCGGCGGCGACCTCGTCCGCACCGCAACCTCGCTCGACTACGCCGGCCCGGGTGGCGACGCCCAGCTGCTCGGGCTGTACTTCGTGGACGCCGGCCAGCACATCGAGAACCGCCTGTTCGTCGACCACAACACACCGAACGCCCGCAGCAACGTCGCCTACAAGGGCGCACTTCAAGGCAAGAACGCGCATGCCGTCTGGGTGGGCGACGTCCTCATCCGGCCCGAGGCCGAGGGCATCACCACCTACGAGCTGAACCGCAACCTCGTGCTCACCGACGGCGCGCGAGCCGACTCCGTCCCCAACCTGGAGATCGAGACCGGCGAGATCGTCGGCGCCGGCCACGCCAGCGCCACCGGCCGCTTCGACGACGAGCAGCTGTTTTACCTGCAGGCCCGGGGGATCCCGGCGGACCAGGCCCGGCGGCTGGTCGTGCGCGGATTCTTCACGTCGCTGATCAACCAGATCGGCGTGCCCGCGCTCACCGACCACCTGCTCGCCGCCGTCGAGCGCGAGCTCGCCCTGCACGAGGCAGGCGCGGCGTGACACACATCCACCTACTCCCACTTTCGAACGTCCGACCAGTGAGGCACCGACACCCATGAGCACCCTCGAGATCCGCGATCTGCACGTCTCGGTCGACACCGAGACCGGCGCCAAGGAGATCCTCCGCGGCGTCGACCTCACCGTCGCGCCGGACCAGATCCACGCGATCATGGGGCCCAACGGCTCTGGCAAGTCCACGCTGGCCTACTCGATCGCCGGGCATCCCAAGTTCAGAGTGACGAGGGGAATGGTCACTCTCGACGGCGAGGACGTGCTCACCATGAAGGTCGACGAACGGGCCCGGGCCGGGCTGTTCCTGGCCATGCAGTACCCGGTCGAGGTGCCCGGCGTCTCGGTCTCCAACTTCCTCCGCACGGCCAAGACCGCCGTCTCCGGCGAGGCTCCGAAGCTCCGCACCTGGGTCAAGGACGTCAAGACCGCAATGGACGATCTCGCCATGGACCCGACCTTCGCCGAACGCGACCTCAACACCGGCTTCTCCGGCGGTGAGAAGAAGCGGCACGAGATCCTCCAGCTCGAGCTCCTCGACCCGCGGGTCGCGATCCTCGACGAGACCGACTCCGGGCTCGACATCGACGCCCTGCGGGTGGTCGCCGAGGGTGTGAACCGCTTCCACGAGCGCGGGGGCAAGGGCGTGCTGCTGATCACCCACTACACGAGGATCCTGCGGTACGTCCGGCCACACTTCGTCCACGTGTTCGTCGACGGTCGGATTGCCGAGGAGGGTGGTCCCGATCTCGCCGACAAACTCGAGACCGAGGGCTACGTCAGCTACGCCGGCACCTCGGCCTGACCGTCGTCACGGCCGGCATCGAGAGGAGGTGGACGGTGGACGACCTGCAGAGCCCGCTCGACGTCGAGAAGATCCGCAAGGACTTCCCGATCCTCGACCGACGGCTGGCCGGTGACCGGCCGCTGGTCTACCTCGACTCCGCCAACACCTCGCAGAAGCCGCGGGCGGTCCTCGACGCCGTGGCCGATCACTACGAGCGACACAACGCCAACGTCGCCCGCGCCGTGCACCAGCTCGGTGAGGAGGCCACCGCCGCGTACGAGCGCGCCCGCGACACGGTGGCCGGGTTCATCGGTGCACCGTCGCGCGAGGAGGTGGTGTTCGCCAAGAACGCATCCGAGGCGCTGAACCTGGTGGCCAACACGCTCGCCAGCGGCCTGGCGGCCGATCCGCGCTACCGGCTGGAGCCCGGCGACGAGGTCGTCATCACCGAGATGGAGCACCACTCCAACATCGTTCCGTGGCAGCTGGCCTGCCGGCGCACGGGTGCGACCCTGCGATGGTTCGGCCTGACCGACGAGGGCCGGCTCGACCTGTCGAATCTCGACGAGCTCGTGACCGAGCGCACGAAGATCGTCTCGATGGTGCACCAGTCGAACATCCTCGGCACGGTCAACTCGGTCTCCCCGATCGTCGCGCGGGCCCGCGAGGTCGGCGCTCTGGTGCTCCTCGACTGCTCGCAGTCGGTGCCTCACACGACCGTCGACGTCACCGAGCTCGGTGCCGATCTGATCGCGTTCACCGGGCACAAGATGTGCGGACCCACCGGTATCGGTGTGCTGTGGGGGCGCTCGGAGGTGCTCGATGCGCTTCCACCGTTCCTCGGCGGCGGCGAGATGATCGAGACGGTCGCGATGGAGGGCTCCACCTTCGCACCGATACCGCACAAGTTCGAGGCGGGCACACCACCGATCGCGCAGGCGGTCGGGCTGGGAGCAGCGGTCGACTACCTCAGCGGGCTCGGCATGCACAACGTCGCGGCGCACGAGAAGGCACTCACGACGTACGCGCTGCAGCGGCTCCGCGAGGTGAAGGGTGTCCGGATCATCGGTCCGCGACTGCCGATCTCGCGCGGCGGAACGGTGTCGTTCACCCTCGACGGAGTCCACCCGCACGACGTCGGCCAGCTGCTCGACGAGCGGGGTGTCGCGGTACGGGTCGGCCATCACTGCGCGCGTCCGGTGTGCGTTCGGTACGGAATACCCGCGACCACGCGCGCGTCGTTCTACGTGTACACGACCAGTGCCGAGATCGACGAGCTGGTCGAGGGCGTCGAGCACGTGAAGAAGGTCTTCCGGTGATCACCGAGTCGCTGTACCAGGAGATCATCCTGGACCACTACAAGCACCCCGTCGGACGAGGGTTGCGCGAACCGTTCGACGCCGAGGCCCATCACGTCAACCCCACCTGCGGGGACGAGATAACCGTCCGGGTCCGAATGGCTGGCGACACCGTGGCGGATCTGTCCTACGACGGACAGGGCTGTTCGATCAGCCAGGCGTCGGCCAGCGTCCTGCACGAGCTGGTCTCAGGGCACCCGCTGACCGAGGCATTCGACAGGCACAAGGCGTTCGTCGAGCTCCTGCAGGGACGGGGCACCGTCGAGCCGGACGAGGACGTTCTGGGCGACGGGATCGCCTTCGCCGGCGTCGCGCGCTATCCGGCCCGGGTGAAGTGCGCGTTGCTGTCCTGGATGGCCTTCCGCGACGCGACCGCCCGGGCGCTGACCGACGACCGTGAGGAGCAACGATGACCGAATCCGCGGGTACGGCGAGCACCACCTCCGTCGACGACGTCACCGAGGCGATGCGCGACGTCGTCGACCCCGAGCTCGGCATCAACGTCGTCGACCTCGGCCTGGTCTACGGCATCGGCGTCGACGACACCAACGTCGCGACCATCGACATGACGCTCACCAGCGCCGCCTGCCCCCTGACCGACGTCATCGAGGACCAGACCCGTACGGCGCTGGACGGTCTGGTGCACGACTTCCACATCAACTGGGTGTGGATGCCGCCGTGGGGACCGGACAAGATCACCGACGAGGGTCGCGAGCAGCTGCGGGCCCTCGGGTTCAACGTCTGAGCACCGCGTGACGTCGCCCCCGGGTCGGTCCACGCCGTCGACGGTCGTCTTCGACCTCGGCGGCGTTCTGGTCGACTGGGATCCCCGCTACCTGTACCGGCGGCTGCTGCCGGACGAAGCCGCCGTCGAGCGCTTCCTTGCCCAGGTGTGCACGGCGGAGTGGAACGCCGCACAGGACGCCGGCCGGTCCTGGGCGGACGCCGTCGCCGAGGCGACGGCACGCTTTCCCGACCACGCCGAGCTGATCGCTGCATACGACGAACGCTGGTCGGAGACCATCGGCGGCGAGATCGCGGGCACCGTCGAGGTGTTGCGAGACCTGCGCGAGGGCGGGCTGGCGACGTACGCGCTGACGAACTGGTCGGGGGAGAAGTTCGACCTGACGTTCCCCATGTTCGAGTGGCTGTCCTGGTTCGACGGCATCGTGGTGTCCGGGCGCGAGGGGATCGTCAAGCCCGATCCCCGGATCTTCGCCATCCTGCTCGACCGGTACCGGCTCGAACCGTCATCCACGGTCTACGTCGACGACGTCGAGGCCAATGTCGACGCCGCCCGGTCCGCCGGCATGGCCGGTGTGCTGTTCACCGGGCCTGAGGGCCTGCGCTCGGACCTGCGCCGGCTCGGCCTGCTGTCGGGTGACGGGTCCGCACGGCCGTCGGTCGCCGGGACGAGCGCACATCTTCCGTAGGCTCGAGCACCGAGGAGCATCGTGGCGATCCAGCCGATCCGGCTGTTCGGCGACCCCGTCCTGCGGACCCGAGCCGAGCCGGTGGTCGACTTCGACGCCGAGCTCCGCCGGCTGGTCAAGGACCTGTCCGACACGATGATGGACGCTCCCGGTGCCGGCCTGGCGGCCCCGCAGCTGGGAGTCTCGCTGCGGGTCTTCACCTACTTCGTCGACGACGAGCTCGGCCATCTGGTCAACCCCGAGCTGGACCTGTCCGCCGAGACGCAGGACGGCCCCGAGGGCTGCCTGTCGCTGCCCGGCCTGGAGTACGACTGTGTCCGTGCCCAGCGTGTCGTCGCCAAGGGCTTCAACGAGTACGGCGAGCCGGTCGTCATCGAGGGCAGCGACCTGCTGGCGCGCTGCATCCAGCACGAGACCGACCACCTCGACGGCGTCCTGTTCATCGACCGGCTGGACCGAACCGCCCGCAAGGCCGCGATGAAGGCCATCCGGGAGGCCGAATGGGCCGGCGGTCCGGTGCCAGCGGTCAAGGTCTCGCCGCACCCCACGTTCGGCCGCGCGCTCTGAGCCGGCCGCGTGCGCACCACGGTACGGTTTGCCCGATGACGACCCGCGATCCCTGCTGTCGAGGTCGTGACTGATGCGGGTCCTCTTCGCGGGGACGCCCGAGGTCGCCGTGCCGTCGCTGCGAGCGATCCTGGCGTCGCGGCACGACCTGGTCGCGGTGCTGACCCGGCCCGACGCGCCGGCCGGCCGCGGTCGCGTCCTGACGCCCAGCCCGGTGGCCATGGTGGCCGGTGAGGTGGGCGTCGAGCTCCTCAGGCCGGGCCGCCCGAGTGAACCGGAGTTCCTCGCCCGGCTGGCCGAGATCGCGCCGGACTGCGCAGCGGTGGTCGCCTACGGCGGCCTGATCCCGCGCGCGGCGCTCGACCTGCCGAAGCACGGATGGGTCAACCTGCATTTCTCGCTGCTGCCCGCCTGGCGCGGCGCCGCACCGGTGCAGCACGCCGTGCTCGCCGGTGACGAGGTCACCGGCGCCAGCACGTTCCGCCTCGAGGAGGGTCTGGACACCGGTCCGGTGTACGGCAGTGTGACCGAGCCGATCCGGCCCGGCGACACCAGCGGCGACCTGCTCGCCCGGCTGGCCGGCTCCGGAGCCCGCCTGCTCGTGGCGACCCTGGACGGCATCGAGGACGGTGCCCTGGTGGCCACCCCGCAGCCGAACGACGGCGTGTCCTCGGCGCCGAAGCTGACGGTCGGCGACGCCGAGGTCCGTTGGAGCGCGCCCGCGCTCCGCGTCGACCGGCTGATTCGGGCCTGCACGCCGGCGCCCGGCGCATGGACGACGCTGCGGGGCGGCCGACTGAAGCTGGGCCCGGTCCGCCTTGATCCTGCGACGTCGGACCTGGCTCCCGGTAGGATCCGGATCGACCGCGACGCGGTGCGGGTCGGCACCGGCAGCCACGCCGTGCGCCTCGGCGAGGTGCAACCGCAGGGACGAACAGCGATGCCGGCCCCCGCCTGGGCGCGCGGTGTCCGGCTCGAGCCCGGTGAGCGGCTGGGCCGGTGAGCGGTCGTCGGCAGGTGCGGGCCGACTCCGCCCGGAATGCGGCGTTCGACGTCCTGCGCACGGTCGCCGAACGGGACTCCTATGCGAACCTGGTCCTTCCGGGGTTGTTGCGGGAGCGCGGGATCAGCGGCCGGGACGCCGCACTTGCTACGGAGCTCACCTACGGAACGCTGCGTGGCCAGGGAACCTACGATGCCGTCCTGGGCGCGTGCCTGGACCGCCCGCCCGAGGCCCTCGACCCCCCGGTGCTCGACGTGCTGCGGCTCGGTGCCCACCAGGTCCTGGCCACCAGAATTCCGCCCCACGCCGCGGTGGACACGACTGTAGGCCTGGCCCGGGCCAGGGTCGGCGAGGGTCCGGCCAAGTTGGTCAACGCCGTCATGCGCCGGCTGACGAGCCGCGACCTGCCGGGATGGATCGACGAGATGGCTCCGGCGGACACCACGGATCCGATCACTCGGCTGGCTCTCCTGCATGCGCACCCGCCGTGGGTGGTGAGGGCGTTCCTCGACTCTCTCGACGGCAACGGCACGGAACTGGAGGCGGCGCTGGCGGCGGACAACGAACGGCCGCAGGTGATGCTCGTCGCCCGCCCGGGCCGGGCCGACGTGGCCGAACTGGTCGCCGCCGGGGCCCGACCCGCGCGCTGGTCGCGCTACGGCGCCGTGCTCGCCGAGGGTGATCCCGCTGGCGTTCCGGCGGTGCGCGAGCGGCGTGCGGGCATCCAGGACGAGGGCAGCCAGCTGGTCGCGCTTGCGCTGGCCGCTGCTCCGCTGCAGGGCCCGGACCGCCGCTGGCTGGACCTGTGCGCCGGCCCGGGCGGAAAGGCCGCCCTGCTGGCCGGCCTGGCCACCGCGCGCGGTGCCACCCTGCTGGCCGTCGAGCGTCAGCCACACCGGGCCCGGATGGTCGAGAACGCGCTTCGCGGTGACCCGGGACAGCACCGCGTGGTCGTGGCCGACGGCACGCAGCCGCTCGCCGGCGAGGAGTCCTTCGACCGGGTGCTTCTGGACGCTCCGTGTACGGGCCTCGGAGCGCTCCGGCGGCGCCCGGAGGCACGGTGGCGACGCCGGCCGGCCGACATCCCCGCCCTGCGGTCGCTGCAGGTGGCATTGCTGCGGTCCGCCCTCGCCGCGGTCCGTCCGGGTGGCGTCGTGGCGTACGTCACCTGTTCGCCGCACCTGGCGGAGAC
>DATFBR010000177.1:0-10407 GCA_035253685.1 Jiangellaceae bacterium
CTCGCCGCGCGGGGCGCCAAGGTGATGGTGGCCGACCTGGACGAGCAGGCCGCCCGGCGGGTCGCGGAGGGAATCGGAGATGCAGCGGCCGCCGTAAGCGCCGATGTCTCCGATCCCGCATCCGTGGACGCAATGCTCGCAGCGACCGTCGACCAGTTGGGTGGGCTCGACGTCGCGGTCAACAACGCGGGCATCGGAGGAGCGACCTCCACCACCGGCGACTACCCGTTGGACAGCTGGCGGTTGGTGGTGTCGGTGAACCTCGACGGCGTCTTCTACTGCACGCGAGCCCAGATCCGGCACATGCGGTCGAATGGCGGCGGCTCGATCATCAACATGGCCTCGATCCTCGGCAGCGTTGGGTTCGCCACTGCACCGGCCTATGTCGCCGCAAAGCATGGCGTGGTCGGCCTGACCCGTACCGCCGCACTCGAGCACGCGACCGACGGGATCCGCGTAAATGCCGTCGGGCCGGGCTTCATCCACACCCCGCTCATCGACGCGAACCTCGATGCCCCCGCGCAGGAGTTCCTGGCCGGTCAGCATGCCCTCGGCCGGCTCGGCACGCCGGACGAGGTCGCCGAGCTCGTCGCCTGGCTGGCCAGCGACGCCGCGTCGTTCGTGACCGGCAGCTACTACACCGTCGACGGCGGCTACACGGCCCGCTGAACCGGCGGTGGCTCGAGTAGCACGCCATGGCGGCCGAGATGCGCCTCCAGGCCGGCGGTGAGGGCGAACCCGTTCTCCTGCTGGTGCACGGCCTCGGCGCGACCGGGGACGTGTGGAACAGGTGGCCGCCGCTGCTCGCCGAGCGCTGGCCGGGTCGCTGGCTGGCGCCGGACCTGCCCGGACACGGCGGCTCCGACGCATTGCCCGGTTACTCGTTCGGCGCCCTGGCGGCCGCCCTTGCTGGCATCGTCGACGGCCCGGAGCGGCTGGTCGTGCTGGGGCACTCCCTCGGTGGCGTCCTGGGCCTGACGCTGGCGTCCGGCTGGTTCGGCGTCCACGTCGAGTCAGTCGTCGGCCTCGGCATCAAGGTCGCCTGGACCGCCGACGAACTGGACAAGGCCGGCGCCCTCGCGCTGCGGCCGGTCTCCTGGTACGCGTCCCGCGAGGCCGCCGCGGCACGCTATCTCCGCGTGTCGGGACTCGACGGCCTCCTGGGTGCAGACGACGACGCGGTCGGGGCCGGTGTGCGCGAGGAGGCCGGGCAGTGGCGCTTGGCCATGGACCCGTCCGTGTTCTCCGTCGGGGCACCGGACATGCGAGGCCTGGTCTGTGCCGCACGTTCCACCGTGGTGCTGGCCCGAGGCGAGCACGACCCCATGGTCACCGACGACCAGTTGGCCATGTCGGGCTCGACCCGGGTGACCCTGCCGGGACTGGGACACAACGCGCACGTCGAGAACCCGGCCGCGACGATGGCCTTGCTCGAGCCCTACCTGCGCTGACCTCCGCCTGTCATCGGCCTGGCACCGCCCGGCCGACGCGCATCAGGGATCGCGGCCGCGGCCAGAGGCGGACCACGGCCAGAGCGATGACGCCGTCCGGTGCCACGGCACCGACCTGCCAGGAGTCGACGCCCTCCCTGGGGTTGTCACGTTCGACCCACCAGCCGTCCGGGTGCCGCGATCCGAGCCGCTTCACGGACAGATCCGCGTGGCCGGGCAGCCGGACGACCGCGATCCGGCCCGGTCGCGGCCGGGCCCCGTAGTGCACGACGAGCCGGTCGCCATCACGCAGCGTCGGCTCCATCGAGCGTCCCCTCACCACGGCGAATCCCCAGTGTGGCACTACAGCCCTTCCCCTCCGGGTGGTCCTGGTCCGGGAGTAGTGTCGCCCGCGTAGGCCAGTGCAATGACCGACCAGTACGGAGAGGACCCATCGGATGCTGAAGCGTCTGTTCGCTCGGACCATCGAGGTCTCGGCCCACTGTGATCTGCCCTGCGGTGTCTACGACCCGGCGCAGGCACGAATCGAAGCCCAGTCGGTCAAGGCGATCTGCGAGAAGTACCAGGACAGCGACGACCCCGACTTCCGTACCCGGGCACTGATCATCAAGGAGCAGCGCGCCGAGCTGGTGAAGCACCACCTCTGGGTGCTCTGGACCGACTACTTCAAGCCCCCGCACTTCGAGAAGTACCCCGGCCTGCACCAGCTGTTCAACGAGGCCACCAAGCTGGCCGGAGGTGGTGGCGGCGCGAAGGCGTCGACCGATCCCGCCATCGCCGACCAGTTGCTGGCCAAGATCGACGAGATCGCGGAGATCTTCGCCGAGACCAAGAAGGCGGCCTGACGGTCGACGATCCGCGGCCCGCGCAGGCTTCGCCCTCCGGCCGCGCGGCGCCACCCGTCATGGTGATGAGGCCCGAGGAGACACGTGACAGACCCGCCAATCACGCCCGACGACCACGTCGAGCTTCGGGTGCCCGCATCCGGCGCGTACCTCGCCGTGCTGCGGACGGCGGCAGCAGGGCTTGCCGCCCGGCTCGAGTTCACCATCGATGACATCGAGGACCTGCGGATCGCCGTGGACGAGGCTTGCGCGCTCTTGCTTCCCCTGGCGACTCCCGGTTCGCGCATGACCTGCCGCTTCGACCTACGGCCGCATCAGTTCCAGGTTGCCGTCTCGGTACCCTCCACCACCACCGATCCGCCGTCACGCGACACGTTCGCCTGGACCGTGCTGACCGCCCTGGCCGGCGACGTCGATGCGTCGATCAGCGACGGGCACGTGACGCTCACGCTGCGCAAGCAGCGGAATGCGAGCATCGTGTGACCTCCGCCGGCATGGGGGTGGACCGGGAGGAGAGTCGCGACCTGCTGGCAGAGCTCGCGGCACTCCCGACCGATGATCCGCGCCGCGAAGAGACCCGCAACCAGCTGGTCACGCTGCACCAGCCGCTCGTGGAACACCTGGCCCGCCGATTCCGCAATCGCGGTGAGCCCTTCGACGACCTCGTCCAGGTCGCCACGATCGGGTTGATCAAGGCGATCGACCGCTACGACCCCGAACGCGGCGTCGAGTTCTCGACCTACGCGACCCCGACCATCGTGGGTGAGATCAAGCGGTGGTTCCGCGACAAGGGATGGGCAGTGCGAGTTCCGCGCCGGCTCCAGGAGCTGCGGCTGGCGATCGGATCGGCGACCGGCGCATTGACCCAGGAGCTGGGTCGGTCGCCCACCGTCGCCGAGCTTGCAGAGCGGGTGGGCGCCAGCGATGACGACGTCCTCGAAGGCCTGGAGTCGGCGGCCGCTTACAGCACCCTGTCGCTGGACGCGCCCGACGCGGGCGAGCCCGACGGTCCGTCCGTCCTCGACATGCTGGGTAGTGAGGACACCGCGCTGGAAGGTGTCGAGAACCGTGAGGCACTCAAACCGATGCTCGCGAGCCTGCCCGAACGCGAACGCCGGATCCTGCTGCTGCGCTTCTTCGCGGGCATGACGCAGTCGCAGATCGCGACCGAGGTCGGCATCTCGCAGATGCACGTCTCACGGCTGCTCGCCCGCACGCTCACCCGGCTGAGAGCGGGCCTGCTCGCCGAAGACATCTGAGCTCTGTCCGGCTCGGAGAGATCCTTCCCAGCCTGGTGGCCGTGCTCAGGAGCGGCCGAAGGCGGCCCGGCCGGAGGGGGAGAGCAGGGTGAGCAGGGCACCGAGCGATGCCAGGCCGAGGGGAACGGCCCCGACCCAGAAGCCCTCCTTGGCCATCTCGTAGGTCACGGCCAGCGCCAGCAGTTGGACGAGGACCGCGGCGCTCATGGCCCAGCCGACCCCGCGCCACGCCGCCACCGCGACGAGCAACACAAGTGCGCCGGTCACGAACATGTACGCCGTCGACCCCTGGTAGACCGACTCGTTGCTCGGCGTGTCACCGGAGCGCACGAGCATCAGCCATGCACCGAACACGATCAGTGTCAGGCCCTGCGCGACGACGATCGCGACGGCGATCGAGGACGCCCGCGTACGCGGGCGCGGGGCCGACTCCGTCGCCACCCCGCCAGCGTACGGCCCCGCCCAGGTCCCCGACCTCGGCGTCCGCGGAGCACGATCGCCCACAGTGGTTCGACCGGCGTTCCCGGGTCCACGGATCGTGGGACTGGCGTTCGGGATTCCCGGACAGCTCAGGTCGAGGCGGGAACCGGCGTTCGGGTCGAGGCAGGAACCGGCGTTCGGGGGTTCTCGGATCGTTCCTCTCTCACGATCCGAGAAGCCCCGAACGCCCCAAAGCAAGCCCACGCCCGATCGTCGAACCGCCAGGCCTAAGAAACTCGCCCATTACGCTGACGACCATGCGCGCCCTCGTCATCGTCAACCACAACGCGACGACGACATCGCGGCGCACGCGGGACGTGCTGCTGGCCGCCCTTCGTCACGATCTCAAGCTCGACGTCGCGGAGACCAGCCACCGAGGGCACGCCGTCGAGCTCGCCCGACAGGCCCGCGGCGACGGTCTCGACCTCGTCGTGGCCGTTGGCGGCGACGGCACGGTCAACGAGGTCGTCAACGGACTGCTCGACGACACCTCCGGCCACCGCGTTCCCGACCTGGCCATCGTGCCGGGCGGCAGCACCAACGTCCTGGCCCGCAACCTCGGCCTGCCCGAGGATCCGGTCGAGGCGACGGGCCTGGTGCTGGACGCCGTGCGCTCGCACCGCCGCACCCCGTTGGGCCTGGGCCGCCTCGACGAGAGATGGTTCACCTTCTGCGCCGGGGTCGGCTTCGACGCCGACGTCATCCGCCGGGTCGAAGAACTGCGCGCGCGCGGCAAGCGGCCGACCGTCGGTCTCTACACCCGCGCAGCGATCCGCCGGTTCTTCGCCCAGGAGGATCGCTCGGAGGGTCAGATCGTGCTCGAGCGCGACGGCGCCGATCCGGTTCCCGGAATCGCGCTGGCGGTCGTGACCAACTGTGCACCGTGGACGTACCTGGGCGGGCGTCCGCTCAACCCGACGCCGCGGGCGAGCTTCGACACCGGCCTGGATCTGTTCGCCCTCACCCGGCTGGGAATGGCCGCGACGCTTCGCCACCTGGCCGAGATCTCCCTGTCCGCCCGGCGCGGCCCGCGCGGCCGGGACGTGATACTGCTGCACGACCAGGCAGCGTTCGCGCTTTCCTCGTCCCGACCGGTCCCGGTGCAGGTCGACGGCGACTTCGTCGGAGACCGTTCGACGATGGCGCTGCAGTCGCACCCGGCCGCCCTGCACGTGGTGTTCTAACCCTTTAGTCCCAATTATGGTATTTGTGGAGAGGTGTGTGATCGCAGCAGACACGGCGCTCGATGAGACGAGCACCACAGAGGCCTTGTTCTATGGTCACAGATTTGTCACCCTTGCACTGCCGCGCGGACACAGATGAGCGCAGCCGGATATATGTGACCCCTCCAGACGTTGTCTGGTTTCGGAACGCATGAATTCGTGAAGCATTTCACGTGATGTCACCGCGTCGCCGGCCGGAAGTCCCGACCGACGGCGCCGCACACATACGAGGAGCTGTGAGACTCATGGACTGGCGTCATCGCGCCGCCTGCCGTGACGAGGACCCGGAGCTGTTCTTCCCGATCGGCAACACCGGGCCGGCGCTGCTGCAGATCGAGGAGGCCAAGGCGGTCTGCCGTCGATGCGACGTCCGCGAGGAGTGCCTGCAGTGGGCGCTCGAGAGCGGGCAGGACGCCGGTGTCTGGGGCGGACTGTCCGAGGACGAGCGTCGGGCGCTGAAGCGTCGCAACGCCCGGGCCAGGGCTCGCGCTTACTAGAGATCGACCGGTCAGCGCCCCGCCCGCCCTCCGGCCGGCGGGGCGCACTGCGTTCGTGCTCAACGGTCGTCGAACCGGACGCCGGCAGTCATCCGCGGACCGGCAGGTCCAAGACCACCCGGGTGCCGCCGTCGCGACGCGGGCCGACGTCGAGCGTTCCGCCGAGCTCGCCGACCACAAGCGTCCGGACGATCTGCAGACCGAGGCGACCGGACTCCTCCGGGTCGAAACCGTGGGGCAGCCCGCGCCCGTCGTCGTCGACGGCCACACGCAGTCGGCCCGCTCGCCGGTCGGCCGCCAGCTCAACGCACCCGGGTGCTCCGCCCAGGCCGTGCTCGACGGCGTTCTGCAGCAGTTCGGTGATCGCCATCGCCAGCGGGGTCGCGACGCCGGCATCGAGGATGCCGAAAGTGCCGGTCCGGTGTGCCCGGACCCGTGGTTCGGCCGTGGCCACCTCGACCACCATCGCGAGCAGCTGGTCGGCGACCCCGTCGAAGTCGACCGTGTCATCGACGGTCTGCGACAGCGTGTCGTGGACGATGGCGATCGTTCCTACGCGGCGCACAGCCTCCTCCAGCGCGGAACGTCCCTCCGGCGGTTCGATCCGGCGGGCCTGGAGCCGCAGCAGTGCCGCGACCGTCTGTAAGTTGTTCTTGACCCGGTGGTGGATCTCGCGGATCGTCGCGTCCTTGGTGATCAGCTGACGCTCCCGTCGCCGAACCTCGGTCACGTCGCGGCACAGGACGAGTGCCCCCACGTGCACGCCGCCCGGATCGAGCGGAATCGCCCGCAGCGTCATGACCGCACCGGTGCCCTCGATCTCGGTCCGCCGGTGTGCACGTCCACCGACCACGACCTCGAGCGCCTCGTCGACCGCGCCCGGCCGCGGCGCCAGCCGGGCCGTGACCTCGCCCAGCCGCTCGCCCACCAGATCCGCGGTCAGGCCGAGCCGACGGTAGACCGACAGCGCGTTCGGGCTCGCGTAGGTCACGACGCCGTCGGCGTCGAGACGGATCAGGCCATCGCCCACCCGCGGCGCACCGCGGCGGTCCATGCCCGTGCCGGGTCTGGGGAATCGGCCCTCGGCGACCAGCTTGGCCAGCTGTCCCGCGCACTCGAGGTAGGCGAGCTCCAGCCGGCTCGGCGTGCGCACCGAGGTGAGATTCGTGTGCCGGGCGACGACGGCCAGCACACGGTCGTCACGGCGGACGGGGATCGTCTCCAACCGGACCGGCACGTCGTCCCACCACTCCGGATCGCCGTCGCGGCGGATCGTGCCCTCGTCGTACGCTGCCTCGACCAGCGGGCGACGACCCCGCGGCAGAAGCGACCCGACGAGGTCCTCCGGGTATGCGGTCGCTCCCGTCGTCGGCCGCATCTGGGCGGCGGCGCGAAAGCCGTGGCTGCTGCGGTCGGGAACCCAGAGGACGAGGTCGGCGAACGACAGGTCTGCCAGCAGCTGCCAGTCGGCGACGAGCGCGTGCAGCCAGTCCAGGTCACCTTCGGAGAGGTCGGTGTACTGGCGCACGACGTCGTTGAGCGACGGCACGACCGCGAGCCTAATGTGGCTGCGGCACCGGTCCGAACCTGCCGATCGTGGGTGGTTGCCGGCGGCGGACCCGGGGCATCGACGGGTCTCCGCCTTCTGCGAGGATGCCCCGGTGCGGATGTCCTACTGGGAGCGCGTCGTCGCCGACGGCTACCGGGTCCCCCACGGTGCCGCCCTGGACGACCTCACGACCGACCTCGTCACCATGCTCGGCGACCCCGACCCCAGGGTCCGCGACGACATCGCCTACTCCGTCCTGTCGACGTGGGTGTCCGAGGGCGTCTACGACGAGTTGCTCGCCGGGCTGGGAGACGGCCTGGTGCTGGGCCTGCGGGTCGGCCTGGGCGAGGACGGAACCGACACGGTTCTTCGGCGGTCGTTCTCGGCGGTGTGTCTTGCCGCGGTGATCGCCCGTGACAACACCACCCACGCGCTCCACCCGACGACCGTGCTCACCTGGGCGGACCGGTCGGTCGCCTGGTTGTTGGCCGAACGCGACCTGCGCGGGTGGGTTCCCGACCGCGGCTGGGCGCATGCGATCGCGCACGGCGCGGACCTGCTGGGAACGCTCGCGGCGTCACGGCACATCGGCTCCGACGAGCTTCGGGTTCTTCTCGACGTCGTCGCCGAACGCCTGCTCATCCCCACGGAACACCGCTTCGCTGCGAGCGAGGACGACCGGCTCGCATACGCCACGATGTCGCTGCTGCACCGCGACCAGGTGCCGGTCGACGCGCTCGAACACTGGCTGGAGCGCCTGTCGACGATCTGGGCCGAACCCGTGCCGCCCGGCATGCGCGAACCGGCCGTCCGCGCCAACGGTGTCGCCTACGCACGTGCGCTGCATCTTCAACTGCTGCTGGGGGTCACGGCGACGCCGGCCCAGGACGCGACCGCCGCACCGGCCCTCAGCCCGAGCTGCCGCCCGGACCTGCTGATCGCCCTGCAGCGATCCCTGCGGTCCAGCGCACCGCGAGTATTCCGCCGCGCCTGACCCGTCGCCACGCCCGATCCCGTTGATCATGGCGAAGTGGGCCGTTGTGGGCCCCACGTCGGACCGCTTTGCCATGATCAACACGGGCCGGGATCGCTCGCTGCCCGAGACGGTCGCGTGTAGCGTCATCCCGTGGATGCTGCTTCGCAGCGCAACAACTCCGGGCTCCTCGTGTTGGAGGGTCACGCCGGCGACCACGCGCGCGCAGTGTTCGCCAACCATGGGATCGAGACGATGTGGACCCTGTCCGGCGCGCACGTCTTCCCGCTCTACGACGGGGCCGTTCGCCAGGAGCCGCGGATGCGCCTCATCGACGTGCGCCACGAGCAGACGGCGGTGTTCGGCGCGGAGGCGACCGCGAAGCTCAGCCGCCGCCCGGGGCTGGCGGTGCTCACGGCCGGGCCCGGCGTCACCAACGGTGCCAGCGGGATCGCCCAGGCCTACTTCAGCGGCGTCCCTCTGCTCGCCGTCGGGGGCCGCGCGCCGCAGTTCCGCTGGGGCACGGGAGCGCTGCAGGAGCTCGACCACCCACCGATGCTCGCGCCGATCACCAAGCGAGCGGTCACGGCGCGCAAGGCCGCGGACGTGGCGGGTGTCCTCGACGAGGCGTTGAGAGTCGCCGACGCCTCCCACCGTGGCCCGGTCTTCGTCGACGTGCCGATGGACGAACTGTTCAGCCGAGCCGAGGTCGCGATCCCGGCAGCCGCCGCTCGCGAACTGATCGTGCCGGATGCCGACGATCTGATGTCGGCCGCCGCTCTGCTGGCGGCCGCGGAGCGCCCGGTCCTCGTGCTCGGCTCGGACGTGTGGATGGATGGAGCCGAGCGGGCCGCGGTGCGGTTCGTGGAGGAGACCGGCGTCCCGGTCGTGACGAACGGCATGGGACGCGGCATCCTTCGAGGTGGACACCGGTTGCTCGCCACGCGTGCCCGGTCGGCGGCATTCGCGCGGGCAGATCTCGTCGTCGTTGCGGGCACGCCGCTGGACTTCCGGCTCGGCTTCGGTGCCTTCGGCGGCGGCGACGGGAGCCCACCAGCGCGCGTGGCGCACCTGACCGACTCTCCCGGCCAGTTGGCGACCCACGTCGAGCTTGCCGCCTCCGCCGCCGGTGACCTCACGCTGGTCTTCGACGGCATCCTTGCGGCGTGGGCCGCACGACCGCATCGTACGACCCACGAGGAATGGGGCGCCGACCTGCACGCCGGCGTGGTCGCCGCAGCGGAGCATGACGCCTCGCTGTTCGCGGCCGACGCCGATCCGATCCATCCGGCCCGGATCTACGGCGAGCTGTTACCGCTTCTCGACGACGACGCCGTGGTGATCGGTGACGGTGGCGACTTCGTCTCCTGGGCGGGCAAGTTCGTCGAGCCCGGCCGGCCCGGCTGCTGGCTCGACCCCGGGCCGTACGGCTGCCTCGGAGCAGGTGCCGGTTCCGCAGCCGCCGCACGGCTGGCCCGGCCGTCGAGCCAGATCGTCGTGCTCTACGGCGACGGCGCGGCGGGGCTGTCGCTGATGGACGTCGACACGCTGGTCCGGCACGACCTTCCGGTCGTCATGGTGGTGGGCAACAACGGAGCGTGGGGGCTGGAGAAGCATCCCATGCGATTCCTCTACGGCTACGACGTCGCCGCGGATCTGCGCCGCGAGACTGGTTACGACGCCATCGTGACCGCGCTCGGCGGCGCGGGTGAGACGGTGGCGCGTCCCAACCAGATCGGACCCGCCCTGCAACGCGCCTTCGCAGCCGGCGTTCCGTACCTGGTCAACGTCCTCTGCGACCCCGACGTGGCCTACCCGCGATCGACGACCGGCATCTGAGCCCGCCTCCCACCGGCGCCGATGGGTCAGGGGTTGCGGTGGCAGAAAGCGGCGCGGTAGCCCTGCGGCGTCGTGCCGAGCCGTTTGGCGAAATGGTGCCGCATTGCGCCGGCGGTCCCGAAACCGCAGAGGACGGCCACCCGCTCGATGGGGTCGTCGCCCTCCTCGAGCAGCCGCTGAGCCTCGGTGACCCGGCGGGCGAGGAGCCAGTCGTACGGGGTCGTGCCTGTCTCCGCCCGGAACCGCCGGGCGAAAGTGCGCGAGGACATGTTGGCCAGCCGGGCCAACGAC
>DATFBR010000178.1:0-13341 GCA_035253685.1 Jiangellaceae bacterium
GCATCTCCGAGCCGACCAACTACCGCGACAACGCGGACGACCCGCTCGACCGGTCGGTGCTGTGTGCCGAGGTCCCGTGCTCGATGACCGACGAGGTATGGGGTCTGGACGACGAGTCCCTCGCCGATCTCGTCGACGAGGCGCTGGCCCGTACCGGCCTACCCGCGGTGGACCGCCTGCACGTGGAGACCCGCCGGCTCGGGCAGGTCTACCCCGTGTACCGGGTCGGCTTCGAGGACGACCTGGCCGGTGTCGACACGTGGGCCCGGATGCTGCGGCGGGTGGTGACGTTCGGCCGGCAGGGCCTGTTCGCCCACGACAACACCCACCACGCCCTGGTCATGGCCTACGACGCCGTCGACGCGCTGCGTGACGACGGCCGGTTCGACCGCTACGCGTGGACGGCGGCCCGCGAGCGGTTCGACCGCCACGTCGTCGAGGACTGAGTCGGCCGACCGGTTGAGCTCCCGGAGCACGGCCGGCAGCACCGTGCGCAGGTACCGGCCGAGGCGGACGAACGAGCTGCCCGATGCGCGGAACTCGTAGCTGATCGGTACCTCGCGGTAGACGAACCCCCGGCCGACCAGGTTCAGCGTGAGCACCTGCGCGTAGTTGTAGTCGTGGATGATCTCGGCCTCGGCGGCGGCGCGGGGGGAGAACGCCCGGTACCCGCTCTGGCCGTCGGTGACCGGTAGGCGGACCATCCAGCGCACCCAGCGAGTGAGCACGACGTTGCCGAGCCGGCGGTGCGGGAGCATCCGGCGGATGTCGCCGGCGAAGCGGGACCCGACCACGTAGTCGGCCGAGCCGTCGAGCACCGGGGCGGCCAGGCGTCCTGCCTGGGCCGGGTCGTACTCGAGGTCGGCGTCGAGGTAGACCACCGCGGCCGGGTCGAGGGCCGTGGCTTCGGCCAGGCCGCGGCGCACCGCGGCACCCAGGCCGAGGTTGCGGGGTTGGGTGACGACGACCGCGCCCGCCTGGCGGGCCCGCTGGGACGAGCGGTCGGTCGAGCCGTCGTCGACGACCAGCGTGACCACCCGCCGGCCTTGTACGGTCCGGGGGAGTCTCCGGACGACGTCGGCGACGGTCGCCTCCTCGTCGTGCACCGGCACGATGACGACGACCGGGGCGTCGGAGCCGGTGGTCCACCGCAGGGGTCGGGACGGTCGGCGGCGCGGCAGCCGGAACCGTCCCCAGTACCCGGGCGCCGGGCGGATCAGTGCATATGCGCCGACGACCAGCGCGTACCCGGTCTTGACCGCGTGCGTCGTCACGGCGACCGCGAACGCCGCACCGGCCGGCACGCCGATCGCGACCATGGCGGCCGTGGCCGCGGCCTCGTACGTGCCGAATCCGCCCGGAGTCACCGCCACGGCCTGGGCGGCGATGGTCGCTGCGGTGACGACAACGGCCTGCCATCCGGTCAGGTGGATTCCGGCGACCCGGGCGACCTCCCACACCACGGCGGCCTCGAGCAGCCACGCCAGCGTCGTGGCCGCCAGCGGCCCGGCTCCGGGCAGGCGCACGGAAGAACCTGCGGCACGCAGCCGGCGGATCCAGGTCAGCCCGCCGAGCGCACCGCCGAGGGCGAGGGCGGTCACCAGAATTGCCACTGGGCCGAACCCCGTCATCACCGTGGGTGCTGCCACAGCGGCCAGGCCGAGGACCGCCAGCACGTCGGCAGCCCGCAGGGTCAGTGCAGAAGCCGTGACCGGACCCAGGGGCAGCGTCGTGCGGCGCGCGACGCTGGCGACCCGCAGGGCCTCGCCCAGGCGCAGCGGCAGGACGTGGTTGCCGAGCAGGGACACGTGCAGCGCAGCCCAGGCCTGACCGGCCGGCAGGCCCGGCAGGGTCCGCTGCCATGCCCACGTCCGCAACCCGAAGGCACCCGCGTACGCGAGCAGCGCCAGAGCGAGCCCGGCCGGATCGGCGAGCAACGCGGACACGACCCGGCGCAGCACGCCGGCGTCCACGGTTCGAGCGACGAAACCGGCGGACGCGATCAGGAGCGCCACCCCGAGGACGACGCCCGCCACGCGCAGAAACGAGCCACCCTTCCGTCTCACGGCAGGCAAGGCTAACCTACGTCGAGTTTGGTGAGGCTTACCTATGTACATGATACGGGAGGGAGATCGCGCATGCCGGTCGTGGTCACCGGAGCCGCCGGATTCATCGGCAGCGCGGTCGTGTCTCGTCTGCTGGAGGGGGGCGAGCAGGTCCTCGCGATCGACCGGCTACCGGTCATCCGGGCCGGCGTCCTGACCATCCGGGCCGACCTCTGCGATGGCGAACCGGCGGTGCTGGACGCGCTGCGCGCGGCCGATTCGGTGATCCACCTGGCTGGATGTCCGGGGGTGCGCGACCGCACGCCCGGCGTGGAGCGGCGCCGGCGACGCGACAACGTCGACGCGACCAGGGCCGTGCTGGCCGCCACACCCATCGACGTGCCGGTCGTCGTCGCCTCGTCGTCGTCGGTGTACGGCGGCGCGAGGTACGGCCGGGCCAGCCGCGAGGCGGACCCGTGTCATCCGGTCGGCGGGTACGCCGCCAGCAAGGTGCGCGCCGAGCAGCTGTGCGCCGCGAGACTCGACCGGGGTGCGCCGTTGGTCGTGGCGCGGCCGTTCACCGTCGTGGGGGAGGGCCAGCGTCCGGACATGGCGCTGTCGCGGTGGATCGCGGCCGCGCGCCGGGGACGCCCGCTGCGGGTGCTCGGCAGCCTCGATCGCACGAGGGACTTCACCGACGTCCGTGACGTCGCCAGGGCACTGACCGCCCTGCGGGGCGCCGGCGGTGTGGTCAACATCGGCGCCGGTTCGCCGCGCAGCCTGCGCGACGCGATCGATGCGGTCGGCGCCGTCCTCGAGGTCGTGCCCCTGGTCGAGGTCGTGCCCGCAGCGCCCGAGGAGGTGCCCGACACCTGGGCCGACCCGTCCCGGCTGGCCGAGCTGACGGGAATCGTCCCCGCGACCGATCTGGTCGACGCGGTGGCCCGGGTAGCAGGCGAATCGGCGCTCGAGGCGGCTGGATGAGCGACCGGCGGCTGCACGTCGCGATGGCCGCCGCGGCCGTCGCGACGCTGGTCGCTGCGCTCTTGGGTATCGGCGTCCGGTCCACCTACGGCGGGCAGGCCGCCGTCGACGAGCCCCAGTACCTGCTCACGGCGACGTCGCTGTGGGAGGACCACGACATGGACATCGCCGACGAACTGGCCGGGCAGCGCTACCGGGCCTTCTTCGACGCCGAGCTCCCGGTGCAGACCAGCCGGCTCGACGACGGCCGGCAGGTCAGCCCGCACGACCCGCTGCTCCCCGTCCTGCTCGCCATACCGGTGGGCCTCGGCGGGTGGGTGGGCGCCAAGGTGGCGATGTCCGTGCTGGCCGCCGCGACCTCGGCGTTGCTCGTATGGGTTGCCGTGCGACGCTTCGGCGTCTCCACTGCCGTCGCCGCGGCGGGAGGCATGGTCGCCGGCGCGTCGGCCCCGTTGGCGGTATACGGCCAGCAGTTGTACCCGGAGGTGCCGGCGGCGCTGGCGTTGCTCGCGGCGGTGGCACTCGCCACCGGACCGCTGCGGCGGGCCGGCCTGGTCGGCTTCGGGGTCGCCGTGACGGTCCTGCCATGGCTGGGAGTGAAGTACCTGCCGGTGGCCGCCGCGCTCGTCGTGGTCGTCCTGGTCCGGCTGTTCCGCCGTGGCCGCCGGCGTGCGGTGAGCGCGTTGGCGGCCGGCCTGGCGGCGTCCGGCGTCCTGTACCTGCTGGTGCACCAGGTGGTCTGGGGCGGCTGGACCGTCTACGCGACCGGTGACCATTTCGAGCGGACCGGTGAGTTCGCGGTCATGGGCGTCCAGCCCGACTACGTCGGCAGATCACTCCGGCTGGCAGCGCTGCTCGTCGACCGGGCCTACGGGCTGGTCCCGTGGCAGCCCGCCTGGCTGCTGGTCGTACCGGCCGTCGCCGCGGTCGCCGTGCTCGGCGCTCGGACGATGCGGTACCGCGCGGCGGTGATCGTCGCACCGCTGCTCGCGGGCTGGGCGGTGGCGACGTGGGTAGCGCTCACCATGCACGGCTACTGGTGGCCCGGCCGCCAAGTCGTGGTCGTCCTGCCGCTCGCGGCGCTCACCGTGCTGTGGTGGCTGGGCCGGGTGGTTCCCCGCCTCCAGCCGGTCGCGTTCGTCCTGGGCCTGCTCGGCGTCGGGCACCTGATTGCCTTGCTCGTCGACGGCTGGTCCCGCGAGATCACCTGGGTGGTCGGCTTCGAGCACGTCGACGACCCGTTGTACCGGGTGCTTCGCCCGTTGTTCCCCGACTACCGGGTCGACGGACCCGGCTTCTGGCTGCTCCACATCGCGTGGGTAGCCGCCCTCCTCGTCCTGCTCTACGCGGGTGCGCGCACGGCACGCGGCCGCGGGCTGCCGGACGTGGACCGTCCCAGAGAGAGGATTACCAACCCATGAATCGTCCCCGTTCCCGGCTGGCCGCCTGGTCCGCCGCCACCGTCGCCGTGCTCGCCATCGGGCTGGCCGGCTGCTCCGACGACGGGTCGGACTCCGGGCCCGGCTCGGGATCCGGTTCCGGGTCCGGATCGGGTTCGGGCTCCGGCTCGGGCTCGGGTTCCGGCTCGGCGTCCGCCTCGGAATGACCGTCCGACGCAGCAGCAGCGGCCGCCGCACCGGCGCCGTCAGGCGGCCGGAACCGCGGCGAAGGCGCCGCTGACCGGCCCGGCCGTGAGCCGGATCTGCCAGTCGCGGGCGCCGCGGTCGCGGAAGGCGGCGGCCACCGCATCCTCGGTCGGGGGGTCCGGCGGCGTCCATGCCGCGCGGCGCAGCGTCTCCGGGGCGAGCAGGTTCTCGACCGGCAGGCCGTGCTCCTCCGCGATCTCCGTGACCACGGCGCGGGCGGCGGTGAGCCGGGCTGCGGCGGCCGGATCGCGGGACGCCCATGACCGGGCCGGCGGCGGGCCGTCGTACCGCGCGGTGAGCAGGGGCAGATCGGTATCGGAAGCAGCTCGGGCCCGCCCGATCGCACGGGCCCATCGGTCGGACTCACGGCGCTGCGCCCGGCCCCGGAACACCGGCAGGGTCGCGAGCTCGGCGGGTGCCTTCGGCATGGCCAGAGCTGCCTCGACGATGGCCGCGTCCGGTAGCACCCGGCCGGGGGACAGGTCGCGGCGACGGGCCACCCGGTCGCGCTCGAGCCACAGTTCGCGGACGGCGGCGAGCCGCCGCCGGTCGCGGATCCGGTGCAGACCCGAGGTCCGCCGCCACGGCTCCTCACGAGGCCCGGGCGCCTGGAACCTCGCCAGCGCCTCGAACTCCTCCTGGGCCCAGCCGAGCTTGCCGGCCTCGCGCAACTGTGCGTCGAGGGCATCGCGCAGCTCGACGAGCAGCTCGACGTCGAGCGCGGCGTAGCGCAGCCACGGCTCCGGCAACGGCCGGGTCGACCAGTCCGCAGCCGAATGCCCCTTCTCCAGCGCGTAGCCGAGCACGCTCTCGACCAGCGGCGCCAGTCCGACCCGCGGATATCCCAGCAGGCGACCGGCCAGTTCGGTGTCGAAGAGCCGGGTCGGGCGCATGCCGACCTCGGCGAGGCATGGCAGGTCCTGGTTCGCCGCGTGCAGCACCCACTCCGCGTCGGCCAGGGCCGCGCCCAGCGCGGACAGGTCGGGACACCCCAGCGGGTCGATCAGCGCGGTACCGGCACCGGCCCGGCGGACCTGGACGAGGTAGGCGCGGTGGCTGTACCGGTAGCCGGACGCCCGCTCGGCGTCGACCGCGACCGGACCGGTGGCAGTGGCGAATGCCTCGACCGTGACTGCCAGGCCCGCGGCGTCGGCGACGACCGGCGGCAACCCTTCTCGCGGCTCGATCAGGGGGACCGGAGCTTCGGTCACCGGGCCGGTCCACCCCGCGGCGGCGTGATCGCCACGACGCCGGCGGGCAGCGGCGCCAGACCGGCGGCCGTCGTCAGCACGTCGCCCCAGGCGAGCGCGTGCGGCGCCAGGTCGGGATCGAGCGGCGTCCACGACGCGCGGATCTCGATCTCGGCCGTGGCCGGCTCGGCCGCCATGCCGCCGAAGGACTCCGATGCCACCCGGGTGACGGTGCCGCTGGCCGCGGTGTGCGGCGCCGCCCGACTGGTCAGCGCCTCGGTGAGCCATGCCCAGCCGACGCCCAGCACCAGCGGATCGGCCGCGATCTCGGCCTCGAGCGCGGCGCGGACGTAGGTGACGAGCCGGAACTGGCCGTGCCACGCGTCGGGCCCGAGCGGGTCGTGCAGCAGGACCAGCCGCCCGGACGTGGCCTGGCCGGTCACCTCGGCGGTGAGTGCGAAGGCGTGTGGGGCGAGCCGCTTCGGCGGCGGGGTGATGTCGACCTCGACCTCGGGCCGCAGCCGCGCCGAGCGCAGTGACGCCACCGCCTGCACGAAGGCGGTCGGCGTGCCGGCCTCCATGCGGTCGGGGCCGTTGCTCGCTGCCACCCGGGAAGCGTACGACCCGTCCCGGACAGCCGTCGGAAGGCGCGCCCGTGCGACGATCGGGCGGTGAGCGAGGACGCCCCGCTGATACGCGCCTGCCGTGGCGAGCCGCTCCCTCGTCCACCGGTGTGGTTCATGCGCCAGGCCGGGCGGTCGCTCCCCGAATACCGCAAGATCCGCGACGGCGTTCCGATGCTCGAGTCGTGCACCCGGCCGGACATGGTCGTCCAGATCACCCTCCAGCCGGTCCGCCGCTACGGCGTCGACGCGGCGATCCTGTTCTCGGACATCGTCGTGCCACTGCGCGCGGTCGGCGTGGGTGTCGACGTGGTGGCCGGCGTCGGCCCGGTGGTTGATCACCCGATCCGGGCCAGGACCGATCTCGACGTGCTGCGCCCACTCGAACCGGACGACGTGACCTACGTGGCCCAGGCGGTCGGCACGCTGGCGGGCGAGCTGGGCGAGACGCCGCTGATCGGGTTCGCCGGCGCGCCGTTCACGCTGGCGTCCTACCTGGTCGAAGGCGGCCCGTCACGGACGCACGAGCGGACCAAGGCGCTCATGCTCGGCGACACCGACCTCTGGCACGACCTGATGTCGCGCATCGCTGCGATCTCCGCCCAGTTCTTGCGGGTGCAGGTGCGCGCCGGGGCCAGGGTGGTCCAGCTGTTCGACTCGTGGGCCGGTGCGCTGTCGGCGGCGGACTACGAGACGTACGTGCTGCCGCACAGCAGGGCAGTCCTGTCCGGGATCGCCGACCTGGGCGTGCCGCGGATCCACTTCGGCGTCGGCACCGGTGAACTGCTGGCACTGATGGGCGCCGCCGGCGCCGACGTCGTCGGCGTGGACTGGCGGGTTCCGCTGGACGAGGCGACGCGCCGCGTGCCGGGGAAGGCGCTGCAGGGCAACCTCGACCCGGCCGTGCTCGGCGCACCCTGGCCGGTGGTCGAACGTGCGGTGCGGCGGATCGTCGCCGAAGGACGCGCGGCGCCGGGTCACGTGTTCAACCTCGGTCACGGCGTGCCGCCGTCGGCCGATCCGGACGTGTTGGCACGCGTGGTCGAGACCGTCCACGGCGCTTCGCGGTGACCCGGTGACCCCGGGCCTCGGCCGACGCCCCCGCGGGCGGCGGCGTCACGTGGTCGTCGTCGGCGGCGGTGTCAGCGGGCTGGCTGCGGCGTACTACCTCTCGCGGGCTGCGCGCAGGGACATGCGGGTGACCGTCCTGGACAAGGCGCCGGTGCTCGGGGGGCACCTGCGCACCGCCGAGGTGGCCGGAGTTCCGGTCGACGTGGGCGCCGAGTCGCTGCTCAACCGACGTCCGGAGGCGGTCGGACTGGCCCGCGCGGTCGGGCTCGGCGACGACATCGTCCACCCGGCCCGGGTCGACGCAGGGCTGTGGACGCGGGGCTCGCTGGTGGCACTGCCGGGTCGCACGGTCATGGGCGTGCCGGCCGACACGTCGACGCTCTCGGCCGTGCTGGACCCCGACGAGGCCGCTGTGGTGGCGGCCGAGCCGGACCTGCCGGGCATGCCGCTTCCCACGGGCGCCGACGTCGCCATAGGGCGGTTCGTCGCCGACCGCATGGGTCGGGCCGTGGTCGACCGTCTCGTCGAGCCGCTGCTCGCGGGGGTCTACGCCGGACACGCCGACGAGCTGTCACTGGCCGCGACCGTCCCGGCCCTGGCGGCCGCCTCGGCCAGGCACCGTTCTCTGGTCGCGGCGGCGGCGTCCGTCCTCGCCGACGAACCGGGCACCGACGTGCCCGTCTTCGCCGGCATCCGCGGGGGAGTGGGCCGGCTGCCGGCGGCGATCGCCGCCGCCTCCGGTGCCGACCTCCGCACCGGCGTCACGGTCCGCGGTCTCGCCCGGATGCCGTACGGGTGGCGCATCCAGACGGGGCCGGCGGCCCGGCCCGAGGCCATCGACGCCGACGCCGTGATCGTGGCGGTGCCGGCTGTGCCCGCGGCCCGCCTGCTGCGCGACGCCGCACCTGCGGTGTCGGCCGGGCTGGCCGGGCTCGAGTACGCCAGCGTCGCCGTCGTCACCATCGCGCTGCCCAGCTCCGCTCTGCCGGCCGTTCCGGCGTGGTCGGGCTTCCTGGTGCCACCGGTCGACGGCCGGATCATCAAGGCCGTGACGTTGTCATCGGTCAAGTGGCCGTGGCTGGGTGCCGCCGCCGGCGACCTGGTCGTGCTGCGGGCCTCGGTCGGCCGCCACGGGTCCGTCGCCGACCTCCAGCGGGAGGACGGTGAACTGGCCGACCTCATGCTGGCCGAGCTCGCCGTGGCGCTGGGGGTGACGGGCCGGCCCGTGGACTGGACGGTCACGCGATGGGGCGGCGCGCTGCCGCAGTACACCGTCGGCCACCTGGAGCGGATGTCGCGGGTGGCCGCTGCGGCGGCCGCCCTGCCGGGCCTCGCCCTGTGCGGCGCCGCCTATGCAGGCGTCGGTATCGCCGCCTGCGTCGCGGCCGCGCAGCAGGCGGCGGCCGGGATCCTGGACGGGTTCGGGCTCGTGCCAGTATCGGAGGCATGAACGATCCGGTGGTCCGGTCGAAGGCGCGGGACCTCAACGAGGTGGTCCGGTACACGATGTGGTCGGTGTTCCGGCTGCGTGATCCGCTGGGCGAGGCCGAACGGGCGCCGCTGGCCGCAGAGGTGGCCGGACTGTTCGAGGAGTTGGCGGGCAAGGACGTGGTCGTCCGCGGCACCTACGACCTCGGCGGGCTTCGGGCCGACGCCGACCTGATGATCTGGTGGCACGCGGTGTCGGCCGACGATCTGCAGGAGGCGTACCACCGGTTCCGCCGGACGAGTCTCGGCCGCCGGTTGGAGTCGGTGTGGTCGCAGGCGGCGCTGCACCGTCCAGCCGAGTTCAACAAGAGCCACGTCCCGGCGTTCCTTGCCGGTGAGGATCCGCGCGACTATGTCTGCGTCTACCCGTTCGTGCGCTCCTACGAGTGGTACCTGCTGCCCGACACCGAGCGCCGCGCCATGCTGGCCGAGCACGGCATGATGGCGCGCGACTACCCCGACGTGCGGGCCAACACGGTGGCCTCGTTCGCGCTCGGCGACTACGAGTGGATCCTGGCCTTCGAGGCCGACGAACTGCACCGGATCGTCGATCTGATGCGGCACCTGCGCGGCTCGGCGGCGCGCCGCCACGTCCGCGAAGAGGTGCCGTTCTATACGGGCCGCCGCAAGCCCGTGCAGGAGATCGTCGCCGCCCTCCCCTGACGCCATCTGGTGGAGCACCCGTCCCGGAGGCTCCATCTTGTGGTGGTCTCTCAACGTCTCGTGGACGTCCGAGACGTGTCCAACCCACCACAAGTGGGGAGAACGGCCCACCCGCGGGGCTCAGCCGGCGGAGCGCCGCATGGGCACGTGTGGGATCCCGTCCTCGAGATACTCCGGGCCGGTGACGACGAAGCCGTAGTCGGCGTAGAAATCCACCAGCCCAGCCTGTGCATCCAGCACGCACACCCGGTCACCGATATGTTCGAGGCCCGCTTGCATGAGCCGCCGGGCGAGGCCCGTTCCGCGGGCCGAACGGGCCACCGCCACACGTCCGATCCTGGCCACCCCGTTCGGCTCGCTCAGGACCCGCAGGTACCCCAGCGGCATCGTCGACTCGGCGGCCAGCCAGACGTGCAGCGCGTCCGGCTCGGTGTCGCGTCCGTCGATCTCCGGATAGGCGCAGTGCTGTTCGACGACGAAGACGTCCACGCGCAGGCGCAGCAGGGCGTAGAGGGTGGCCGCGTCGAGTTCGGTGAAGGTGGCCGTGTGCAAGGCGGCTGGGCCGGTCATCCGGCCATCATGGCCGGTCACCCGACGACGAAGTGCGGGTGTGGCCGCCCGCGGGCATGCCGCGGTCAGGCGGCGTCGGTCTCGCGCCTGAGTGCGATGCCGTTGATGCAGTAGCGCAGGTCGGTCGGCGTCCCGTAGCCCTCGCCGGAAAAGACGTGCCCCAGATGCGATCCGCAGCGCGCGCAGCGAACCTCCGTCCGTTCCACGCCCAGCGACCGGTCGCTGATGTACTCGACCCGGTCCTCGGCCAACGGTGCGTAGAACGACGGCCACCCGCAATGCGAGTCGAACTTCGTCGCGCTGCGGAACAACTCGGCACCGCAGGCCCGGCAGGAGTAGGTGTACGGCTGCTCGTCCGGTGCCTCCAGCGGGCTCGATCCGGGGCGTTCGGTGCCGGCCTCACGCAGCACGTGGTACTCCGCCGGCGACAGCTCGCTGCGCCACTCCGCGTCGCTCTTCTCGACGTCGTATGCCATACCCGACGGTAACCCGGCAGTTGGCCGGTGTGAACTATCGACGGCATCACAAGATCGCCCTATCTTTGCCTCGTCAATCGTTTGGTACATGAATGCCGGACGTGAAACCTGGAGGCGTGATGGATGTTCTGTTCCTCGTCGGCCGGATCCTGTTCTCCGCGATCTTCTTCTCCAGCGCTTTCGCCCACCTGACGGACAAGGGCGCGATGGCGGGCTACGCAGAGAGTCGCGGCGTCCGGCCGGGGCGGCCGATGGTCCTGCTCAGCGGTGTGCAGATCCTGATCGGCGCGGTGCTGGTCCTCTTCGGCATCTGGATCGACCTCGGCGCGATCCTGCTCGCGCTCTTCCTCCTCGCCACAGCGGTTCTCATGCACGGCTTCTGGCGCGAGAGGGAGCCCATGGCCCGCCAGAACGAAATGGTGCAGTTCTCCAAGGACATCGCCCTGTGCGGTGGTGCGCTCATCCTGCTCTACCTGGCGTGGGAGTTCGGCGACGATCTCGGGCTGACGATCACCGACCCGCTCTTCGACGTCTGAGCCGTGGGTGTCAGCGGATAGCGTTGCGACGGTGGCGGCACCATTTATCGAGATCGAGGTCGACGGCCGGACAGTGCGCGTGTCCAATCCGGACAAGGTCTACTTCCCGGCCGTCGGCGTCACCAAGCGCGAGCTGGTCGAGCACTACGTCGCGATCGGCACAGCCATCACGCATGCGCTGTACGAGCGCCCGACCTACCTCGAGCGCTTCCCCGACGGCATCGAGGGCGAGCAGGTCTACCAGAAGCGCTTCCCGAAGTACGCGCCGGACTGGGTGCGCACGGCGCGGATCACCTTCCCGTCCGGGCGCTCGGCCGATGCTCTGTGCGTCACCTCCCCGGCCGACATTGCGTGGGCGGCAAACCTGGGCACGGTGACCTTCCACCCGTGGCACACGCGCGCCGACGACGTCGACCATCCCGACGAGCTGCGGATAGACCTCGATCCGCAGCCGGGCACGGGATTCGACGATGCCCGGATGGTCGCGCTCGACGCCGTCCGGCCGCTGCTCGACGACCTCGGCTACGTCGGGTTCCCGAAGACCAGCGGCGGTCGCGGCGTCCACGTCTACCTCCGTGTCCAGCCCCGCTGGACCTTCATCGAGATCCGGCGCGCGGCCATCGCGTTCGCCCGCGAGGTCGAACGCCGGATGCCGCACCACGTCACCACCGCGTGGTGGAAGGAGCAGCGCGGCGAGGCCGTGTTCATCGACTACAACCAGAACGCCCGCGACCGCACCATCGCCTCGGCCTGGTCGGTGCGGCGGACGCCCATCGCCACGGTGTCGACCCCGGTGACCTGGGAGGAACTGCCCGAGGTCTCGCCCGACGACTTCACCGTCCGCACCGTCGCCGCGCGCTACGCCGAGCTCGGCGACCCGCATGCGGCGATCGACGAGGTCCACCACTCGCTCGAGCCGCTGCTCGAGATGGCCGAACGCGACGAGGCGGCCGGCCAGGGCGACCTCCCGTACCCGCCGAACTACCCGAAGATGCCCGGCGAGCCACCTAGGGTCCAGCCGAGCCGAAAGAACCCACTGAACTGGGAAAACACCGATTGAGTTGTCCGTGCGCCGCCTAGCATGGCGCTGACTGGCCGCCGGATGACCTAGCCTCCGTACCCGAGCGATTGGATGATCTCGCTGCGTCGTTCCGCCGGTCCGCTGCGTCAATTACCAGAAATGTCGGCTGCAGCACCAGCGTCGGGATGTTGTGAAAGAAAAGCATGGCATGACTGGATTGCCACGGCACCCTCTCCAGCCGCCGACGCCACGCGTTTCACCGAGCCCTGGCGGACATCTCCGACGGCAAATACACCCGGAACGCTCGTTTCGAATGAATAGGGAACGCGATGAAGGGTCCAGAGGGGCGATTCCTCGGCCTTCCTGCCGGTCAATATAAACCCCCAGTGGTCCGTGGCTATATCATCCGGCAACCAGTCGGTGGCGGACACTGCGCCGATCAGGATGAAGACCGCGGCAGCATCAACACGGCGCGTGCTGCCGCTAGCTCGATCTTCGATCTCAAGCCACTCCAGCCGACGGCTTCCACCCCCGTCGACGATCTGGCAACCGAACTCGATCGAGATGTTGGGAATGACCTTCATCTCGTTGATGAGGTAATCGGACATGCTCTCCGCCAACGAATCACCGCGGACCAGCACAGTCACTCGGGCCGCGAAACCAGACAGATGTACCGCCGCTTGCCCGGCCGAATTCCCACCACCGACAACGAAGACGTCCTTGCCTTGCGTCGTCGGCGCCTCCGTTACGGCGGCTCCGTAGTAGACGCCTGCGCCCACCAGCTCTTCCAGTGCGGGCACCCCGACACGACGATAGGTGACGCCCTGCGCCAGGATAACCGATCGACCTCGGATTTCTGTGCCGTCGGACACGCTCACGAGGAACCAACCCGGGACTCGGCGAAGCGCGGTGGCCTCCCTCATGAATCGAACGTTCGCCCCGAACGACCATGCCTGTCGGAACGCTCGTGACGCCAGCTCTTGCCCGGTGATGCCTCTATTGAATCCGAGGTAGTTTCTGATTAGCGA
>DATFBR010000179.1:0-8632 GCA_035253685.1 Jiangellaceae bacterium
ACATGTCCGGCGACGAGACCGACCCGGCGGTGGAGGGGCCCGGATCGGGCTCCGCGGAGGCGCCGTGACCGACGTGCTGGAGACCGTCGTCCGCGTCGTCGGGGTCGTCGCGGCGTTCCTCCTCCTGCCGCTGGTCGTCGGGCAGGCGGAACACAAGGTCATGGCGCACATGCAGGGCCGGGTCGGACCGATGTATGCGGGCGCTTTCCACGGCTGGGCGCAACTGATCGCCGACGGCGTCAAGTTCGTCCAGAAGGAGGATGTCGTCCCGACCCGGGCCGACCCGGTGGTGTTCCGGCTGGCCCCGGCCGTGGCGATGGTGCCGTACCTGGTCGCGCTGGCCTTCGTTCCGCTGGCGCCGGGGTGGGTCGGCGTCGACGTGGAGGTGGGGCTGCTGGTCGTGCTGGCCGTAATGGGCGTCGGAGTCCTGGGTTCGCTGATGGGCGGCTGGGCCAGCGGCAACAAGTACTCATTGCTGGGCGGCCTGCGTACGGCGGCCCAGTTGATGGCGTACGAGTTGCCGTTCGTGCTCACCGCGGCATCAGTGGCGATGGCAGCAGGCACGCTGTCGCTGCCGGGCATCGTCGAGGCCTGGCAGCCGTGGTGGATCGCCTGGCAGGGCATCGGGGCGGTGGTGTTCTTCGTCGCCGGACTGGCCGAACTGCAGCGTCCGCCATTCGACATGCCGGTCGCCGACTCCGAGATCATTTTCGGCGCGTACACCGAGTACACGGGCCTCCGCTTCGCGTTCTTCCTGCTGGCCGAGTACGCCGGCATCGTGCTGCTGAGTGCCCTGACCGCGGTCCTGTTCCTCGGCGGCTGGCACGGCCCGTTCGAGGACACGCTCGGCTGGCTGTGGACGCTGGTCAAGACGATGCTCCTGGCCCTAGTCGTGATCTGGCTCCGGGTGGCGTTCCCGCGCCTGCGCGAGGACCAGCTCCAGCGCCTGGCCTGGCAGTGGCTGGTGCCACTCGCCCTCGTGCAGCTCGCCGTGACCGGAGCCGTCGTGCTGGCCTGAGCTCGGCCGGACTTCCGGACCGACGAGGCGAGCGGTTAGCCTCGATCAGCCCCGCCGCAGGTCAGCGCGGGCCGGACCGAGCAGGAGACGATGACCTCGCACCGCCGCAACCGGCGAACCTCACCGGAGGCGTCGCCGGACGACACCAGCCTGCTCGGGCTGGCTGCGGTGTGGTCCGAGCTCGATGCCCCGATGCCGCCGAAGCGTGCGGCCTCCCACCGGCATGCGGGTCGTCGGGCACGCCGGGCACCGCGCTCGGTTCCGACCGGCCTGATCGTCGGCCTGGCCGGTGCGGTCCTCCTCGCCCTGTTGATGATCGTCGTGTGGGTGGCCCAGTTTGGGTGAGTGAGCGCCGGGACGGCTGCCGCCAGGCGTCGCAGGCCATCCGACCGATGACTTCCGACCCCGACGATCGTCGAATGTGTGAAGTGACCCGACCGGAGGAGTGGAGTCATGCAGACGATCACCACGAGCTTGTGGTTCGACACGGAGGCCGAGGAGGCGGCGAACTTCTATGTCTCCGTCTTCAAGAACTCGCAGGTGCGAAACGTCGCGCGATACGGCGAAGCGGGGCCGCGGCCGGCGGGAATGGTGATGACCGTCGACTTCGAGCTCGACGGTCAGCAGTTCATCGCGCTCAACGGAGGGCCGGAATTCCGGTTCACCGAGGCGGTGTCGTTGCAGGTCAACTGTGAGTCGCAGGAGGAGGTCGACCGGTACTGGAGCGTCCTCTCCGAAGGCGGCGAGGAAGGGCCGTGCGGCTGGCTCAAGGACAGGTACGGGCTGTCATGGCAGATCATCCCGGTCGCGCTGACCGAGCTGATCAACGATCCGGACACGGCGAAGGCGCAGCGCGTCATGGCGGCGATGCTGCAGATGAAGAAGATCGACATTGCCGCCCTGGAGGCAGCCGCCGAAGCAGGCTGACGGATCCGGTTCCGCCGTGCTGTGCGCGGTACTTCGCGCCAGCAGAGCTGAATCCGAACGACATGCGGACCAGCCGCGCACAGCACACCAGCGACACCAACGCAGCCGAATCTGATTCGGACGGGATGACCCCGGCATGGACCTGTCACCTACTCATGATCCATTAGGCACGTCCTCACGCTGCCCGGGCATACTGCGCAGCAACCCGGCGAGCGCGCTCATGTCCCGCTCGCCCAGACCCGCTTCGACGGCGGCGACGACCGCGGCACGGTTGACCTCCGCCTGCCGCATCGTCAGGCCCACGTGCGACGCGAGCTCCAGGACGAGATCGAGGTCCTTGGCGACCAGGTCGAGGCTGAACGCCACCGACGTCCCGTCCGGGTCCTCGAAGGCGGCACGCTTGTACTGCACGAACGGGCCACCCACGACGCTGGCCGCGAAGATCCCGTAGGCGGTTCGGCGGTCGACATCGGATCGCTCGGCCAGCACGAGCGCCTCGGCGAGGGCCTGGTTCAGCGCGTGCACGACCGAGTTGACGGCGAGCTTCATGGTGGCGCCCGCCCCGGTCGGCCCGACGTGGACGATGCGGCCGGCAAGCAGGTCGAGAACCGGACGGGCACGGTCGAGGTCGTCCGCCGCACCGCCGACCATGACGGTCAGTTCGCCGCGCTCGACTACGGGGACGCTGCCGGACACCGGTGCGTCGAGCATGCCGGCGTCACGCTCGCCGACCAGGGCACCGAGGCGCCGCGACGTCCATGGTCCGACCGTGCTCGTGTCGGCGACGACGGAGCTCGCCGACAGACCCGCCACGATGCCGTCCTCGCCGCCGTACGCCTCCGCGCAGGCGGCGTCGTCGGCGAGCGAGACCAGTACCACGTCGGCTCCGGCCGCAGCCTCGCGGGGCGTTTCCGCCACGGTTGCTCCGGTCGCCGCCGCGACCGTCGCCGCCTTCGAGCGGGTCCGGTTCTGTACTACGACGTCGGCACCGCACCTGCGCAGCCTGGCGGCCATCGCTGCGCCCATGCGCCCGGCGCCGACGACGGCGACGCGCGGGTCGCTCACGTGATGCCCCACCCGCAGTCGACGTAGATGTTGGTGCCGTTCACCGACCGGTTCCGCAACAGGAAGTTCACCGCGTCGACGATGTCGGCCATCGTCGGCAGCGTGCCCGACGGCGTGCGCGCCCGATATCCGGCGAGCACCTCGTCCGGCTTGGCCGACCAGAACGGGCTGTCCCCGACGATGCCGGGGTGCAGGCCGTTGACGCGGATAGGTGCGATCTCCAGGGCGAGGGTGTTGACCAGCCCGACGACGCCACCGTTGATCGTCGAGACAGTGGTCGACCCCGGGTACGGACGGTCCTTGGCCCGACCGCCGAAGATCACGATCGCCGAATCGGGGTCCATCCTGGGCAGCAACGCATGGACGACCTCGGTGTATCCGATCAGTTTGAGCGTGATCAGCCGCCGAGCGCGTCCGATGTCGTAGTCGGAGACCGTGTTCGCATCCCGCTCGATCGCGGCGAGCACCAGCGCGTCGACCCGCTTCACCTCCGCGAGTGCCGCATCGATCGTCTCCGGCTCGGCCAGGTCGACGGCGAGGCCCCGGGCGCCGTCTCCCAGAGACGATGCAGCCTCCTTCGCCCGGGCGGCATCGCGCCCGGTGACCACGACCTCGTCACCCCGGGCCCGGGCCTCGCCGGCGACGCCGAGACCGATCCCCGACGTGCCACCGACGACCACGGTCGTGCGCTGGTCAGCCATGGCGTTCTCCATCCCTGTCAAGGGCTTCGCGTAGGTAGTCCCAGTCCCGCGCGAATCGGTACGAGTAGCGCGGCGGCGGTGCCGGCGCCTGCGTCTCCAGCCACCGGAGCGTGCCCTCGCCGGCGTTGGAGAACGAGTGCACGCACCCCACCCCGGCCCAGGCGACGTCGCCGGCCTCCAACCGGTACTGATGGCCGTCGAAGCTGGCGTTCACCACCCCCTCGAGGATCAGGTACGTCTCCTCGAAGGGATGGTCATGGCCGCCGGTCGCACCGTCGGGGTCGTACTGGACCATGAACATGGTCGTGAGCTGGGCGCCGAGGTCGCTGTCGACCATCTTCTTGACGTTGATGCCGCCGTAGACGAGCAGCGCCGTGCGCATGCTCGCCGACACTGCCAGCAGGTCCTGACCCTGCTTGGCCGGATCCATGTGGGCGGGCGTGATGGTGCCCAGCCGCCAACTGCGTGGGTCGCGGACGTCCACGGGGACGGCGTCGCCGGACGGCAGCGGCGGCACCAGAAAGGTGTCCTCGCCGAACGCCTGCCGTGGCTGTGGGCCCTGCATCTCTGCCCACCGCACGGGCGCGTCGCTCTCGTTGCGCCAGGCGTGCGGAGACGCGACCGGGATCAGGCCGTAGTCGCCCGGCGAGACGATGAAGGAGCCCTCCGACGTGTCCGCGACACCGTTGCCGTCGAGTACGTGGAAGCTCTCCTCGAACGAGTGCGCGTGGGCGGGCACCGACCCGCCGGGCGCGAGCTCGCAGACGGCGAATCCGGTGTGGACGGCACCCGCGGCCTCTCCGACGACCGTCCACCGCCGGTATCCCGTCGCCGCGGCCGCCCAGCCAGACGACGGGGCGAAGTCGGCCTCCGCCGCGCGGCGGACGAGATGACGTGAGTTCACGCACTCTCCTTCTGCTCCGCTGCCTGCGCCGCCGCGGAGACGAGGTGGTCGCGCGACTCCTCCACCAGCCCACGCGCCCTGTCGACGTCGCCCACCAGGCGGCCGTCGCGCTTGCGGACCACACCGTCGACGATCACGGTCTCGACGTTGCTGACGTCGGCGCACAGGACGACCGCGGCGACCGGGTCGATGACCGGCGCCACGTTGAGGGCCGTCGCATCGATGACGACGACGTCGGCCTGCTTGCCCACCGTGAGCGACCCGGTGCGGTCCTCCAGGCCGGCGACATGCGCCCCGTGGATCGTCGCCATCTCGAGCATCTGGCGGGCCGTCAGCATGGTGTCGGGAACGCCGGTGTTGGCCTCCCAGCAGATGGCGTTGACGCGCGCGCGTTCGCCGCCGAAGGCCGCGCGCATCTGGGTGAACATGTCGCCGGGGACGGTCGTGACGACGTCGATGGACAGGCTCGGGCGCAGGCCGAACTGGTAGGACTTGTTGACCGGCGGCCAGCCGTGTCCCATCTGCATCTCCACCTGGGCAGCGATCGAGATGGTGCCGCCGGTGTCGGCGACACGCTGCCACTCGTGCTCGCTGAAGTAGCAGCTGTGGATGTACGTGGTGTCCGGCCCTAGCAGGCCCATCCGGTCGAGTTGCTCCACCATCGCGAACCGGCCGGCAAGACGGCCCATCGCGACGTGCACGGTGAGCGGGATGCCGAGGTCGCGAGCCATGGCCCACTCGGCCCGGACGACGTCGTCCTGGCAGAAACCCGGTCCCCGGGTCGCCAGGCCCATGGTGAGCAGCCCGTCGTCGGAGGAGAAGTAGGTGTCGCGGATGCGACGCACGTCGTCGACCGGGATGACCTCGGCGCTGTTGAACCAGTACTTCGCCAGCGACGTGTTGGCGCTGCCGTACGCATACTGCGCCCTGATCCCGGTCTCCTTCAACGCGGTGACGGCCGCGTCGGGATGGTCGGGGGTGTTGTTGATGTGCGACCAGTCGACCAGCGTGGTGATGCCCGCGTTCAGGCACTCCAGCGAACCGGCGAGGTTCGACGCGTAGACGTCCTCGGGCCGGTAGAGCGGGGCGAAGGTGTCCAGGACCTCGACGAAGTAGTCATCCAGCGTCGCGTTGGGTGCGCAGCCGCGGATTGCGGCCTCCCACGTGTGCCGGTGGGTGTCGACGAAGCCGGGGATGACGATCTTGCCGCTGACGTCGACGACCTCGGCGTCCGCGTCGAGGGCGGGGCCCACGGCCGCGATCTTGTCGCCCTCGATCAGGACGTCTCCCTGTGGCAGGTCACCCACCTCGGGATCCATGGACAGCACGTGCCCGCCGCGCAGCAGCATCCGGTTGGTCATGACTGGTACCTCCACTGGTTCGACGTCGTTGTCTGATCCCGGGGTCGTGGTCGTCAGTAGCGCGTGAGCTCACGGATGGCGGCCGTCAGCTTGTCGACGGTCGGGATGACCTCCTCCTCGAGCCGGTCGGCGAACGGCAACGGGACGTTCGCCGCGGCGACCCGCCGAATCGGGGCGTCGAGCGACTCGAACCCCTCGTCGGCCATGACCGAGGCAACGGTCGCGCCCCAGCCACCCTGGTAGGGGTTCTCCTCCACCACGACCAGCCGCGATGTGCGGCCCACCGAGTCGAGCACCGTTCGCATGTCCATGGGCACGAGGCAGCGCAGGTCGACGACCTCGACGGAGACGCCGTCGTTAGCTAGCTCGTCCGCCGCTGCCAGCGCGAGCGGCACGGTCGAGGCCAGCGCGACCACGGTGACGTCGCTGCCCTCCCGCGCGATCGCGGCCCGGCCTAGTTCGACGACATGGTCCGGCGGTGCCGGCGGGCCCTTGCTGGCCAGCAAGCCCTTGTGCTCGAAGAACACGACCGGGTCGTCGCTGCGGACGGCAGCTGCCATGAGCCCGACGACGTCGGCCGGGTTGGACGGCGCGGCGATCTTCAGTCCGGGTATGGTCAGCGCCCAGTTCTCGACCGCCTGCGAGTGCTGCGCGCCGAAGCCCAGTCCGCCGCCGTTCGCGGTGCGGACGACGAGCGGGACCGTCACCTGGCCGCCGGTCATGTACCGGACCTTGGGGATCTCGTTGGCGAGGTAGTCCCAGCAGCAGGCGAGGAAGTCGCTGAACATGATCTCGGCGATCGGTCGCACACCGGTCATAGCCGCGCCCATCGCCGTGCCGACGATCGCCTGCTCGGAGATCGGGGTGTCCCACACGCGCTCCGGACCGAACTCCGCGAACAGCCCGACCGTCGTCTTGAACACGCCCTCGGCCGCACCGATGTCCTCGCCCAGGCAGACGACGGTGGGGTCGCGCCGCATCTCCCGAGCGATGCCCTCCGCCACCGCCTCGCGGTAGGTGGTCACGTCCGCCACGCCGCGCCTCCGTCCGCCCAGACGTCGGTGAACGCCTCCCGCGGGTCGGCGTCGGGGGCGTTCTTCGCCGCGTCGACCGCCGCCTCGACGACCCGCGCCGCCCTGGCATCGGCTTCCTCGATCGAGCCGGGCCGTACGCCCAGCGCCTCCAGCCGGGCCCGGGCGACGTCGAGCGGGTCGTGCTTCATCCACCGCTCGAGCTCCTCGGCCGGCCGGTACTTCGCCGGGTCGGCCCGGCTGTGGCCGTAGTGCCGGTAGGTCTGTGCCTCGATCACGCTCGGCCCGTCGCCACGCCGGGCACGATCGGCCGCTGCGGCCACGACCTGGCGGACCAGGACAACGTCGTTGCCGTCGACGATCTCGGCCGGAATGCCGTGTGCGCCGGCCCGGTCGGCGGCGGGATTCTCTGCCGCTGTCACTGCCGAGATCGGGGTGTACTCCATGTAGAGGTTGTTCTCGCAGACGAAGAGCACGGGCAGCGCCCACACGGCCGCGAGGTTGAGTGCCTCGTGGAACGCGCCGATGTTCGTCGCGCCGTCACCGAAGAATGCGACCGCGACCTGGTCGGTCCCGCGCAGCTTCGCCGACCATGCGGCTCCGGTGGCCATCGGAAGATGAGAGCCGACGATCGCGTAGGAACCGAGCATTCCCACCGACGCCTTGGTGAGGTGCATCGACCCGCCCTTGGCCCGGCAGAGGCCGGTGGCCTTGCTCATCAGCTCGGCGAGGCATTCCTCCGCAGTTGCGCCACGGGCCATCGCGTGGTGGTGTCCGCGATAGGTGGCGAAGACGTAGTCGTCGGGCCGTAGTGCGGCACTGGTACCCACGGCGACGGCCTCCTGCCCGGAGGCGAGATGCGTCGTGCCCTTGACCAGGCCGGACATGAACAGGTCGTAGGCCGCCTTCTCGGTGCGGCGGATGGTCGCCATCTGCTCGTACATTGCGAGCAGGTCCTCCGCGCCGACCGCGTCGGGCTCGATGCCGGTTTCGGTCACCGGGGGCCGCCGTCGCCCGTGTTGAGGTGGGATTGGGACTCGCGCAGCGTGTTGAGCTCGCCGCCCACCGTCCAGTACCGGCGACCGGCGACCAGAAGCTCCTCGGCGGGGAACTTCGTGATGACCTCGCACCCGTCGGCGGTCACGACGAGCTCCTCCTCGATCCGCGCCGCCGACCAGCCGTCCGACGCCGGCCAATAGGTCTCGAGGGCGAAGACCATGCCCTCCGCCAGTACCTCCGGATGGTCCAGCGACACCAGCCGGCTGAAGATCGGCTTCTCCCAGATGGCCAGGCCCACTCCGTGGCCGTACTGGAGCGCGAACGCAGCCTCCTCGTCGGCGAAGCCGAACTCCTCGGCCCGTGGCCAGACCGAGACGATGTCCGCGGTGGTCGCGCCCGGCTTGACCAGGGCGATCGCCTGGTCCATGTACTCGCGGCACCGGACGTACGCGTCGCGCATCGCCGGCGACGCGCTGCCCACCGAGAAGCAGCGGTAGTAGCAGGTGCGGTAGCCCAGATGGCTGTGCAGGATGTCGAAGAACGCCGGGTCGCCGGGCCGGACTATGCGGTCGCTGTACACGTGCGGGTGTGGCGAGCAGCGCTCGCCGGAGATCGCGTTGACGCCC
>DATFBR010000180.1:0-15140 GCA_035253685.1 Jiangellaceae bacterium
TCTTCACCAGACTCGGCTGGTCGCCGGTCGGCGAACCCGAGACCTACGTCGGCCGGCCGCACCAGCAGATGCGCATCTCCTTGCCGAGTCCGGAGCTGGGCGCTTCGATTGCGCGCTCCCTCGCCGTGGGCAGGTCGGCCTGACAACGTGACGGCTCGGGTGGCGCCACATCAGCGCCGCAACCCGGTCACTCCGCCCGCTGTCAGGTCGAGCACGACCGCCTGCCGTCCATGCGACGCCAACGACAGCAGCCCCGTGTCGTCGATGGTGCCGACGACCGCGGCCTCGAGGCCCCGCGAACGAAAGGCCTCCGCGCACTCGTCTTCGCGCCCGGGCGGGGAGCACAGCAGGAAGGAGAACGCCGGGAAGCAGGTGAGCCATGCGGCCATCGACACCTCCGGCGGACGGGGAAGCCGGTCGAGGTCGAGCCGCACGCCCAGCCGGCTCCACTCGAGCAGCATCGCCAGCGAGCCGACCGCCCCGGCCATGCTCACGTCCTTGGCCGCCACGCAGGCGCCGGACCGGGCGATCTCGGCTAGCACGCGGACGTCCCCGGCCAGTTCGCTGCCGCGCTCCTCGAACGACCGGAAGAAGGGAAAGTCGGCGCGCATCGTCCCCCGCGTGCAGCTGGCGGCGATCAGCGACTGGCCGACGGCGACCCGGGTGACGGTCAGCACGGCGTCCGCATGTCCGATGCCGAACGCGGAAAGCGCGGCTGTTCCGTCATGCACCGTGAGGTGACCGCCGATCAGCGGCACGTCGTACACGAGGCTGGCCGCCTGCATCCCGCGCAGCGCCTCCCGGGCGAGGTCGGCGGATCCGACGATGGTGTCGACGATGCCGTGCGGCCGCGCGCCCATGGCGGCCAGGTCGTTGACGTTGGCCAAAACGGCAGCGAAGCCCGCACCGTACGGATCCAGCGCAACGAACGCGGGCAGCAGGGCCTCGCCGCAGGCGACGACATGCCCGGTCGTGTCGTCACCCGCACCGGTGCCGATGTCGACGACCGCTCCGTCGTCGCCCGGGCCGTGCACCCAGTTCCGAGGACCGAGGACTTCGCTCACGATGCCGATCTCGGACTTTGCCTGGAGCGCTGCGTGGGAGCGCACATGCGCGGCCAATGTCTCGACGTCCACCGGTTCGTCGGCTGCGTCCGCGGTGGTGTTCACCACGGCCTTCGCCTCCTTCACGGACCACCGGCGAGTGGGGTCCGTCCGGCATCTCTGTCGGAAAGTGTACGAACTCTCTATTATAGAGGATGTGACACTGCCGACGTTCCTCCATCTACCGGACCGGGGGAGCAAGCCCAGGGTCACCGGACTGACCCACGTCCTCGACAAGGGCACGAGCGTAAGCCTCGCGGAGTCGGTCCTTGCGACGGCCGCGGCGTACATCGACATCTGGAAGTTCGGCTGGGGGACCGCGTACGTCGACGGTGGCTTACCGACCAAGATGTCCCTCCTCGCCGGATTCGACATCCGGGCCTGCCTGGGCGGGACCCTGATGGAGATCGCCTGGGCTCAACACAAGGATCGCCAGTGTCTGGACTGGGCCCGGGACGCGGGCTTCGCCTCCGTCGAGGTCTCTCGCGGCGTCGTGGGCATGCCCGTGGCGGACAAATATGACCTCATCCGCCGCGCGTCCGAGCAGTTCGTCGTTCTCGCCGAGGTGGGCAGCAAGGATCCGCGCGACGACCTCACGCTCGACCAGTGGACGACCGAGGTGGCCGGCGACCTCGAGGCGGGCGCCAGCTGGGTGATCATCGAAGGCCGCGAGAGTGGGACGGTCGGCCTCTATCGTGCCGACGGCAGCGTCCGCGAGGACGTCGTCGCGGCCGTGCTGAGAGGTGGCAGCCTGGAGACCGTCGTGTTCGAGGCGCCACGCAAGGACCAGCAGGCCTGGTTCATCCGTCAGTACGGCCCCGAGGTGAACCTGGCCAACGTCGCGCTCGAGGAGGCGCTCGGTGTCGAGACGCTGCGGCGTGGTCTGCGCGCGGACACCTGCGACCTGAGTGCCCGCATGGTGACGACGTGAGCACCACGGCGGCGCATCCGCGGCCGAACCTGGTGCCCTCGGCATACCGCGGGGTCGCCGTCACCGACGTCAGCTGTGAGCTGGACGAGGCATCCCTGGCCGCGTATTTCGTCGGTCTGGAGGCGTACCGCCGCACCCGCTTCGTCGTCGTCCGGCGAGGACAAGGCACGGCGATCGTCGCCGTGGAGAAACGCCCGGCGGCAGGCGATGTGGACCCGCTGTTCGCCCCGATCACCGCGATGGCCCTGCTGGTCGGACCGGACGACTGCGCCTTCGTCGATCGTCCGGACCTCGATACCGCGGTGCCGACCGCGCTGGGCCGCGCGGCCCTCGAGAACGCACCCGGCAAGCGCGGTGTCGTGGTGCGGGGCAGGTACGGGCACGTCAACTTCATCGTCGACCCCGTTCCGCTCCGCCTCACCGTCCGCGAGGTCGTCCCACCCCATCCGCCGAAGCTGTACGACCAGACTCGACGCCTGCTGGAGGTCGCCGAGCACCTGCCGCCCTTCGACGTGGTGCCCGAGGTCGTGGAGCTGACCGATCTCGCGCGTTCCCGGCCCTCCGAGGCCTACCTCCTGCCCTGCCGGGGCGGCGGGGTCACCGTCGAGGGCGTCAGCACCTCCTATCTCGACGAGCGACCCGAGCACCGGTCCTGGACACTCATCGGCTGCGAACGCTCGCAGCAGATTCATCAATGGTTCTACGGCGAACGGGCAGACCAGGTGGACATCTGCCCGCGCAGGGCCGGGCCGACGACCGGAGCGGTGTTGACCAAGTGCTGCCTGTTCGAGGGTGAGGTCGTCACCGAGGCGGACCAGGTCGTCGTACCGTGGGGCGCGTCGCTCACCCAGATCTCCGAGGCGTTGTCGGTGATCGCCCGCGTGTGGGAGCCGTCATGGGCTCCCGCCTGACCGACTCCCGGCAGTACGCCCACCTGTGGGGAACGCCCGAGCTGACGCGGGTCTTCGACGAACGGGCCCGGCTGCAGAGCTGGCTGGACATCCTCGTCGCCCTGGCGGTCGCGCAGGCCCGGCTCGGTGTGATCCCCGCGGAGTCGGCGGCGCAGATCGCCGTCCACGCGCGGGCCGATGCCCTCGACCTCGATGACATCGCCGAGCAGACCCGGCGCACGTCCCACTCGATGTTGGGCCTGATCCGAGCGCTGCAGCGGGTCCTGCCCGAGTCGGCCCGCGAGCATGTCTACGTCGGCGCCACCGTGCAGGACGTCACCGACACGTGGTTCGCCCTGGTCATGCGCGACGTCGGTGCCGTCGTCTGGCGTGACCTGCGGGCGATCGAGGAGTCTCTGCTCAGGATGGCCGTGGCCCACCGCGACACGGTCATGGTGGGCCGTACTCATGGCCAGCCGGGCGCGCCGATCACCTTCGGCTTCAAGGTTGCCTCCTGGGCGGACGAGGTGCGCCGTCACCTGGACCGCCTGCGGGAGGGGCGACCGCGCTGGCTGGTGGGGCAGCTGGCGGGTGCCGTCGGCGTGCTCGGCTTCTTCGAGCCTGCGGGTTCGAGGCTGCGGGCGGAGTTCTGCGTAGAGCTGGGTCTCAGCGATCCCGGGATCTCGTGGCTGACCGCACGCGACCGGGTCGCGGAGTTCGGCGCGGTGCTGTCCATCATCTGCGGCACGCTGGCGCGCATCGGCAACGAGGTGTACGAACTGCAGCGTCCGGAGATGGGGGAGCTGCGCGAGCCGACGACATCGGACGTGGTCGGAAGCATCACGATGCCGCACAAGCGCAACCCCGAGGGCAGCGAACACCTGGACACGCTTGCCCGGTTGGTCCGCGCCAACGCGGCCGTCCTGGCGGAAGGCATGGTGGTCGGGCACGAACGCGACGGCCGGGGCTGGAAGGCCGAGTGGTCGGCGCTGCCGGAGGTCTGCCTGCTCACCGCGACCGCGCTCGACCTGGCCCGCCGGCTGCTGGCCGGTCTCGTCGTCGACGTCGAGGCAATGCGGGCGAACGTCGACCGGTACGGCGACCGGCTGGCGTCCGAACGGCTGCTCGCCGGACTGTCCGAACGGCTGGGCAAGCACGCAGCGCAGCGGCTGATGCACGAGGCGCTGAGCCCCGGGACCACCGAGATCGGGCGCGTCGTGGACGCGCTGGCGGCCGCCGGCGCCGCCACCGAGGAAGAGTGCCGCGGCTGGCTGGCCCGGCCGGCGGCCGGTGCCGCCGGCGTGATGGTCGACTTCGTGGTCGACCGTGCGCGGGCGGCGCGGGCGGCGGAGCCGGCCGCATGGTAGCGACGCTTCCCCGGATCCGGCTCGCCATGCTGCCGACTCCACTGGTACGGGCGCGCAGCTTGGAGGCCGCGCTGTCGGCCGGGCCGATCTATCTCAAGCGCGACGACCTGACCGGCTTCGGCATCGCCGGAAACAAGGCCAGGGCCCTGGAGTTCCTGGTCGGCGACGCGGTGGCGCAGGGGGCCGACGTCCTGGTCGCGGCGGGAAGTCCGAGTTCGAACTTCTGCGCCGGCGTGGCGATGGCCGCCCGCCTCGCCGGGTTCGAGTGCCACCTGGTGTTCAGCGGCCCACCGCCCGAGGCACCGTCGGTGAACGTCGAGCTGGCCCGGGCGTGCGGCGCACGGCTGCACTTCGGCGCCGCCGCGACCCGCGAGCAGTTGGACGACGCTGTGCTCGTCCACGCGGAGAAGGTCCGCGCCGAAGGCCGTAGACCGTACGCCGTACCCCGGGGCGGCGCCACCGGGGTCGGCGCCGTCGGGTACGCCTGCGCGGCGACCGAGCTCGCCGACCAGTGCGCCGCATCAGACATGACGCCAGCGGTCGTCGTGGTGGCCACCGGGTCGGGTGGTACGCAGGCGGGGCTCGTGGCCGGCCAGGTCGGCCTCGGCTTGCCCTGGCGAGTGGTCGGCGCGTCGGTAAGCCGCCCTCCGGACGAGGCGGCGGCACAGGTTCTGAGTGCGGCGCGCGCCTGCGCGGACCTGTTGTCCAGCACCGCTCCGACATCCGCCGCCGTCGAGATCCGTGACTGCCGCGGACCGGGCTTCGGCGTCGCCTCGGTCGACGACCGGCGCAGCGCGCGCCTCGCTCTGCTCCACGAGGCCCTGCTCCTGGATGACTACTACGGCGCCAAGGCCATGACCCTGCTCCGCAAGGAACTCGCCGACGGTTGCCCGACGCCGGTCGTCTTCTGGCACACCGGAGGCGTGGCTGCCGCCCTGTCCGCTCTCACGGTTGGAGCCCGTACGTGACCACGAAATCGCGGCTGAGCGGCCCGCCTCGGGGTTCGGCCGCTCCCGAGCTGGTCGAGAGCGGCTTTGCGCTCGAGAACGCCGACGCGCCCTTCCTGCACGACGGGCTGAACCTTGCTGATATCGCGCACGTGCTGGACCTGCGCCGCCGTGACCTCATCCCCGTATCTGCAGCGCGCGACCTGCAACGCCTCCTGCTCGAGGCGCACGCCACCGACGCGGCGGCATTCCCGTACGACCCCGAATTCGGTGAGCCGTACAACTCTCGCGAACGGTTCTTCGTCGAGCGGCTCGGTGACGCCGCCGGCTGGCTCCACGCCGGACGACCGAGGCGGGAAGCCGCCCGGATCGCGTTGCGGCTGTACATCCGTCGTCAGCTGTTGGAGTTGGTCGACGCGGTGGCGGAGTTCGCACGGCACGCAACCGACCTGGCCGGCCGCCACGTCGGCACGCTGATGCCCGACCAGACTTACCTCCAGCAGGCGCAGCCGTCGACATTCGGGCACTACGCGATGTCGTTCGTCTATCCGGCGATCCGCGATGCCCGCCGGCTGCTCGACGCGGTCGACTGGGTCAACCGGAGCCCTGGCGGTGCCGGCTGCGTCAACGGCACCCGGCTGCTCGACGACCGCACCGTCATCGCCGCCGCACTCGGCTTCGACGATGTCATCGAACACACCCGCGACGCGATGTGGCAGATCGACGGCCTGATCCATGTGCTGGCAACGGCGGCCAGCCTGCTCTCGACGCAGAGCAAGTTGGCCGAGGACCTGGAGATCTGGTCGAGCACCGAGTTCGACTTCGTCGACCTCGACGACGCATACACCCGCTCCAGCATCCTGATGCCGCAGAAGCGCAACCCCTACTCGTTGTCGATCGTTCGTGGTGCCTCCGGGGTGGTGATCGGCAGGCTGACCGGCTTTCTCGCCGTGGCCAAGAGCCCGTCCGCACGCAGCGACAACCTGATCTTCGCGTACGGCGAGGTGCCGCGGGCGCTTGACCTGTCGATCCGCGTCACCCGGCTGATGAGTGGGGTCGTTCGCACGCTCCGCGTCAACGCCGCCCGGATGGCCGAGGAGCTCGACCGTGGCTACACACAGGCCACCGACATCTGCGAGTTCATCGTGCAGGCCTGCGGGGTGGACTATCGCAGCGCCTACGTCGTCGTCGGCAGGACCGTCCGCGAGGCCAGCCGCCGCGGCATCGCGGGGAAGGACATCACCGGTGCGATGCTCGACGAGGTCGCGCTGGCGGAGACCGGGCGGGCCTGGGGACTGACCGACCGCAGTCTCGACGAGGTCCTCGATCCCCGGGCAATCGTCGGCTCCCGCGTCGGCACCGGCGGTGCCGCACCCGCCGCCGTCGAGGGCATGATCGGGCAGTGCTTGCAGTCGGCAGCCGATCTGATGGACACGGTCCGCCGTCGACGGCAGGACATGGACGATGCCGAGCAGCACCTACTCGAACAGGCACGCCGGATGGCTGCGACGGAGGAAGACTCATGACCACGGCCGAACCGCCGCACGTCGTGCTGCCCGACGAGGTCTCGGTAGTGAACGTCGGCCTGCCGCTGTTCGCCGACGCCGTCCGCGACCAGGCCGTTCCCGTTCAGCAGGTGGACTGGCGGATTCCGGCGGCCGGCGACGTGGAGGTGATCGGTGCTCTGGAGCAGTTGTACGGCCCCCGCTCCGAACCGATCGGCCGGGCCAACGCCGAGGTGGTACGGCGGCTGGATGAGGGCGTGCCGATGCTGGTCGACATCGGGGCCCTCGGAACCCTGGCGGACGACGTGTCCGGTCGGGTGCTGCTGCATTGCGGCCCGGCCATCGCGTGGCCGGAAGTTTGTGACCCGCTGCGTCGGTCGATGCGCGCGGCGACCGTCGCTGAGGGATGGGCCGACGACGTGGACGGTGCCGACCGCCTCCTGGCCGTCGGCACCGTCCGCCTCGAGCCCGCATATCGGCACGACGTCGTCGTGCCGATGGCAACGGCCATCGGACCTTCCGCTCCGGTCTTCGTCGTGGAGAACAAGCAGGGCGGCACCCGCGCTTTGGCTCCCGTCAACCAAGGTCCGGGGGACACGCCATGGTTCGGCCGCGAAACGCCGGCCGCGATCGAGCGTCTCGTGTTCCTGCGCGACGTCGCCGGGCCGATGCTCCGCGAGCTGCTCGAGCGATCCAGCCCCATCGATGTCTTCGGGATGGCGGCGCAGGGGGTACAGATCGGCGACGACGTGCACATGCGTACCCAGGGGACAACCAGCCTGCTGATCCGCAATCTGCTCCCCTCGCTGGTGTCCCTACCCGACGACGGGCGGCTCGAGCTCGCGCGCTTCCTGTCCGGGAACCACCTGTTCTTCCTCAACCTGGCCATGGCCGCTGCCAAGTCGGTGGCTCTGTGGGCCGAGCAGGTCGAGGGGTCCAGCATCGTGACCATGATGTGCCGCAACGGCACGTCGTACGGAGTACGACTGGCCGGCGCCGACGAGCTCTTCCTGGCTGATGCGCCGCCGGTGTCCGATGCGATGTACTACCCCGACTACGGCCCGGAGGACGGTGCACCCGACATCGGCGACAGCGCCATCCTCGAGCTCGTCGGCCTGGGCGGCGCAGCTGCGGCAGGGTCCCCTGCCGTCGCCGGTTTCCTCGGCGGCAGCATGTCGGACGCGGTGGCGGTCACCGAGGAGATGCAGACGATCTGTTCCGGCCAGAGCTCCCGCTTCAAGCTGCCCACCTGGAACAACACCGGGACGCCGTTGGGAGTCGACGCTCGAGCCGTGGTGGAGCTGAACACCACTCCCAGGGTCACCACGGGAATCCTGCATGCGAGCTCGGGCGTGGGCCAGATCGGAGCCGGCGTGGCGGCGGCCCCAGCCGCATGTTTCCGGGCGGCCGTGCTCGCGCTGGCGGAGGGCTGACCGTGTCCGGGACTGTGGAACGGATCGTCGACGCCCGCTGGGAGGGCGGCATGAAGTCCGCGGTCCTGGCCGGCGACTTCGAGATCGTCGTGGACGAGCCGGAGTCGGCCGGCGGGACGGACAGCGGGCCGCAGCCCACCGACCTGTTCCTGGCCTCGATCGCCTCCTGCTTCACGCTGTCGATGGCGCATGCCGCCAAGAAACGCGGTATCGAGTTGCCGGGGCTGTGCACACGGGTCGTGGGCACCTACGAGGGCCTGAAGTTCACGCGTGTCGATCTGCGGATCATGGCCGACGCGCCGTCATCGGTGCTGGAGGACCTGCTTTCCGAGGCCCAGCGGGTGTGCTACGTGACCAATACGCTGCGCCAGGCGACCGAGCTCCGCTTCACCGTGGGCTAGCAGCCGGCTTCATTCCACGAGGCCCGGTTCGGCGCCGCAACGGGAAGATCATCGTCGGCATTACGGGTGGTGGAAGGCGCCTTGGCTCAGAACGGCGGCGGGTCCACGTCGGTGTCTCGGTCGGGCCCGGTGTCCCGGCCGGGCCTGGTGTCTCCGTCTGGTGCCCGACAGGCCTGGGCGGCTCGCCGGGTGCCTGGCCCGACGGCAGCGCCGGCTGTGGTCCGGCCCGCGGTCTGGCCGGTTGGACGATGGGTCCGATGATCTCGGGGTCGACAGTGTAAGTGTGTCCGGTTGGGGCGATCCACACATATCGGCCGGGCTCGGGCTGCTGGAGTTGCCAGCGACCGTGGGTCTTTGCGTTGTGGCAACCGCCGCCGGACAGCGGGCCGCAATTGTGGACGCTGGTCGACCAGCCGTCGGCGCCGGCCGCGATGGTGTGGTCGACCTGGCAGCGTGACGCCGGCTGCGAGCAGGTCGGGAACCTGCATGTCCTGTCCCGGGCGATCACATGGTCGACCAGATCCTGCGGCGGGAGATAGCGGGTCTGCCCGTAGTCCAGCAGCGCCCCGGACGCCGGGTCGGTGAGCAGCCTCCGCCACGTGCCGCCGGCGGCGATCCGCCGGGCCACCGCGGCCGTCACCGGCCCGTAGCCTTCGAGTTCGCCGGGCGCGTCGTCGATGCCGATCAGCGTGCTGTAGGGCACGGTGACGTTGACGGTGGCGGCTCGGCCGTGCCGCTTCCCGAGCTTCGGCCCGCAGCCGTGTGCGCACCCGCCCAGGTGGTCCGCGGCCAGCGACGCCCAGGCCAGCGAGGCGAGCGAGTCGAACCGCAGCTGGTCGGCGGTCCTGGCGTCGTCCGCGGGCGTTGTCGTGGCGGCGTCGGCGGCGGCCCAGAGCATCGCCATCACGGCGGTCACATCCTCGGCCGGGCCGTACACGTTCAGCCAGGCCATCCCGTCCACATCGGGACGGAACTCGACGTGCCGCTGCTCACACGCCCGTTCATGGCGCTCTTCGGCTGTCTTCGGCGCGAGGGCGGCGACCGCGCGAGCGACCGCATCCCGGTGCTGCCGCTGGGACCGGTGACCCGCCTTCGGCAACACCGCGGCTTCCACCTGGGCGACCAGGCCGCGGCGCAGCCCGTCCGCGGTCACCATCTCACCGGTGACGGCGTCCTGGCAGCCGTCCGGCGGGTCGAGTTGGCGGACCCCGATGGCGAGCGCGGATGCCTTCGGGTAGTCGATCTCGCCGCGGAACAGGGCCGCAACGGTATCCGGCAACTCCTCGACGAGCTGGCACGCGGTCGCCACCCGGTCCGCAGCCGTCGACGGCGCCACGCCGAGGCGGCCCGCCAACATCTGGCCGGCCGCCCGGATCGACGAGAACCCGTTCCGTGCCGCCTCCGGGGCGTGACACACCGGATGCCGGGCCAACGCCGCAGCGGTCTCCGCCTCGACCCCGTCCGCCCATGCCTTCAGCCGCCGACACGCCGCTGCGATTTCGACCAGGTCGTAGGCGTCGACCACATCGTCCGGATGCACCTGCGACAGCACCGACATCAGCTGTGTGGGCGGCAGGTGTTCGAGGCCGGCCAGATCCACCACCGGCGACACATTGTTGCCAGCGGTACCCGGATCGGACGGTTCGAACATAGGTTCGATACTAGCCGAGTCCACCGACACCCTTGGCCGCCGTCCACAGGCGGAGGGCATCGCTGCAGAGGGAATCTTGACTTTGCCTCGCGTCATACTATGGTGACTAGGCATTGCCGATACTAAATGACCTCGCAGCGACTCGTTCCTGAGGGGAGCGCTCGTGCCGCATCGGACCCTGGTCATCGGCGGCGGAGCCGCGGGCATCGGGGCAGCGGGCGGAGTCAAGGCGGCGGATCCGCGCAACGAGGTCGTCGTCTACACCGAGTTCGAGGACGTCGGATACAGCCCGTGCGGCATCCCGTACGTGCACGGTAAGGAGATCGACAGCTTCGAGCGGCTCTTCCTGGCTCAGAAGGAGGCGTACGTCCAGGCGGGCATCGACGTCCACTACGAGACCCGGGTCACCTCCATCGACCTGAACCGCAAGGTGATCGACGTCGAGGGGGAGGGCGAGGTCCACTGGGACCGGCTGGTGATCGCGACCGGATTCGACTACGGCGATCCGGGTGTGCCCGGCACCGACCTCGCCGGCCTGTACTTCGTCAAGAACATCCGTCGGGCCATGGAGTGGGACAAGGTGCTCGACACGGCGAAGTCCGCCGTCGTCGTGCACGCGACGCCGCTCGGCCTGGAAATGACCACGGCTCTCGCCCACCGCGGCATCGAGACCCACCTCGTCGATCCGCAGCCATGGGCACTGGCCGACGTCGTGGATCCCGACATCATCGCCCCTGTGCAGGAGTCGTGGCTCGAGTTGGGCGTCAACCTGCATTTCAACACCACCCTGAAATCCTTCAACGGCGATCGGGTCCTGGCCGCCGTCAGCACCTCCGCGGGTGAGATCCCCGCCGACCTTGCCGTGATCTGCACACACAAGCAGCCGAACATTCGCCTCGCCGCCCATGCGGGTCTGAAGGCGGGACCCACCGGCGGCCTGGTGGTCGACGAGCGCATGGCCACCTCCGTCCCCGACGTGTACGCCGCCGGCGACTGCGCCGAACTGCCGCACGGGCTGACCCGGGTTGGCGTCTCCGGCCTGACCGGCAGCCATGCCTACGCGCAGGGAAAGGTCGCCGGGTTCAACGCCGGCGGAGGGACGAAGCGCTACCAACCCGTCTACGTGCCGTGGGGCACGCCAGCCGGAAAGTGGGTCATCGGTGGTGCCTCGCTCGGCGAGACCCTCGCGACCGCGCTCGGCATGCCCTTCGTCGTCGGCCGGGCCGAGGGGATCTCCCGAGCCCGCTACTACCCGGGTGTGAAGCCGGTCAAGATCAAGCTCCTCGCGGAGCCGGGGCACCTGCGCTTGATCGGCGCTCAGATGGTCGGTCAGGAAGGCATCAAGGAACGAGCGGACTTCCTGGCGACGGCGGTCAAGTTCGGACTCACAATGTATGACCTCGCGGCCATGGAGAACGTGTACTCGCCCGCCATCGGCGCGCTCAACGAACCGATCGCGCTGGCGGCGCAGGACGGCGTCCAGAACGCCTCCCGGGCAGGCTGACATGCCCGTCACGCACTGGCTGCGCGACAACGCCGAGCACTACCTGCTCGTCGCCGCGCAGGACCGGATCGGTCGGCAGTACGGGGTGCCTCGGCCGCGCCAGCCGCAGGGGTTCAAGGCGTTCTTCTGGCTGCGGCTGTTCGCGCCCGGGTACCGACTACTGCCCTGGACGCTGCGGAGCCGGCTGCTCCGCGCGATGCCCGGGAGCCACCGACGGCAGTGGGCGTCCTGGGCCCAACCGCCCTCGCGCCGGGAACCGGGGGTGTAGCCGGGCCAAGGGCGCCACACGCACGAGACGGAAACAGCGGGATACCCGGAGAAAGGGAGCGGCACCATGGCACAGATCGTTGGAGAGCGGGTCACGAAGGGCGACGCGGTCGTCGACTACGAGGAAAAGGTCTTCGAGGACATTCAGGCCGAGCAGGGTGAGAAGGCGTTCATCCTGATGCACACGGTGCCGTTCGAGGGCTCGGTCGGCCTGGTCAACATGCTCACCGCCACCAGGATCAACCGCAAAGGCTTCGACACCCATCTGGTGCTGTACGGCCCCGGCTCGCTGATGGCCGCGGCGACCCGCGGATATCCCAAGGTGGGCGACGAGGCGTTCCCCGGGAACCTGGGCTACAACAAGCAACTGCAGACCTTCATGGATGAGGGCGGCCACGTGTACGCCTGCCGGTTCTCCGCGGCGGCCCTGTACGGCATGCGCGAGATCGACATGATGGAAGGCGTCAAGGCCATCAACCCGCTGGACGTGCTCGACGCCGTCCTGACCGCGCGCCGCGAGGGTGCACTTCTCATGCAGACGTGGACGGTGTGACCGGGTCCTGAGGCCGGCGGTAGGCGACCGAAGACGGGGGCTCGGTCGCCTGCCCGCCCCTGTTTCGTTGCTCCCTGTCGACCACCTGCCGGCGGTGGAGCGCCGTCGTGCGCGGAGAGGATTTCGGGATGGCTTCCGTCGAGCGCGTCAAGGGTCAGGTCATCGACGCCCACAGCCACATCGGTGAACTCGCGGCGTGGAAGTTCTACAACCTCGCCGAACCGGTCAAGCCCACGGTGTACGACTTCGCGGGCCATGACGACTACATCAGGGATCACCTCGACGCCCGCGGCCTCGAGCGCGGGCTGATCCTGCCCAACTACGGGATTCCGGTCCAGGACCAGCCGTTCTCCCTCAACGACCTGGTTTTGGACGCCGTCGGCCGTGACGACCGCCTCCGCGGCGGCCTGTGGGTCTCGTTCCTCCCGCCGAACCGAGACATGACGATGCGAACCCTGCAGAACGCGGGGGAATCGGGTGTGGTCGCGTTGAAGACGACCTTCCTGCTCGGTGGCAACCCCGATCCGGGGACCTGGGACGAGGAGACCCGTCAGATCGCCGAGGCGTGCTTCGACGCGGCCGAGCAACACGACCTGGTGTTCCACTTCCACACCAGTGCCGGCGGAACCTCCGACATCAACAACTTCATCCCGATGATCGAGGAGTTCGGGAAGCGGGTAAAGATCCACATCGTCCACTTCGGCGGCGGTGTCAGCGGCCACATCAAGCTCGTCCCCCGTTTCCTGGACTGGGTGGAGCAGGGCTACAAGGTGTACGCCGACACGACGTGGTCTATCGGCTTCGGTGCGCGGTGGCTGCTGACCGAGATCGAGCGGCGCGGCGTCGGCGCAGACCGGGTGCTGTTCGCCTCCGACGAGCCGTGGAGCGACTTCTGGGGCGAGTACTACAAGATCGCGGGCGCCGACGTCAGCCAGGAGCTCAAGGAGCGCGTCCTGCACGGCAACTTCGAGCGGCTGTACGGAACCGCCTGATCCGAGCTCCAACCCGCGGTCCCCGTTCCGCTGTTCAAGCACCGGTACGGCTGGGATCATCGACGGGGGCGACGGCGGATGCGATCTTCGCGGTGAGCGAGCCGGTGCGGGGGGGCGACATCGAGGTCGGTGGCGTCCGAGCGCCCGTTCTCGCTCCGCTGGCCGTTCTGGTGAGTTGCGCCCTGCTGGTCCTGATGCAGCTCTACCTGGCCATTCCGCTCGCACCCGTAGTGGGCGAGGCACTCGGCGGCGATGGCGCCCCGGCTGCCCTGGTCACGGCCTACAGCCTCGCCTACGCGCTGGGATTCCTGATCTTCGGGCCGCTGTCCGATCGCTACGGACGCAAGGCGATCCTGGTGCCCGGAATGGCGGCGCTGGCGATCGCCACGGCTGCACTCGCCGCAGCCTCATCGCTGCCGGTGATGGCGCTGCTGCGGGGCGCGCAAGGCTTGCTGGCGGCAAGCTTCGCGGCGGCAGCGCTGGCGTACGTGGGTGAGGCGCTCCCACCGCGATGGCGGTCGGTCGGGATCGGTGCCGTCTCGACCGCCTTCCTGGTGGCCGGCATCGTCGGCCAGGTCTACGCGCAGGCGCTGGCGCTGACGCTCGGCTGGCGCTGGGTGTTCGCACTGGCTGCACCGGCGTTTGCCCTGGCCACGGTCGCTCTGGCCACCGTTCTGGTCGAACCTGCGCGCAGTGGGCCGCCCGCCAGCCTGGCTCAGAAGTACCGAGAGCTCGGCGCGCTGGCGGTCCGACGCGAACTCCTGCTGCCGTACGCGGCTTGTTGCACCGTTTTGCTGAGCTTCGTCGCCATGTACGCCGCTCTCGGTCCGCTGTTGGAGACCCAGTTCGGACTCGACGAGTCCAACGTGCTGCTGGTTCGCCTGGCCGGGCTCCCCGCGATGGCCATGGCACCGTTCGCTGGCTGGCTGGTGGGCCGACTCGGCGCCCCACCAGTAGCCGTCGCCGGCTTCGTGCTCGCTGCAGCGGGCCTCGCCGCACAGGCCGTGACCGTCTTTGCCCTGTGGACCCTCGTGATCGCCAGCGTGGTCTTCGTCGCGGGCATCGCGACGATCGTCCCCTCCGTGATCGCGCTGGTCGGTGGCCGCGGCGGCTCGACGCGTGCCGGTGCGCTCGGCCTGTGTGGCCTGGCGATATTCGTCGGGGCCTCCTTGGGCCCGTTCGCAGCCGGACTTCCGGTGGAATTTGCCGCCCTGGTGCTCGGGCTCGCCGCACTGCTCCTTGGCGGGGCGGTACTGATCGCGATCAGTGGCCGACCAACGGCGGATGTCAGGACCCCCTGATCTCGGCGCCGGATCAGGCCGAGCCGACCCTGGTCGTTTCGCTGTCGGCGTTGTCGGCGGTTTCTGGGTCGAACTCGGCGGCAGACACCTGCGCTTGGTCGGTGATCGACCCGACGCCTCGCGGCCGCAGCCGCACGGTCACCGTCGCGGTGGCACCGCTGGCCAGTCCTCCCAGCTGGCAATCGATGGTCGTCTCCCCGGTCAGGACGCATTGGCCCTGGCCGGCCCCGAACGAGAGGAGCTGTACGCCGCCGCGGACCGCCGTGCTCCATGTGTTGGTGAGAAGGACCGCCGA
>DATFBR010000181.1:0-5291 GCA_035253685.1 Jiangellaceae bacterium
GACCACCAGGGCGTCCGTCCCCTGCTCGACGGCCTCGCGGGCGAGGTCCTGGCTCTCCCGCACGTCGCGACCCACCAGAACCCGTACGGCCAGCCCGCCATCGCGCAGCCGCGTCGCGACCTCGTTCCCCACCCGTGATCCGCGGCCGCGGCCGGCGGTCGGGTTGACCAGGAGCGCGATCTGCCGGGACACGGCCGAAGAGTAGCGGCCGGTGACCCGACAGCCACGACCTGTGGCGGGAAGGGCACGTCTCGATCGCCGCGGAGGAGTTGCTGACCCGCCACATGATGCGCGGGTGGGGCCAGACGGCTCAGGTCACGTCGTCGAGACGCGATGCCACGTCGTCGGATGGATCCTGCCGGGCCGGTTCCAGCGCCGACGCCTCGTCGTCGTCGAGGTCGGTGCCCAGTTCGCGGGCGCGACGGCGGTCGTTGTACCGGCAGACGAGGACCGCCACCTCGAAGAGCACCCACATGGGCACGGCGAGCATCAGCATCGTCACCGGGTCGGCAGTAGGTGTCGCGACCGCGGCGAACACGAAGATGCCGAGCACCGTCCAGCGCCGCGTGCTCGACAGGCCGGCGCCGGTGAGCACGCCCACCACGTTGAGCAGCACCACGAAGACCGGCAGGAGGAAGGCCACGCCGAAGACCAGCATCAGCCGCATGACGAAGCCGAAGTACTGGCTGAACGAGACGATGTTGCTGACGTCGTCGGGTGTGAGGCCGAGGATGATCGTCAGGCCCTTCGGCATCAGCCAGTAGCAGAGCAGGATGCCGGCGAAGAACAGGGGCACCGTCGTGAACAGGACCGCCGCGGCCCAGCGCCGTTCGTTGCGGTAGAGCCCAGGTGTGACGAACGCCCAGATCTGGTAGATCCACACGGGGGCTGCGAGCACGATCCCGGTCAGCAGGGCGAGCTGGAGTGGAACCGTGAACGGGTCGGCGATCCCGGCGAAGTTGATCTCAGCTTGGAGACCCTGGGCCTGGAGCCGCTCGACGGCGTCCTTGAACGGGCCGGTGAACAGGCCGAGAATCGGGTCGTAGAAGACGATGCCGATGACGCCACCGGCGATCACGGCGGCAACCGCCTTCATCAGCCGTGACCGCAGCTCGCGCAGGTGCTCGGCCAGGCTCATCCGGCCCTCGGGGTCGCGCTCAGGCGCTGGCCCGGAGCGGCGACGTCCGATCACGGTGCTCACGTCATGGCCGGCGGCCGCACTCGACCCGTCGCGGGTCAGGCGTCGCGATCAGACGGGTCGGTTGCCCTCTCGCGGGCCGGGTTGGAGACCGGCGTGGACACCGGCGGCGCCACCGTCTCGTCGCGGCGTGCCTCGACCTCGCGTGGAGCCGGCGAAGGCTGCTCGCGCACGTCTGCCACGTCGACGGCGTCGTCGTCCTTCATGCTCTTGGTCTCGGCCTTGAAGATCCGCAACGACCGGCCCAGGCCCCTGGCCGTCTCCGGCAGCTTCTTCGCACCGAACAGCAGCACGACCACGAGCAGAATCAGGATGATCTCGGGTGGACCTATACCCCCACGGAACATCGCGCCCTCACCTCACTCGGTTTCAGCACTCTCGATCGTACGCTCGGCGGCGCCCGGCATTGCCGGCACCGCCGGCGGCGGCCCGACGGCCGCCATCACCTTCTCGACGTCGACGCCGAGAGCCGTCAACTCCTCCGCCAGCCGTCGACCGCGCCGGTAGGTCGACAAGCAGGCCCGGACGAGCATCGCCACCACGCCGACGAACGCGACGGCCACGACCACGAACGACCAGATCGCCGGCGTCGACACGGCACCGACCCTATCGGCTCAGCTCGCTTCAGCACGACGGTCGGGCTCCTCCGCGACCGTCGTCGCGTACCCGTCGAGCGCCGCCCTGGCATCGGCCACCGTCTCCGCGGCGAGGTCCGGCGGGTCGACGATTCGCCCGGTACCTCCCAGCCGCAGCGCCAGCCGGCGCATCCAGCGTGGATCGCTCACCCGGATGGTGACGCGCAGCCGGTCGGCACCGATCTCGTCGGCGGTCTCACACGGGTAGTAGTCCGCCACCCAGCGGCCGGCCGGTTCCAGGACCAGCGTGACCAGCAGGTCGTCCGGCGACGGCTGGAAGATACCGGCGCTCAGGTCGCGCGAGCGGGCCTCGCGGGGAACCTCCGCCGGCAGGTCGAGCAGCGCGATCCCCGCGATCCGGTCGAGCCGGAACAGCCGGACCGACTCGGCTCGGCGGCACCAGCCCTCGAGGTAGAGCCGCCCGTCGGCCAGCGCGAGACGCATCGGGTCGACGTCGCGCTCGGTGGTCTCGTCCCGGCCTGGGACCCAGTAGGACAGGTGCAGGCGCCGCTTCTCGTCGAGGGCCAGCCGGACCGTCGACGCGACGCCGGCCACGGCATCGCCGTCGACCTCCACCCGCACGGCGGCCGCTCGTTCGGCGGCGGCGCCCGCGGCGCACTCGAGCTTGGTGATGGTTCGGTCGACCGCGCTCCGGTCATAGGTTCCGGGCATCGCGGCGAGTGTCCGTACGGCGACGACCAACGCCAGTGCCTCGTCGGTGCCGAGACGCAGCGGCCGGGCCAGGTAGTCGGCGTTGGAGACGTTGATCACGCCCTCCCCCTCGACGGCCTCCATGTCGACCTCGATGTAGTCGCCCATGGCCAGTCCGGGCAGCCCGGAGAACCACAGCACGTTGAGGTCGCGCAGGATCTGCTGTTCGCTGACGCCGAAGAGCCGGGCGACGTCGGCGACGCGGGAGTTCGGGTGCGAGAGCAGGTACGGCAGCAGCGAGAGCAGCCGCGAAACCTGCTCCTGGGCCCCACTGGGTCGTCGGCTCACGCGGGTTCCCCCACCACCGCCCGCAGCCGTTCGACCACGCGCCGGCGCACCTCGTGGGGCTCGACCAGGACCACGTCGGCGCCGTACCCGGCAACCTCGTCGGCCAGCACGCCGCCGTCCGCGTACGGGACCGTCAGCAGGTCCCACCCGTCCCCCTGCTGGGTGGTCACCGCACGCCGGCGCAGGCCGTAGCCGCAGCTGCGACGCACCCGTATCCGGGCCAGGTTCCGCTGCCGAGGCGGCACCAGGGAGTCCGCGGCCGCCCTGACGACGGATGCCGGCGGCACCGCGTAGGAGCCCGCTTCACCTTCGGGGTCGACGCCGCCGACGACGCGCGAGAGGCGGAACAGCCGAGGGGCCTCGCGGTCGACGTCGTAGCCGACGACGTACCAGCGTCCGTGCCACGACTGCACGCTCCACGGCTGCAGGTGGCGGCGCGTGGGGGCTTCACCGGCAGCCTTGCGGTGGAGGAAGGTGACCGGTCGGCGGTCGCGGACGGCCTCCCACAACGGCCAGAACGCCGGCTCCTCCACGGCGACCCGCGGCTCGATCGCGGCCAGCGCTCCGGTGTCGGTGTCCACCCCGGCCGCGCGGAGCTTCAGCACGGCGCGGCTGGTCGCCTCGGCCAGGCTGGCGTGCTGCCACACCCGCGCAGCCAGCCCGAGGACCGCCGCCTCGTCGGGCTCGAGCTGGATCTCCGGGAGCTCGAACTCCTGCCGCCTGATGCTGTACCCCGGTTCCTCGTCGCCGGCGGGGTCGTTCGAGCCGGTCTCGATCGGGATGCCCAGCTCCCGCAGATCGTCCTTGTCGCGCTCGAACATGCGCTCGAACGCCTCGTCGCTCTGCTCCCCGTATCCCCCGACGATCTGCCGGATGCGCGACTTCGGGACGAAGGTGCGGGAGACGAGCAGGCAGATGACGAGGTTCATCAGGCGCTCGCTCTTGGCCTGGGTCGGCACGGTGGCCCCCTTCTGACGTCGCGAGGCTACCCGGTCGCTAGCCTCGTCCGGTGATCCGGTGGCGGTCGGGCGTGGTCCGTTCGTCGGGCCGCTCCTGGCAGGGTGCCGTCGAGGTGTCGGTGCAGGTCGACGGAGAGGGCGAGGTTCGTGCCCTGGCCTACGACCAGGTCGTCGGCCGCCCGCGCCCCGGGGATCGGGTCCTGCTCAACACGACGGCGTTGTCCATGGGCCTCGGCACCGGGGGCTACGCGATGGTCGTCGCCGTGCCGGACCGGCTGCCGCCCGATCCGGCGCCGGGACCCGGCCACCTGGTCAAGTCGCGCTACACGCCGCTGCAGACCATGGTGCTCGGCGTCGACGAGCAGGAGTCCCCCGCGCACGACCTGCTCCGCGAGGCCGACGACCTCGCGGGGATGCCGGTGGTCGTCGCCGACCTGCACTCGGCCCTGCCGGCCATCCTCGCCGGTCTGCGGCAGACGGTTCACGGCGCCCGGGTCGTCTACGTGATGACCGACGGCGGCGCGCTGCCGGTGTGGTACAGCCGCACGGTCGCCCGTCTCCGCGAGGTGGACTGGCTGGACGGCGTCGTCACCGTCGGCCAGGCGTACGGGGGTGACGCCGAAGCCGTGACGCTGCACACGGGCCTGCTCGCCGCCCGTCACGTCCTCCGCGCGGACGTCGCCGTGGTCACCCAGGGACCCGGCAACCTCGGCAGCGGCACGCGCTGGGGATTCTCCGGCGTTGCCTGCGGCGAAGCCGTCAACGCCACGGTCACCCTCGGGGGCCGGCCGGTGGCGTCACTGCGGATCAGTGCAGCCGATCCGCGCGAGCGGCACCGAGGCATCTCCCACCACAGCCTTACCGCGTACGGACGTGTCGCGATGGTGTCGGCCGACATCATCGTCCCCGAACTCGGTGACGGTCTCGACGAGGTGATCCGGTCCCAGCTCGATGCGCTCACACGCCATCGGCTCGTGACCGTCGGGGTCGACGGGCTGATGGATGCGCTCCTGCAGGCGCCCGTGCCCCTGTCGACGATGGGCCGGGGCCTCGACGACGACGCCGCCTACTTCCTTGCAGCGGCCGCTGCCGGCCGCCATGCGGGCTATCTGCTCGGGTCCGGCGGCTGAAAGCTGGTGACCGTCGTAGGACGTCGTACGACGCCGCCCGGCACGAGACACCACGGAGGACACCATGACGACCACGCCGAACGATCCGACCACCGCGCTGCCCGGCCGCCCGCCCGTGGTCGACCTGGCCACCTGGCAGACCGCCCGTGACGAGCTGCTGGTCCGCGAGAAGGCCCACACCCGCGAGGGCGACGCCATTGCCGCGGCCCGCCGCCGGCTATCGATGGTCGAGCTCGACGGGACGGTCGAGGTCGTCGGACCCGACGGCCCGGTCCCTTCCCCGACCTCTTCGAGGGCCGCGACGAGCTCGTGGTGTACAAGCACATGTGGTACGACGGCGCACCGCACCAGGGGCAGTGCGAAGGCTGCA
>DATFBR010000182.1:0-2748 GCA_035253685.1 Jiangellaceae bacterium
GGTCGCCCCGCTGCGGCTGCGCGTCGTCGCCGCTGCGGCAGTGCATCCGCTCTTGACCCGGCTGGGAGCGCTGGACACCACGCCGGCCGCGGTGCTGCGCGACCCGAGCGTGCGGGCCACCGTCGACGTCCTCGCCGACGACGAGGCGATGGGCCCTGACGATCGGTCGGCAATGGTCGGCGCTCTGCTGCACCTGGTGGCGGCAGCCGGCGTGACGGTCGAGGACGAGCCGTGGCTCGCGCGGATCCCGTTGCCCGACGCGACCGGACATCCCGTCCCCGCGGGCGACCTCCTCGTGCCGGAGGCGACGGTCCTCGACCTGCTGGACGCCGATCCGGCCGAGCTCACGGTGGCGGCCGAGACCGTGCAGCGGTGGGGTCTGCCCGTCCTGCGAGCAGTCGGTGTCCGGGACGGCTTCGGAACCGTCGAGGACGTCGACGTGCCGCTCGACGGGCGGACGTGGCACGACCTGGACGACGAGGACGGATGGGTGGCGAGTGTCCTGGCGGACCTGCCCCACCATGACCTTCCGCCCGTCCTCGTCGAGCTCACCGCCGTTCGCGATCTCGACCTGGTTCGCGACGATGCGTGGCCCGAGGCGTTGGCAGTGCTGCCGGGAAGCCCGGCAACCCGGCCGGCCGTCGTCGATCCGGCCTACGTGACGCTCGACGACGGCTCGCGCCACACCGTGGAGCCGTACACGGCCTGGTGGCTGCGAACGCATGCCCGCATCGGCGGACGGCCGCTGCGCGAGTACTGCGCCGCCGATGCCGAGGCGGCGGTCACATCGCTCATGCGCCCGCTCGAGGTCGGTCTGGACAGCGGCACGACCCGTGCGCTGAGGCTGCCGAGGACGCTCGGCGAAGCCGAACCGTCGATCCTGCTCGGCCGGCTGGCCGATCCGGATCTCGAGGTCCCGGCGCGCGTGCTCGCGCAGGTCTACAGCGTGCTGGCGACCGCGGATGCATCCCAGGTGCCGACCCCGGATCGGGTGCGGGTCTCCGATGGCACCGGATCACGGGTCGTCGCTGCGGACTCGGCCATGGTCGCCGACGGACCACATTGGCTGCAGCTCGGGCGCCGCGCCGTCGTCCCCGGGCCTCCGGCCCTGGCCGACGTGCTGGGAATCGACCTGGCGGCCGACGTGCTCGAGGCTGCACCGACGGGCAAGGGATCCGCCGTGCAGGTGCCCGATGTCGTCGGCCTGTTTCTTCCCGGGGCACCGCGGACCTACGTCGAGCACGACGATCTCGTCGTCGCCGGAACGCCGGTCGACTGGTGGGTCGACGCCGAGGGCGCAATTCACGCCGCGACCGTGGACGGGCTGGCCCGCGGACTGTGCTGGGCGGCCGGTCGGTGGGAACTGCGCTTCGCAGTGGCGGAGGCGATCCGCATTCCCGACGCAGTGCCCGCGCTCCTTGCCGAGCAGGCCTTCGACGCCGGCTCGGCCGAATGATCGGCATTTTGGTCGGTCGCTGGCCGGGGCGGCGACTGCTCAGTCGAGCAGCTGGCTGATCGGTTCGATCAGGAAGTAGACGACGTACAGCGCTGCCACCACCCACAGCAGCGGGTGGATCTCGCTGCCCTTGCCACGGACCAGCTTGATCAGGACGTAGGTCACGAAGCCGGCACCGATTCCGGCGGTGATCGAGAAGGTGAACGGCATCACGACGATCGTCAGGAAGGCCGGGATGGCGATCTCCAGGTCGTCCCAGTCGATGCCCCGTACCTGGGTCATCATGATGAAACCGACCAGCACTAGCGCCGGTGTGGCCGCCTCGTAGGGCACGATCGCCACCAACGGCGCCAGGAACGTCGCGAGCAGGAAGCAGAGTCCGGTGACGACACTGGCCAGGCCGGTCCGCGCCCCGTCACCGACGCCGGCCGCCGACTCGATGTAGGACGTGTTGCTCGAGACGGCGGCGGCCCCACCGGCGGCCGCGGCGACCGAGTCGACGATCAGGATTCGGTCGGCATCGGGCGGGGTGCCGTCCTCGTCGAGCAGGTCTCCCTCGGCCCCAACGGCCACCATCGTCCCCATCGTGTCGAAGAAGTCGGCCAGCAACAGCGTGAAGACGAACAGCAATGCCGTGAGGACGCCGACGGCCTCCCACGACCCCAGCAGGCTGAACTCGCCCAGCAGGCCGAAGTCGGGGGTGTCGACCACCTGGTCGGGCAGAGCCGGGACGTTCAGACCCCAGCCTTTGGGGTTCACGGCGCCGTCCGGGCCGAACGCGGGTCCGATGTCGAACGCCGCCTCGACCAGGATCGCCAGGATTGTGCCGCCGAGAATGGCCCACAGGATGGCGCCCTTGACCTTCAGGACGTACATCACGATGAGCGCGAGCAGGACGATTGCGAAGAGGAAGACCGGCCAGCCGGCCAACTGTCCGTCGATGCCCATCTCGATCGGAGGCACGGGCACGGCCGTGCTACGGACGACTCCGGCATCGACGAATCCGATCAGGGCGATGAACAGCCCGATTCCGACGCTGATGGCGATCTTGAGCGGTGGTGGCACCGCGGTGAACACGGCCGTGCGGAATCCGGTGAGCACCAGAATCAGGATGACCAGGCCCTCGATCACGACCAACCCCATCGCGTCCGCCCATGTCATCCGGCTCGCGATCGCGAACGTGACGAACGCGTTGAGGCCCAGCCCGGTTGCCAGCGCCAGCGGGTAGTTCGCGAACAACCCCATGGCGATCGTCATCACACCGGCGACCAGGGCCGTGGCCGCCGCGACCT
>DATFBR010000183.1:0-3361 GCA_035253685.1 Jiangellaceae bacterium
GGACCCCAGCCACTTCGTCTGGCAGGACCTCGACCCGGTCGGATTCCTCTGGGACTTCAAAGACCGGATCTACCATGTCGACTGCAAGGACGCGAAACGCCTCGTCGGCAACGGCCGCAACGGCCGTCTCGGCTCCCACCTCGCATGGGCCGACCCTCGCCGAGGCTGGGACTTCGTCTCCACCGGCCATGGCGACGTCCCGTGGGAGCAGTGCTTCCGCATGCTGAACTTCATCGGCTACGACGGGCCCATCTCGATCGAGTGGGAAGACGCCGGCATGGACCGGCTCGTCGGCGCCCCAGAAGCCCTGGCGTTTGTCCGGCGGCTGGCCTTCGATCCGCCCGAGGCGGCCTTCGACGCCGCCTTCTCCACATCGGCCGGCGGAGAGGACGAGGGGTGACCATGTCCGACACCGTGGAGCAGACCCTGCTGAACCGTCTGTCCGACCTCGAGCGGCGTCTCGAAGCCGCCGAGACCAGTGCTGCCCGGGCGGCCGCACGCGGTGCCGTCGAGAACGTCTTCTCCCGGTACATGCACTACCACAACGCGTACGAGGACGAGCGGATCATCGACGAGCTGTGGGTGAAGCCCGGCACGCCGGGAATCTGGGCCCGCTACAACAACGTCGGTGCCTATACGAATTGGGACTCGGTGACCGCATACCACCGCGGCCGGCCCCGGCCAATCGGGAAGCTGCTGTTGCACTACACGACCACCCCGGTCATCGAAGTGTCCGAGGACGGGACGACGGCCAAGGGTCTCTGGATCATGGCCGGCATCGAGTCCGGGCTGACCGATCCCAAGGTCGCGAAGAACGTGCCCGACTGGGTCTTCTCCGGAGGTGAGGTCGACGGCAAGCGAGTCTGGGCCCATTGGGTCTGGTGCAAGTACGGGGTGGACTTCCTGAAGCAGGACGGCGAATGGCGGATCTGGCACTTCCGTTGCTACGAGGTCGCCAGGGCGCGCTTCGACAAGGACTGGATCAGCTTCGCCTCCGCCAACCAGGAGAGTCACGACTCCAACCTCGCCTGGTTCGGTGACGACGGTGTCCCGGTCTTCCTTCCCGAGGTCGACGAGCCGGTCGACACGCACTACGAGCCCTACGCCAACGACCGCGCTCAGACCCTTGACCCGGTGCCGCCGCTCCCCTACCGCGAGTTCCAGGACACGTTCCGGTGACCCCCCACGGAGCCCTGGAGGAGGCGACGTGCGCTACCGTCCGTTAGGGAACTCGGGGCTGACCGTCTCCGTCGTGGGCCTCGGAACCAACAACGTCGGCTGGCGGTTGGACGCCGAGGCCACCCGATCGGTCGTGGACGCGGCACAGGAAGCCGGCATCACGGTGATCGACACGGCCGACATCTACGGGGAGGGAGTGTCCGAGACCTTCCTGGGGCAGGCACTGGCCGGGCGTCGCGACCAGTTCGTCATCGCGACCAAGTTCGGGCACCAGGGCGTAGGCATGCCGTACGGTCCAGCGGCCGGCGCGCGTGCTGGCCGCGCCTACATCCGCCGTGCTGTCGAGGGCTCCCTGCAGCGCCTGGGGACCGACTACATCGACCTCTACCAGCTGCACACGCCCGACCCCATCACACCCCTCGAGGAAACCGTGGACGCGCTCGATGACCTCGTGCGGACGGGCAAGGTCCGCTACGTGGGCCACTCGAACCTCAGCGCGACACAGGTGGCGGAGTTCGCGGCTATCTCCAGCCGCCGGTCCGCGACGCCGTTCATCTCGGCGCAGCACCGGTGGTCACTGCTGCAGCGGGAGGTGGAGGCCGAGCTCGTGCCGACGGCCGTGCGGCACGGACTCGGCATCCTCCCCTACTCGCCCCTGGCGAACGGCATGCTGACCGGCAAGGTCCGCCGGGGCGCCGAGCTGCCGGCCGGTAGCCGGATCGCGAACCGTCCCGAGACGGTGACCGAGGACCTCCTCGACAGGATCGAGGCCCTCATCGCTTGGGTCCAAGCACGCGACCGGACTCTGCTCGAAGTCGCCGTGGGCTGGTTGGCGGCACAGCCTGGCTGCGGCTCCGTCATCGCCGGGGCCACCTCACCGGCGCAAGTGAAGGCCAACGCCCAAGCGGGCGACTGGATACCGACAGCGGCGGATCTGGCCGACATCGACGGCATCGTTCCTCCGCCGGCATGACCGGCCCACCCGGCGCTGGGCTCGAGCAACGGATGACGGGTGTACCGGAGGGCACGACCGCGACCACGCCTCGCGGATCGTCGTTCCCGCCGCATGATGACCATCTTGGCGCGCTCGTCAGAGTACTCGACGCCATCCGGCTGCAACGAGCACGCACATGACCGGAGCTGGGCCGCCAGCTCGATCTGTGTCGAACCGTCGTGACCCAGCGAGTCAGCCAGTTGCTCGCCTACCGGTTGCTCGACGAGGGCATCCCCGCACCCTCGACCGGTGGCCGACCCGCCCGCCAGCTACGCTTTCGCGCCGACGCCGGACACCCCCTGGTCGCCGATGTCGGCGCCAGCGGATTGTCGGTCGCAAGAACCGACCTGAGCGGGACGCTGCTCGACACCCGCACGTCGGAAAGCGACGTCGCGGCCGGCCCCGAGTCGGTTCTGGGGCTGGTCGAGCGGATGTTCGACGAGCTGCTCTCGACCCGGGTATTCGAGACGCCGACGCTGGGGGCATCGGGATCGGACTGCCGGGACCGGTCGAGTTCGCGGTCGGCAGGCCGATCGCCCCACCGATCATGCCTGGCTGGGACCGGTATCCGGTGCGCGACCGGCTCGCCGCCCGCTATGGCGTGCCGGTCTGGGTCGACAACGACGTCAACCTCATGGCCCTTGGTGAGCTCCGTGCGGGCTACGCGCGCGACCCACACGGACATGATCTTCATCAAGGTCGGCACTGGTATCGGCGCAGGCCTCATCTCCGGAGGTCGCCTGCACCGGGGCGCCCAGGGCGTGGCCGGCGACGTCGGCCACGTCGCGGTGGTCGACGACGCAACCGTCGTGTGCCGCTGCGGCAACGTTGGGTGTCTGGAAGCGGTGGCCGGCGGTGCAGCCCTCGCCGGCGCGGCGGCGAATATGGCAGCAGCCGGCGACCCCGCCGCGCGCTCCCTTCTGACGGAGTCCGGCCGCCGCGTCGGCCAGATGCTCGCCACCCTGGTCAACTTCTACAACCCAAGCTTGATCGTCATCGGGGGCGGCGTGGCCGATGCCGGCGAGTCGTACCTCGACACCATCCGGCAAGTGGTCTTCGCCCGGTCGCTTGCACTGGCCACGCACGACCTGCGAATCGTCCGCACCGCCCTCCGCGGGACCGTGGGGCTCCGTGGCGCTGCGGCGGTCGTGATCGACGAGCTCTTCTCCCATGGTCGGATCGGGCGCT
>DATFBR010000184.1:0-5872 GCA_035253685.1 Jiangellaceae bacterium
ACCGCCGACGCCCGGCGTCGTGCTGCGGGGACCCCGCACTCGTCGGCATGACCCACCGCGGCGAGGTGATTCCCAGCCCCAACATCTGGAACCACCCCAGCGTGTACGAGGCCGAGAACCGCGGTGTCGATCGCGCGGGAGCGATCGATGCGGCAATGCGCGGGATCCACGACTGGGCCGGCCAGACCATCGTGGACGTCGGATGCGGCACGGGCTTCCACCTGGCCCGGTTCGCCGGCACCGCAGCGCGGGTCGTCGGCGTCGAACCGCACCCGTCCACGGCGGCCCGAGCCCGGATGCGGGTACGGGCGCTGGAGCCCGCGCTGCGGGATCGGATCGAGGTGCTGCCCGGGACGGCACAGGACCTTCCGCTGCCGGCTGCGACGGCGGACGTCGCGCACGCCCGGTGGGCGTACTTCTTCGGGCCGGGCTGCGAGCCGGGACTCCGCGAGCTCGTACGCGTGGTTCGCCGGGGCGGCACCGCGTTCGTAATCGACAACGACGCCGCACGTTCGACCTTCGGTGCGTGGTTCCGGCGTGCGTTACCGCGATACGACCCGGCCGCGGTCGAGCGGTTCTGGGCGCGACGGGGCTGGCAGCGCGTCCCGCTGGACATCACTCTGGAGCAGCCGGACCGGGCGGCGTTCGAGGCGGTCGTGCGGATCGAGTTTCCCCCGCTGGTCGCCGACGCCGTGCTCGCCGATCACTGCGGTTCGAGTGTCGACTACGCGGTCAACCTGTTCTGGCACCGCTTCTGAGGTGGCGCACGGGAAGTTCCGCGGCGCTGTCGGTCGGCGCCCGTACGGTGCCGCCATGGTGAAGACGGCGCCGGCCTACCGGTGTGGCGAGTGCGGCTGGTCCACGTCCAAGTGGGTCGGGCGCTGCAGCGGATGCCAGGCGTGGGGCAGCCTCGACGAGATCGGCGCCACCCGCGGCATCGCGCTTTCTGCCGGGCCGGTGGTGCAGCCCGCGCGCCCGATCGGCGCGGTCGGGCTGGAGGCGGCGCGTTCCCGGCCCACCGGTGTCGACGAGCTCGACCGTGCCCTCGGTGGCGGACTGGTCCAGGGCGCCGTCGTCCTACTGGCCGGCGAGCCGGGCGTCGGCAAGTCGACTCTGCTGCTCGAGGTCGCCGCCCGCTGGGCCTCCACGGCCGGGCTCGCGCTCTACGTCACCGGCGAGGAGTCCGCGGCGCAAGTGCGCCTGCGCGCCGAGCGAACGGCGGCGCTGGCCGAGGGCCTGTTCCTCGCTGCGGAAACCGACCTTGCCGCCGTCCTCGGCCAGATCGAGCAGGTCAAACCGTCCCTGCTGGTACTCGACTCGGTCCAGACCGTGTCGCGGGCCGACACCGACGGCGCACCCGGCGGCGTGACCCAGGTACGTGAGGTCGCCGGCACGCTCATCCGCGTGGCCAAGGAACGGGGCATGGCCACGATCCTGGTGGGGCACGTGACCAAGGACGGCACGATCGCCGGGCCGCGGGTCCTTGAACACCTCGTCGACGTCGTGCTCCAGTTCGAGGGCGAGCGCCATTCGCGGCTGCGCATGGTGCGCACGGTCAAGAACCGCTACGGCGCGGCCGACGAGGTCGGCTGCTTTGATCTTTCCGATACCGGCATCACCTCGATGCCCGATCCCACCGGCCTGTTCGTGTCCCGGCACGCCGACGCGGTTGCCGGCACCTGCATCACGGTGACGCTCGAAGGCCGCCGACCGCTGCTCGCCGAGGTCCAGGCGCTGGTCGCGCCGTCGTCGCTGGGAACGCCGCGTCGCGCCACCAGTGGACTGGACAGTTCCCGGGTGGCCATGGTGCTGGCGGTGCTCGATCGACGCGGCGGCGTCTCCCTCAGGGCCCACGACGTCTACGCCGCAACGGTCGGCGGTGCACGTCTGGCCGAGCCCGCCGGTGATCTGGCGCTGATGGTCGCCGTCGCCAGCGGTGCCCGCGACCTACCGGTACCTCCTGGGCTGGTGGCCATCGGCGAGGTCGGCCTGGCCGGCGAGATCCGGCGGGTCACCGGCATCCAGCGACGGCTGGCGGAGGCGGAGCGGATGGGCTTCACCCGCGCGCTCGTGCCGCCCGATCCGGGCCCGGTACCGGCCGGCATCCGGGCGGTCGAGGTCGGTGACGTCGCTGCCGCGCTCGATTCCGCCCGGCGTCCGGCACCGGTCGTCTCCATCCGCTGACCGGCCGCCCAGCCGAATTTCCGGTGCGGCCGACGGCAAGTGTCGACGCTCGCTCGCCGCACCGTACACTGTCGCGCGACGTCGACTAACGGTGACGCGGGGGTCACGTGCCAGTAAGCGAACGAGGTGAAGTCGAGACCAAGTTGCGCCTGGCGCTGGCCGCCGTGGCGCCGGGTACGGCCCTGCGCGAAGGGCTCGAACGGATCCTGCGCGGCCGCACCGGCGCTCTCATCGTGCTCGGCTCCGACCCGACCATCGACGCCATCTGCACCGGCGGGTTCACCCTCGATGTCGACTTCTCCGCCACGGGCCTGCGCGAGCTGGCCAAGATGGACGGCGCCATCATCGTCGACAGGGAGTGCACCAAGATCCTTCGGGCGGCCACGCAGCTGGTGCCCGACCCCTCGATCCTGACCACGGAGTCCGGAACCCGGCACCGGACGGCGGAACGGGTGGCGAAGCAGACCGGAATCCCGGTCATCTCGGTCAGTCAGTCCATGCGCATCGTCGCGATCTACGTCGACGACGTCCGCTACGTGCTCGAGGATGCGGGCCAGATTCTCTCTCGTGCCAACCAGGCGCTGGCCACGCTCGAGCGCTACAAACTCCGCCTCGACGAGGTCTCGGGAACACTGTCCGCGCTCGAGATCGAAGACCTCGTCACCGTGCGCGACGTCGCGGCGGTCGCACAGCGCCTGGAGATGGTTCGCCGGATCGCCAGTGAGATCGAGGGCTACGTCGTCGAGCTCGGCACCGACGGCCGGCTGCTCAGCCTCCAGCTCGACGAACTCGTCGCCGGCGTCGACATCGACCGTGAGCTGATAGCGCGTGACTACCTGCCGACCCAGCCGGCTCGGCGGCCGCGAACCGTCGCCGGAGTCGTCGCCGAGCTCGACGGGCTCTCGGCCATCGACCTGCTCGACCTGGGTGCCGTGGCCCGGGCGCTCGGCTTCGCCGGGGGAGGCGAACAGCTCGACGCCGCCGTGAGTCCGCGTGGGTACCGCCTGCTGGCGCGCGTACCCCGCCTACCCGGTGCAGTGATCGAGCGGCTGGTCGATCACTTCGGCGGCCTGCAGAAGCTGCTGGCGGCCAGCATCGACGACCTCCAGGCAGTCGACGGCGTGGGCGAGTCGCGGGCCCGCAGTGTGCGGGAGGGGCTGTCCCGTCTGGCCGAGTCGAGCATCCTCGAGCGCTACGTCTGAGCCGGGCTGCACGCTCGTGCACGACGCCGTCATCGGGTGGTACGGGCGCCACGCGCGCGACCTGCCGTGGCGCTCACCGGACCGCCGACCGTGGGGCGTGCTGGTGAGCGAGGTCATGCTCCAGCAGACGCCGGTCAGCCGGGTGGAGCCGGTATGGCGCGCCTGGCTGGACCGGTGGCCGGAGCCGGCCGACCTCGCCGCGGCGGAGCCGGGCGATGCCATCCGTTGTTGGGGAGGGCTCGGATACCCGGGACGCGCGCTGCGGCTGCACGCTGCCGCCAGGGTGATCGTCGAGCGGCACGGCGGTGCCGTGCCGGCCTCATATGAGCAGTTGCGCGCCCTCCCCGGTGTCGGGGACTACACGGCGGCGGCGACGGCGGTGTTCGCGTTCGGACACCGCCATGCGGTGCTCGACACCAATGTCCGGCGCGTCCTCGCCCGTGCCGTCGCCGGCGTGGCCGCCCCGGCACAGACGACGACGTCGACCGAACGACGACGCGCCGAGTCGCTGCTGCCCGATGACGCGGGAACGGCGGCCGCCTGGGCGGTCGCGGTCATGGAACTGGGTGCGCTGGTCTGCACGGCCCGGTCGCCGCGCTGCGACGAGTGCCCGCTGGCCGCCGGGTGTGCCTGGCGGATCGCCGGTGCTCCCGCCACCGCGTATCCGCCTCGCCGTCGACAGTCGTGGACCGGCACGGACCGGCAGGTGAGAGGGCGGCTGATGGCCGTCATGCGCGGCGCGGATCGCATCGTCGAGAAGGCCCGGTTGGACGGCGCCTGGCCCGATGATCCGGTTCAGCGTGAGCGGGCGCTCGCGGCTCTGGTGGCCGACGGCCTGGTCGAGCGGCTCCCGGGCGGACGCTACCGACTTCCGGTCAAATGAACGGCAACGCTCACGGCCCGGACTGTCGACGGGACGAGGTCACGCGGTCCAGCGCCGTGAGGTAGTCGTCCTTCGGATCCATGGCCGCGGCGATGCGATAGCAGGAGGCGGCCTCGTCGTGGCGGCTCTGACGTTCGAGCGTCCGGCCGAGCGCGAAGCGCGCGTACGCGTCGCTGGGGTCGCTTTCCACCAGGCGTCCGAACGCCTCTTCGGCCCGTCTGAGCTGAGCCGAGCGGAAGTAGGCCCGGCCGGCCAGCTCGAGCACCGACTTCGGCGTCGAGTCGTTGGCGAGCAATGGCTCCAGCTCGCGGGCAGCTCCGATGGGATCCCCCGCATCGTAGAGCACAGCCGCTGCACGGTAGGCCGCCAGATCGTCGGACATGCGCCCTGCCTCCAGATGCACTCGACCGGTGCGGATCCACCCAGCGTCCGCGGCGACGCGACGACAGGAGATGCGGAGTCGGTTCAGGCCGAGGGGCCTGCGCCGGTGGGTGCAGGCCCCTCGATCGTCAGCTGCCGGTGGCTCACTCGGCCTCGCCGGCCGCGGTAGCCCGTCGGCGACTGCCACCCGTGGTCGCAGCCTCGACGACCGCCACCTCGGGCAGCTCGGACTTCGGGCTGCCCACGAAGGTGAAGTTGGCTTCCCGATCTTCACCTTCGACGTCGACCACCACGATCTCGCCGGCCTTGAGCTCGCCGAAGAGGATCTTCTCCGACAGCGTGTCCTCGATCTCGCGCTGGATCGTCCGGCGTAGCGGCCGAGCGCCGAGTACCGGGTCGAACCCGTGCGCGGCGAGCAGTTCCTTCGCCGCCTGGGTGAGCTCGATGCCCATGTCCTTGTCGTGCAGCCGAACGTCGACCTGGCTGATCATCAGATCGACGATCCGGACGATCTCCTCCACCGTGAGCTGGTGGAAGACGATGACGTCGTCGACACGGTTGAGGAACTCGGGCCGGAAGTGCTGTTTGAGCTCGTCGGTGACCTTGGTCTTCATCCGGTCGTAGTCACCGTCGGCAGTCCCGCTGGTGGAGAAGCCGAGGTTGACGCCCTTGGCGATGTCACGCGTGCCGAGGTTCGTGGTCATGATGATCACGGTGTTCTTGAAGTCGACGACGCGCCCCTGGGCGTCGGTCAGGCGGCCGTCTTCAAGCACCTGCAACAGCGAGTTGAAGATGTCCGGGTGGGCCTTCTCGACCTCGTCGAACAGCACGACGGAGAACGGGCGCCGGCGCACCTTCTCGGTCAGCTGGCCGCCTTCCTCGTAGCCGACGTAGCCGGGTGGCGAGCCGAACAGCCTCGACACGGTGTGCTTCTCGGAGAACTCACTCATGTCCAGCTGGATGAGCGCGTGCTCGTCGCCGAAGAGGAACTCCGACAACGCCTTGGACAGCTCGGTCTTACCGACACCGGACGGTCCCGCGAAGATGAACGAGCCGCCCGGACGCTTCGGGTCCTTCAGGCCGGCCCGGGTTCGCCGGATCGACTTGGACAGCGCCGCGATGGCGTCCTCCTGGCCGATGATCCGCTTGTGGATCTCGTCCTCCATGTGCAGCAGCCGCGAGGTCTCTTCCTCGGTGAGCTTGAACACGGGGATGCCGGTCG
>DATFBR010000185.1:0-11424 GCA_035253685.1 Jiangellaceae bacterium
GTGACGCTCGCGCTGCCGCAAGACGTGCAGGCGGAGGCATCCGACTGGCCCGAGGAGCTGTTCGAGAAGCGGGTCTGGCACATCCCCCGCGCCGTTCCGGAGCCCGCGGCGCTCGAGCGTGCCGTCGCCGCAATCCGGTCCGCACACCGCCCGCTGGTGGTCGCCGGCGGCGGTGTCGTCTACTCCCGGGCTACGCGGGCACTGCGTGAGTTCGTCGAGGCGACCGGTGTGCCGGTGGCCGAGACCCAGGCGGGCAAGGGAGCCCTGCCCTTCGACCACCCGCAGGCGGTCGGTGCCGTCGGGGTCACCGGCACGACGGCCGCCAACACCCTCGCCCGGCGCGCCGACCTCGTGATCGGGGTCGGCACCCGCTTCAGCGACTTCACCACGGCCTCACGGACGCTGTTCGCCCATCAGGACGTGCGGTTCGTCAATCTCAACGTCGCCATGCCGGATGCCGTGAAGCAGGACGGCGTCGCGCTCGTCGCCGACGCCCGGGAGGGCCTGAACGCGTTGACGGTGGCACTGCGGGGCTGGTCGGTCGACGAGTCCCTGCGACAGGAGACGGCGCGGTTGGCCGCCGAGTGGGACGCCACCGTGACGGCGGCGTACGGGCTCGGACACGGCCCGCTGCCCGCCCAGAGCGAGGTCATCGGGGCCGTCAACGAGGTGAGCGGACCTCGGGACGTCGTGGTGTGCGCCGCCGGCTCCATGCCCGGGGATCTGCACAGGCTCTGGCGCACCCGCGACCCGAAGGGCTACCACGTCGAGTACGGGTACTCGTGCATGGGCTACGAGATCGGCGGCGGCCTCGGGGTCAAGCTCGCCGCACCCGACCGCGAAGTGTTCGTCCTGGTCGGCGACGGCTCGTACCTGATGATGCCGACCGAGATCGTCACGGCGGTCGCCGAGGACGTCAAGCTCGTCGTGGTGCTCGTCGACAACCAGGGCTACGCATCGATCGGTGCGCTCTCGGAGTCGGTCGGATCGGGCGGCTTCGGCACGCGCTACCGCTTCCGAGATCCCGCGACGGGACGCCTCGACGGTGACCCACTGCCCGTCGACCTGGCCGCCAACGCCGGCAGCCTCGGCGCAGACGTGCTGCGCCCGACGACGGTCGCGGAACTCCGCGACGCCCTCACCGCCGCTGTGTCGTCTCCGCGGACGACGGTGGTCCACATTCGCACCGAACCGTCCGTACACGCTCCCGACAGCGGCACCTGGTGGGACGTCCCGGTGGCCGAGGTGTCGGAACTGCCGGCCACGCGAGAGGCTCGGGCGGCCTACGAGGAGTCCCGGAAGCTCCGGCATCCATGAAGATCCAGCGGCGAGTCACCCTCGACGACCGGGCCGCCTCGCCATACGTCGAGGTTCCCTTCGAGGTGGCACCCGGGGCGGAGTCGGTCGAAGTTCTGCTGGGCTACGACACAGCCGCCGGCGTGGTCGACCTCGGTTGCACAGGACCGGCCGGCTTCCGCGGCTGGTCCGGTGGGGCGCGGGACCGGTTCGTGATCACGCCGGACGCTGCGACACCCGGCTACCTGGCCGGCGAGCCGGAGGAGGGTGTCTGGTCGGTCCTGCTGGGCTTGCACCGGATCCCGTCGGATGGCCTCGAGCTGACGCTGGACGTGCTCCTGCCGGCCACCGTGCCGCCGGACGCCGAACCACCCGCTCCACCGCCGCCACAGCGCCCATCCGGTCGCGAGCTACCCGCCGCAGTCGGACTGAGATGGCTGGCCTGCGACCTCCACACCCATACCGTTCACTCCGACGGATCCCTGGGAATCGCCGAGTTGGCTGCGGCCGCCGTCACCGCCGGGATCGACGTCCTCGCTGTGACCGACCACAACACGGTGAGCCACCATGCCTCGCTGCCGGAGACCGCGTCGCGGTACGGGGTGGCGCTGGTCGCCGGCCAGGAGATCACCACCGACCGCGGGCACGCCAACGCCTTCGGCGACACCGGTTGGATCGACTTCCGGCAGCCGGCGCAGAGCTGGGTCTCCGCCGTTCCCGCCGCCGGAGGATTGCTGTCGATCAACCATCCGCTGGCTGCGGACACCTCGTGGCACCATCTGCTGACCGAGCGGCCGCCGTTGGCGGAGGTCTGGCACTGGAGCTGGCTCGACCGCCGGTGGACCGGGCCGCTGGCCTGGTGGGCGGCCTGGGGCCACGACACCGTCCCGGTCGGCGGCAGCGACTTCCACGATCCGGCCCAAGGACATCGTCTGGGTTCGCCCGTGACCTGGGTCGCCAGCGAGTCCGACGAGCCGGCGGCCGTGCTCGACGGCCTTCGCGCCGGCCGCACCGCTCTCGCTGCCGGCATCGACGCTCCGGCGCTGCTGCGCGTCGACGACGAGCTGGTCGCCGTCGGCGCGGACGGAACCCTGGTGACCGACCGGCACGGCAGGCGGCAGGTCGTCCGCGGCGACCTGGCTCGCTTCCCGGCGTCCCCCGGACCGCACCTGCTCGAGACCTCGCTGGCTGAGGTCATCGCCATCAGTCCATAACCCCGGCGTGGTATCAGGGCGCGGGGTTCTGCGCTCTATCAGGGCGAACACCGGCCCTGGGGAGGCCACCATGTCTGCGACGGATGAGGTCAAACGTACGAGCGTCGTGTCGGAGCCCGTCGACGTCAGAGATTTCCGCTACCCGACCGAGCCTTCTCGATTCGTCTTGGCCACGGTCTGCACCCTGTCCGGTCTGGCCGTAGTAATTGTCTGGCTGGCCCAGCTCGATCCATCAACGCTGCTGACCGCGGTCATCGGCCTGGCGATCGCCATGGCCATCCTGTGGGGGGCGCTCCAGGTACATCGTGTCCGCATCCTCGGCGACGCAGTTCTGGTGACATCACAGACTTTTCCCGACCTTCAGCAGGCGATTGACGAGGTAAGGGATCGAGTCGACTACCACCGACGGGTGGATATCTTCGTCGTCCCCAAGTTGACAACTCCCGCGCAGCTCACCAGCTACTTCGGGGTGCGAGTGCTGCTCGTCGAAGGCGGTGCGGTCGCCGACATCACGGCCCCGGCCAATCGGCCGCAGCTGCTCTTCCTCCTTGGGACCTTCTTCGGTGCGCTCAAGGCCAAGCATGATCGTTGGGTCGTCGCCGAGATCCTCATCGACAATGCGGGCCTGCGCAAGATCCTTGCGCCCTTCGTGGGTCCTTGGCTTCGCGCAACCGTGTACACCGGTGACCAGATCGCGTACGCCTGCAGCCGAGATCTAGGGACCAGCCTGGACGCGGTGTTCCGGACCCTCGTCGGACGTGAGTTGAGCCCTCAACTGGAGGCCGCCGGCCTGATCAAGCAGGCTCAGCGAGTCCGCGAGTCCCTCATCCTGAGGTTCTCCCAGCTCTTCCGACCGGTCCCCCACTCCACGAACCGTTTCCTGAATCTGCTGCGCTTCGCGCAACGTGTGCAGCCCGAGTCGGTGGCCAGATTCCGAGCTGTGCTCCCCGAGGCCACCACCACGTCACTCGACACGGCGCTGGAGCGTGCGGCCCGGGACGAGCGGCGCCGGGTCGGCGCCGCTGTGATGACGTGTGTCGCAGTCGCGGCGGGAGCCCTGATGATCTACGCCGGGTTCATGGCCGGCAACGCGCTGAACGCTTCGCCAGGTGACGTCGGCGATGTAGTGGTGGACCCGACCCCGATCGACCCGACGCCTACACCGAGCGAGCCAACGCCCCAGCCAACGCCCACACCTACGGAGACGACGCCGACACTGGCACAAATGTTGATCGATGCTGTGCCGGCTTCCCTCGGGGGGTCATGCATGGAGATCGCGGCACCTTCTGGCGAGTTTGTCGGTTTGTCGGCAGCGGTGACCTGCTTCGGCCTGACCGCCGAAGATGCTGATCACGTCGATGTGTACCAGTTCGACTCGTACGACAGCATGTCCGCCGCCACCGATTCCTGGCTTGGAGACCTGGCCTCGGGTGCTTGCGTGGACGGCCTCCGAGACACCTGGACCGACGACAATGTCTACCGCGGCAGCCTTGCCTGCTACATAGCCTCGGATGGCGAGTCGGTCGCCGTCTGGACGATCGACGACGAAGCGATCCTCATCGTGGCCGCGGACCCCACTATGGGTTTGGACGAGCTCTACACCTGGTGGCAGCAGGCCACCCCGGCGTCACTGCTCTACTAGCGCTCATCGACCCCCATCGAAGCGCAGCGTCGCGATCTCCCATGGGCCGAGGTGGATGCTGAGACGTCCTCCGGCCACGGGGACGTCATCCAGCCGGCGGCCGAGTAGGTCGGTCCGGACCCCGGAAACGAAGGCGCCGGTCACGATTGCCGTCGTCGACTCGCTTGTCATCGCGACCAAGCGCACCTCGGTGCCGCCGTCCTTCGCCCGCACGGCGCTCACCGAAACCCCTGTGCCGGAGACGGCGATCCCCTTGAAGGCGCTCGGCAGTGGCGCGTCGGGCGGCGCGTAGCCGGGCGCCGTCAGCGCGTCATGCCGGAACTCCGCGGCGAGCCGGACGGCGTCCGCGGCTGCCCAGCCGCCTGCCGACGGCAGTACCGCGAGGCGGGTGCGCACCTGCTCGCCGAGGTACTGAGCGCCGGGCACGGCGATCTGTGGTCCCGCGGGCTCGTCGCGCAGCGGATGTACGTTGAGGCTCAGCCACCCGATGGCACGCAGCAGCGTCAGCGCGAGCTCAGTACCCCCCGCGACCAGCTCGTATTCGGTCACGTGGTCGACCAACACCGTTGCGGCCCCTGCCGTGACGAACGCCGAGGCGGGGAAGGCCGGCAGCGGGAATTCGCCCCAGCCGCCCTCAGCCACGAGCCCGCGCTCGGTGACGGCGAACTGACCGTCGGCGGCCGACGTCGTCGCGGCCGACGGCAGCGGCACGTGCAGCCGAACCCGGTGGTCGGTCGTCGGGTTGGCGAACGTCACCTCCAAGCGGACGAACGGCTCGCCCAGCCGTAACTCCGCACGAGTCGTCACCACGACCCGTGTGGTTCGCCCGGCCCGCTCGTCGTGCCCGTCGCTCAGGCCGTCCGGCCAGTCGTACTGGCGGACGATCTCGACGACCCCCCGCAGGTGCCCGGCCTCCACGGCCCGAACGCTGACCGTTGCGGGTGCGTCCACCAGGACGTCATGCGCGGGTGGCGCGTAGTTGTAGCTGTCACCCCGGTCACCGCCGTCGACGATGCGCCCGACTCCCGACAGCGTCGTGCCGTCGGCCCCGCGAACGGTCAGTGTGCCGTCACCGGCGACCTCGACGCGGACCTCGCCGTTGTCGAGCACCAACCCGTCGACCACGACCCGTCGCGCGACCGGTGCGACCGTCGCACCCTGGGCTGTGCGTACGGCGACGTGCCCGGAGGCCGGGACCGGTACCGCCACCAGGACACGTCGACGCCCGCGCGCGCGGGTACGAACCCGCCAGGCTCCCGGCGTCGCCGCCGCGGACTCGGCAAGTCTCGACCGGAGACCGGCGATGTCGAAGCCGGGCTCGCTCGGTGCCATCCCGATGTTCAGGTCGAGGCGCCCGGCGTCCACGTCGTAGTCCTCGATCAGCTGACCGAACAGCTCCCGGCCGTGGATCCGCCGCAATATGCGCTCAAGGTCCGCCGCGTCGACGACCTCGTCGGCAAGCAGGGTGGGCGCGCGGACGAGTTCCTGGACCGGCAGTCGGGTGCCATCGGCCAGTTCGGCGGCGACGGGCAGGTCGGGACGCGGTGCCGACACTTCGAGCTCGACCAGGACCGTCCGCGCCCAGGCCAGCGTGTTGACCACGGCGTGCGCACCGGAAGGTACAGCCGCCCCCACCGACCGCACCACCCGATCGCGGACGGCTCGCCCGATCTGTGTCGCCTCGGCCAGCCGTGCGGCAACCTGCACAGCGGTCTCGTCGACACCACACCCGGTCACCGAGTCGTGCGCCGTGCACTCGATGATCCGGCGCCAGGCCATGTCGAGGAATGCGCCGTACTCGGTGGCTGACCACTGTGCGGCGACCGACTCCGCCTGTGCCATCATCCGTTCGGCCTGCGCCATGGCCTGCTTGAGCTTCACCCGGACCGAGATCACACCGGGCAAAATGTTCGCCCGCGCGTGGCTGCGCATCTCCCCCGCCACCTCGGGCAGGCCGACACCGCTCGCAGGAACGGACGAGATGTACTCGGCCAGCGTCGCCACGGTGAGCTCGGGCGATCCGTCGTGGTCACGGACGAGCCGCATCAGGTCCGAACGGAGGGCCGAGTGGTCGGTGCCGAGCATGCCGAGCACGGCGTCGCCACCCCACCGGTCCCGGGTCGCCCCGTGGTACGCGATGAGCGCCGTACTCAGCTTCGCGGGCTGCGCAAACAGGTTCAGTGCGTTGCCGTACCCGTCGAACAAGTACTCCACGCGGACGGCGCTGCCGTCCGGGGCACGCCAACGGAACGCGTGCCGGTCGACAGCGGCCGGAACACCCCGCCACAGGCAGGCATGGCCGATACCCGCCCGCGCGAGGATCTGCGGCATCTGGGCGCAGTGGCCGAACATGTCGGGCAGGTACCCGACCGGCATGGCTCCGCCAAGTGCCGACGCGGTTCGCCAGCCGAGCTCCAGGTTGCGCACGATCGTCTCGCCGGAGCACAGGAACTCGTCGAGGAGGATGTGCCACGGCCCCACGGCGAGCTGCCCGCGCGCCACCAGTGCCGAGAGCCGCGCCCGGTTCTCGGGGCGGATCTCCAAGTAATCGTCGACCGCGGCCGTCTGCCCGTCGAGGGTGAACCTCACGTCGGGGTCGGCCTCGGCCCGCGCCACGACGTCGTCGAGGACGCCGACCAGGCGGAGGCGGAAGACCTGGAAGGGTTCGTACCACTCGCGATCCCAGTGCGTATGTGGCACCAGCACGAAGCTGCCGGGCTCGGCGCTCACGCCCCCGCGGCCTCGCCGTCCAGGCTGACTCCCTCGTGGTCGGCCAACATTCGCATGATCCGCTGGCTGGTCACGATGTCGGCGCGACCCTCGGCGACGCCGGCCCGTGGTCGCACCCCTTCGGTCACCATGGCGTGGAAGGCCACCAACTCGTTCTCGAAGGACTCACCACGGGAGCGGTAGGTCGTGCGCAGGTCCCCACCGGGGACCGCCTCGACGACGGTCAGCTCCGTGGGTGCGTTGAGCACGTACGGCGTGCCGAACGTGACCCGCATCGACCCGGTGGCGTGGTGCATGGACAGGGTCTCGTGGTACGCGGGGTAGTGCTCCAGATAGTGCCAGGCGAGCCGCGCCCGTGCACCCCCCGGCAAGGTCCCGCTCACCTCCACCGACGGCGGTAAGGCGTCGTCCGGCCAGGCCCGGGCGTCGTCGATCTCGGTCAGGCCGCCGAACAGATCGCGCAGCAGCGACGTGTCGTGGACGAGGCTGCCCAGGACGACGAACCAGTAGAGCAGCCGGATTCGCGGCGATGCCTTCGGCCCCAGCACGGCGTCGAGGAGCTCGTCCTCGGTGCTTCGGACCTTCTCGGCGACCGGTGAGGGCACGTCGACCGGTACCGGCCGGAGGTTGGCGAAGGCGAGCTGGGAGGCGCTGGAGGGATGCAGGACGCGCACCTCGACCGCGCGTACCTCACCGATGTCGGCCAACCGCTCGCGCAGCCGGGCCACGGCCCCGTCGTACTCCTTCATGTAGGCCACCAGCACCGACGGCCGGCCCCGCTCGGCCTCGGCATCGGCGAGCCGGTCGGCCTCGGACACCGTGTACGCGAGCGGCTTCTCACAGAAGACCGCCACGTCGTTGCGAACGGCGTGCAGAGCGGCCGCCCCGTGGGAACCCGAGGTGAGCAACAGCACCCCGTCGACATCGGCTGAGGTCACCATCTCGTCGACCGCAGCGTAGCGGTGAGCGGGCGGAACCCCGTACTGATCGCCCAGATCGTCGCGCAGCGATTGTGACAGGTCGCACAGCGCAGCGACGTCGAACAGGTCCCACCGCCGGGCCAGCAACGGCAGGTGCACCGACTGTGCCACCGCGCCCAGCCCGGCCACGGCGACGCGGACGCGGTCGCTCACGGCAACCACGTCCGCAGTGCCGCACGGTTGGCCCGCTGATCGGCGGCGGCGCTGCCCGGTGGGTCGTCCGGGGTAGGGATGACGTCCTGTTCGACGACCAGCCAGCCGCCGTACCCGGAGGCCAACAGTGCGGACATGAAGCCGTCGAGGTCGACGTCACCGTGTCCGAGGGGCACGAACGCCCGACGTTCCCACACCGCCCGACCGCCCGCGCCGTCGCGGACGATCTGGTCCAGCACCGACCGGCGGGCGTCCTTGACGTGGACGTGGTTGATCCGCGGCCGCCATCTGTCGAACCCCGCGACGGGGTCCCCACCACCGAGTAGCAGGTGCCCGGTGTCGAGGGTCAGGTCGACGTCCGCGCGGGCCAGCAGAGCATCGATCTCGTCGGGGGTCTCGACGTAGGTGCACACATGGTGGTGGAAGGTCGGCTCGAGGCCGGCCGCCCGGACCCGCGCCGCAGCGGCATCGACGTTGCGGGCGAAGCGGTCCCACCCCTCGGCGTCCAGGGCCAGGCCGTCGCCGACACGGCCCGGATGCGCGCGCCGGATCTCCGAACCGGAGTCGGCCAGGGTCGGCAGCGGCGGCCGGGCCGGGTCGACGGCCGCCGCGTCGACGAACACGTCGAGGGCGGCGTCGAGCGTGGGAAGCGCCGCGGCGAAGGCGTCGTCGGCGGCGAACGGCAGGTCGACCCAGCCGCCGGCCAGTGCCAGGTGGTGACTGCGCAGCCGTCGGCGCAGCGCTGCGCCCTGCCCCATCCAGCCCACCGGTCCGAGATCCACGCCGTCGAACCCGGCCTCCTGTAACGCGGCCAGCACCTCGTCCGGATCGGCGAGCGGGCCCTCGGAGGTGAGCTCGAACACCCCAAAGCTGACCGGAGCCCCCGCGAGGCCTCTCATCACGCCCCCGCTTTGTCTTGGCAACCGTACGTGACCTCAGCCTGCCAATCGCGGCCGCACCCGCAACAGGTTACCGATCCTCACCGGCACCCGGTCGTCGCGCAGTACTGCGGGACGGGCGCCGCCCGGACCGGACATGATGACGGTATGGCGCTGCCCATGCTGATGGCGCGGCCCGTGGCGGCCTCGCTGGACGAACTGCTCGCAGGTGCGGAGCACCGGCAGCCGTTCCGGCACGGCGACTCCAAATCCGGATCGGACTTCGAGCGGGTCGTGATCGGCGGGCAGCCGCACGTGCTCAAGCACGTCCACGTCGATCGCGACTGGACCATGCGGTTCGGCGGTGACGTCGGCTGCCACCCAGTGCAGGTGTGGGCCGCGGGCCTGATGGACGTCTACACCGACCGCATCGACCACGGTGTGGTCGGCGTCGCAGCAGGTCTGGGTCGCAATGGGTGGGGCGGCGCCGTACTCATGCGCGACCTGTCCGCCGAGCTGGTGCCTGCCGGCGACGGCGTCCTGCCGCTGCAGCAGCACCTGACCTACCTCGACGACCTTGCTGGGCTGTCAGCACGCATGCTCGGCTGGCGCGACGACGTGGGCCTCATGCCACTGGCCAGCCGCTGGAGCTGGTTCAACCCGGCCTGCCTGCAGGTCGAGGCCGAGCGGGGATGGCCCGACGCCGTGCCACGTCTGGCCGCGGAGGGGTGGACGCGGTTCGCCGAGCGGACGCCCGCCGCCGTCGCTGCCGTCGTGGCCGACCTTCGTCGCGACCCCAGCCCGTTGGTCGAGGCGGTCCGGAACACGCCGACCGCGTTCGTCCACGGCGACTGGAAACTCGGCAACGTCGGCACGGCCCGAGACGGCCGCACCGTCCTCATCGACTGGACCTATCCGGGCGAGGCGCCACCCGCGTACGAGCTCGCCTGGTACCTGTCGATCAATCGGGCCCGCCTGCCGCATTCCAAGGAGGATGCGATCGCCGCCTTCGGCGCGTCGCTCGAGCAGCATGGCGTCGTGACCACCGGCTGGTACGAACGGCAGGTGGCGATCTGCCTGCTCGGCAGCCTCGTGGTGTTCGGCTGGGAGAAGGCACTCGGCGACGACGCCGAGCTGGGATGGTGGTGCGACCGGGTGCCGGAAGGGGTCGCATGTCTGTGAGGGCGCAGATCGGCGCCGCGTACACCGCCAGTGCCGGCGCATGGGCGGTCGGCCCCATGCGGATCTACGGCCGAATGGCTGAGGCGCTGGTCGATCACAGTCCGGTCCCGCTCGGCGGTCGGCTGGCGTTGGACGTCGGATCCGGTACTGGAGCTGCCACGCGAGCCCTGCAGGCACGGGGCGCACGCGTCGTCGCCCTCGACGCGGCTGCCGGGATGATCGCCTCCGGCCCGGCTCCCGGCGTGGTGGGAGACGCGCGGCTGCTGCCGTTCCGCGACCGGGCCTTCGCCGCGGTCGCAGCGGCGTTCTGCCTCAACCACATCGACCCGCCGTCCGCCGGTATGCGCGAGATGCGCCGGGTCGCAGCGTCGGGTGGCGTGGTGCTCGTGTCCAGTTACGGCACCGACCCCGACCATCCGGTCAAGCCGGCCGTCGAGGCCTCACTGGCCGTCGCAGGACATGTGATCCCGCACTGGTACCACCTCATCCAGACCGGTCCGGTGGCTGCTCTGGCGACCTCCGAGGGCATGGCCCGCACCGCGCTCGAGGCGGGCCTCGAGGCGGACGTGACCGAGATCGACATCGCATTTCCCGAACTCGGTGTCGCGGACCTCGTGGCGTGGCGGATGGGAATGGCCCACAACGCTCCGTTCGTCGCCACACTTGGGCCCGCCGAGCGAGACGCAGTGGTCGCCCATGCACTCGACGCGCTCGGCAACGCGCCGACGCTCGTCCGGCGAATCGTCGTGCTCACGGCCGTGATCTGACGGCCCGTACCCGTGGCCCCGGGTGGGTCACCGCGCGAACGGCACCCAGGCCTGCTCGTCGAGGTCGCCGAGGTCGCTGGCCAACGCGCCAGCCGACGACACGGTCCACAACGTCTCGCCCACGACCACGGACCGCCGGATCGACAAATCGTGCTCGTAGCCGGCCGGCGCATCCGACCGCACGTGCGACAACGTGCCGACTTCGACGAGGTGGTCACCCTCCAGCCTGAGCACCAGCGCAGCACCGGCTCCGGCGTATGGATCAGGAACCGCTCCCGGCTCGCCGAAGAGGGTCGGCTGCGCCCACACCGGGATGACGACCAGCCCGTCCACCGGCCAGTACAGGAAGGCGTGTGGGTCGTACTCGGCGTCCGACCAGCCGCCGGGCAGGGTGTAGGCGTCGAGTCGGGTCGGTTCGGCCGGATCGCCCACGTCGAACAGCGACACCTGCGCACCCTGCGTCCTGCCTTGGCCGTCGGCGTTCTGACCGACACCGAGCAGCCGGTCGTCGTCGACCGGGTGCAGATAGGCTGAGTAGCCGGGAATCTTCAGCTCGCCGACGACGCGCGGCGAGGCGGGGTC
>DATFBR010000186.1:0-2410 GCA_035253685.1 Jiangellaceae bacterium
TAAGACGATGGGCCATGCCGGGGCCATCGTGTCCGGCTCCTCCGGAACCGCCGCAGCCAAACAGCAGGCGCTCGAAGCCGCCGGCGTGCGGGTCGGAAAGACGCCCAGCGCCACCGCCCAACTGACGCGCGAGATCATGCAAGCCCGCTGACGCCCTCCCCGGCATCGGCTCGCACCCGGTCCACACACGGGCCGCGTCGGCTGGCGTCGTGACGGCAACGCCGGATCAGGTCCTGATGACCAGGGTGCCCATGACCTTGTCGGCGATGGTCTGCCGTTTCGCGTCGACCAGCGGGAGGAGGAAGCCGAGGAAGACGACGAGCGCGTCGATGATGTGGACGAAGTGCCGGAGGATCGCGAGCGCCGGCCCGATCAGCCCGCCGTCGGCGCTGCGGACCAGGCGGGTTCCGGCGATACGGCGGCCGGTCGACTGCCCGGTCCGGCCCTCGAGGTACCGGTTGTAGAGCGTCCAGCCGAACGCCGCGAGGCTGAGTGGGACATAGACGCCGCTGCCCCGGAACAGCAGCCAGGCGGCGGCCTGCGGCCCGGCCCAGTCGATCACTGCCGACTGCGCGCGGCGTGGCCAGTCCGCGAGCGGCGGCCCCGCCTCCGAGGCAGGCGGCGTCGGAGCGGGCGGCAGGGTCGGCTCGGACGTCGCGTCGTCGCCGGACGATGCTGCCGGATCGCCCTGGGCGGTCACGCCGGGCTCCTCCTCCGATCGCGGGGTCGACTCCATCGTGGACGGCGCCGGTCTCACCGGGCAACCGATCCGACCAGAAGCACCCACCGGCCCCCGAGGGCGCGCGCCGTTGGACAACCCGGGTCAGGTCACCGTCGCACGAGCCTGGTAGGCCGGGCGCTCCCACTCCCGCGACTCGAGGACCTCCGCGAGGTGCTCCGCGGCGTCCCACACGTCCACGAACCGCAGGTAGAGAGGTGAGAATCCGAACCGGGCGAGATCGGGCTCGCGGAAGTCGCCGACCACGCCGCGGGCGATGAGTGCCTGGACCAGCCCGTAGGCGTGGGGATGGCGGAGACATACCTGGGAGCCGCGGTGCCGGTGGTCGCGGGGGACCTCGACCGTCACTCCGTGGGTCGCAAGCCGTTCGTCCGCGAGCGCGATGAACAGGTCGGTCAGGGCGAGCGACTTGACCCGAAGTTCGTCCATGGTCACCCCCTCGAAGGCGTCGAGGGCGGCGTCCAACACCGCCATCGAGATCACCGACGGCGTGCCGGTCTGGAGCCGGGCGATGCCCGGTGCCGGCCGGTAGTCGTGCTCGAGCGCGAACGGTGCCGCGTGACCCATCCAGCCCGCCAACGGCTGATCGAGGTCGTCGTGCCAGCGGCGGTGGACGTAGGCGAACGCCGGCGCACCGGGCCCGCCGTTGAGGTACTTGTAGCCGCAGCCGACCGCGAGGTCGGCGTCCCACTCGTCCAGATCGACGCGCACGGCACCCGCCGAGTGGCACAGGTCCCAGGACATCAGCGCGCCGACGTCGTGCGCTGCAGCCGTCACGGCCGCAGCGTCGTACATCCGGCCGGTGCGGTAGTCGACATGGGTGAGAGCGACGACCGAAACGTCGGCGGCCAGCGAGGCCGGGACGTCCAACGGGTCGCAGAGGCGGACCTGCAGTCCGCACAGCCGCGCGGCGGCGGCGATCATGTACGAATCGGTCGGGAAGTTGTCGGGTTCGGTCACGACGACGCGGCGGTCCGGCCGCAGCCTGGCCGCCGCGACGACCAGCTTGAACAGCTGGACGCTGGTCGAGTCGCCGGCGACGACGCAGTCGGCGGGCGCGCCGATCAGCCGGGCGATCTTCGCGCCCACGCGGGCGGGCAGGCCGATCCAGTCGTGTGTGTTCCAGGACGTGATCAGATCGCGGCCCCATTCCAGGTCGACGACGGCAGCGACGCGCTCGCGGACGCCAACCGGCAGCGGACCGAGCGAGTTGCCGTCGAGGTAGATCAGCCCGTGTCGGAGCATGAACCGGCTGCGCAGGTCCCGCAGCGGGTCGGCGCGGTCGAGCGCCTCGGCATCGGTACGACTGGGCATTCTCGAACGGTACGGCCTACTGACCGCCGGCGTCGGGGTCGTCGAGGTGCTCGCCGGCCAGGGTCAGCATGCGGGCCAGGTCGTCGTCCGCGGCCGACGGGAGGTCGAGCCGCACGTACGCGACGGCCGAGCCGTTGACGACGACCCCATAGAGGAACGCCGAATCGGACTCGGCGACCGTCGCGTGCCAGGTGGTGCCGGTCATGCCGCCACCGCCGTCCACCGTGCCGGTGTTCTGCACGTCCAGGGAGGGTTCGGCGGTGCAGGCGTCGCCTTCGGCCCTCGCCGCCGCGTAGTGGTCACGCGCCGCAGTGTCGGACGGGAACCAGGCGATGACCTCCTCTACCCCGACGGCGG
>DATFBR010000187.1:0-7983 GCA_035253685.1 Jiangellaceae bacterium
GGCATCACCACCGAGGTGGCTTCCGGATCGGTTCCAGCGAGCCGCTGGTGGATCTCGGCGACGGTAGGGCGGCGCTCCGGGTCGACGGCCAGGGCCCGATGCAGCAGAGCACCCAGGTCGGGGTCGATGCCGTCGAGGTCGTGCTGCCCGCGCCGGATCCGGTCGAGCACGGCGGCATCCGGGCCGGTGCCGTATGGTGCCCGCCCGGTAGCCGCGAAGGCAACGGTCGCGGCCCACCCGTGGACGTCGGTCGCGGGCGTTGGCGTCGCGCCGTCCACCGTCTCCGGCGCGAGGTATCCCGGCGTTCCGATGACCAATCCAGTCGCGGTCAGCCGCTTCTCGTCGACGGCCCTGGCCAACCCGAAATCGATGAGGACCGGTCCGGCATCGGTCAGCAGGACGTTGCCAGGCTTGACGTCGCGATGCACAACGCCGGCGGCGTGAACGGTGGCGAGCGCCTCGGCCAGGCCGGTCGCCAGTCTGGTCACGGCTTGTGTCTGCAGCGGCCCGTGATCCGCGACTACCCGGTCCAGCGAGGGGCCGCGAACGTACCGGGTCACGACGTAGGGCGGGTCGCCGTCGACGTCGGCGTCCAGGACCTCGGCGACCCGCGCCCCGCGCACCCGGCGCAGGGTCGCGACCTCACGACCGAACCGGGTCCGGCCGTCGTGACCGCCCACCAGCCACGGACGGAGCACTTTGACCGCGACCAGATCACCGCTGGGCCCGACGGCGAGGTGAACGACCCCCATGCCGCCTTCGCCGAGCCGCTCGACGAGGCGGTACTGCCCGAGTCGGTGCGGCTCGGCGATCGACGCGCTCACACAGACGACCGTAACCCGACCGGGCGCCGGCCGCGGTGCGAGCCGGTGTTTGTCACGACCACGGCCGGGAAGGGGACGTTCATGACCACTCCGTACCCGCCGCTACCGCCCGAGGAACCACGTCCGCCCGACCCGGAACCCACGCCACAGCCCGGTCCACCTGAACCGATCCCGCCCGGACCCGCCCCCGAGCGACCCGTTCCCCCGGCACCCACACCCGAGCCCGGTCCGATGCCGCCCCAGCCGGGGCCCGGGCCGCAACCGATGCCCGGCCCCACCCCCGATCTCTGAGCGACATCGACTCACGACGCCACCGCCGCGGCGTATCTGCGAACCATCCACCGACTCTCTACGTGGCAGGAGGTACGCACGACCGACGAAGGGGGACGGATGGCCAGCGTCCTGAAGACGAGTCGCGTACCGATCTCGTTGGTGCCGGAGCAATTGGTCGCCGAGGTGGCGCACGAGCAGGGGGTGTCCCCGGCGGATCTGCGGCCGTACCGCAGGGGCGACGACGTTGTGCTCTCTGAAACGCTCGTCGCCAGAGGCGTGTGGGAGTCGGCGATCCGCCGCTGGTGGCAGCTCGTGCCCCTCTGGGTCCGCCTCGAGTTCACCATGCAGTTCCAGCAGCAGACCCAATGGTGCTGGGCCGCCACATCGGTCAGCGTCTCCCGCTACTACACACCCTGGAGCGGCTGGACCCAGTGCGAGATGGTGAACCAGGAAAAGGTCCAGTCCACCTGCTGCCAGGACGGCTCCACATCGGAGTGCAACCAGCCGCACGTACTCGATGCACCACTCGACCGAGCGGGCGTCCTGAACGTCATGCAGGTGGGCACGGTCGCCTATGACGCCATCCGCGACGAGATCGATGCCGGTCGCCCGGTGGCCTGGCGAATCGGCTGGAGTGGGGGTGGGGGGCACTTCGCCGTCATCGAGGGGTACCAGCGCTTCGGCGCCCAGTGGGTCGCGGTCGACGATCCCTGGTACGGCTCATCCGACGCGGCCCTGTTCACCCTGACGTCAGGCGGCTACCAGGGCAGCGGAACCTGGACGCACACCTACTTCACTCGCCGGCCGCCGTTGATATTCGTGCCACCGCTGGAGGAGATCCGCCTCCCGTGGGAGATCTGGGTGAGGATGCCGTTCCACCACCACGCAGCAGTCGGCGGCGGTGACGGGTCATGACGCTGCGTGCGGTGGAACCGACCCGGGAGAGCATCGACGCGGTCACGGCGGCGCTGTCCGAGCTGGCCGGCCGGGCGGAGTTCCGGCGCCGTGCGCTCGCCCGGGCGAACCCGCTCGACGTCACGCTCGCTGTGCCACACGACGTCTACACCTTGGGCCTGGACGAGCTAGCGGCTCGGGCCCGGATCGACCAGGCACGACGGATCGCTCGCCGGTTCCTGGTCATGGCCGGGGACCGCGCGGTCAGTAGCGCCGAGATCGCCGACGAGGACGGCACGGGCTTCCAGGCGAACGAGGGCCCGTACGTTGCAGCGACGGCTGACGCGATCGCCCGTGCCGAGGACGATCCGGACCTGGCGGACCGCGACTACGAGATCCGGCTGCTACGGGTCCCGGCGCTCTACTTCGTCGCGTTGTGGCTCACAGACGTCGGGGGCGACGACGACGTTCTGGTCCCCCTCGACCCAGTACCGGCACCATTCGAACCCGGCCGGCGCTACCGGCCGGACGACGTGCTGGCGGAGCTCGCGGCGAGCGCTCGCACGCGGCTGGAGTTCGACGACGTGGAGGGCTCGTCGTCGCACCCGGCCGACTAGGGCCTCGCCGGGAGATGCTTCGCCCCGCCGACTCACCGCAGGCCTGGCAACATCGTCGGGCTCAGGAGCGCCGGCGGGGCGAGGCATGTCACGTGACACGGAGGCGGGCACAGATCATGACAGCATTCCCGTCCGGGTCGGCGACGTACGCCATCCGCTCGTTCCACGGCTGGTCCACCGGTTCGAGCAGGACCTCGTGACCTCTGGTTCGTAAGTCCGACACGGCTGCGTCGACGTCGTCGGTGTAGACGCACATCTCGAAGGCGTGTGAACCCGGCCGCAGGGGCAACCCGTGCAACGAGGAACCCCTGGCCGCCGCCAGCGCGACCCCGGTGCCGTCGCTCAGTTCGAGCGACACGAACTCCGGCTCTCCATCGGACGGGAACTGGAACGTCGGTCCGAACCCCAGTGCATCGCCGTAGAACGCCAGTGCGCGCCCGAGGTCGTCGCTGTAGATGATCGGGAACGCCGATCGGTACTGCATCGCCCTGGCTCCCCTCTAGGTCGCCTCCGACCGACCGGCACCGTACCGCCGCATTTCGAGCACTGCGGACGGGTACATCCTGCGTGTGGGTGGACGACATGGCGATGTCGACCGTGAGCGCTACGAGCGAGGTCTCGACGACTACCACGATCCGACCGCCGGCATCGGCGGCGCCCCGCCGGCTCGGAGCGCGCTGACGCTGCGTCTGTGGCTGGCGGGCTTCGGTTGTGCGCTGTTCATCGTCGCGGCCATCCTGTTCGCCGCCGCGGACGCTGCGGCAGCAGCCGCCGTCTGCGGCGCACTGGCCGTGCTGGCGGCCGCCAACCTCGCGTGGGTCGCTTACCGCAAGCTCCGTGGCGAACCGGGCTGAAAAGCCGGCTCACCGGCTGTCGGGCGGGTCGCGCGCCACTATGGTGTGGCGGCATGCCGGGACGACCCCTGCGAGAACTCGTCGACTCCGGCTGGGCGGACGTCCTGGAGCCGGTCGCCGGTCGGGTCGCGGCCATGGGGGACTTCTTGCGCGCCGAGTTGGCCGCCGGCCGCTCCTACCTGCCGGCGGGGGCAAATGTCTTGCGGGCGTTCTCCCAGCCCTTCGACGACGTGCGCGTGCTGATCGTGGGCCAGGACCCGTATCCCACGCCGGGCCACGCCGTCGGGCTCAGCTTCTCCGTCGGTCCCGATGTGCGGCCGCTGCCTCCCAGCCTGATCAACATCTTCCGCGAGTACGTCGACGACCTCGGCTTTCCCGAGCCCAGCACCGGAGACCTCTCGCCGTGGGCCGAGCACGGCGTGCTGCTGCTCAACCGGGCACTGACCGTGGCGCCGCACCGTCCGGCCGCCCATCGCGGCAAGGGCTGGGAGGAGGTCACCGAGCAGGCCATCCGCGGCCTGGCCGCGCGCGGCACACCGCTGGTCGCTATCCTGTGGGGGCGTGACGCACGCAACCTTCGGCCTCTGCTCGACGGCGTCCCGTGCATCGAATCGGCGCACCCGAGCCCGATGTCGGCTCGCAGCGGCTTCTTCGGCTCGCGCCCGTTCAGCCGCGCCAACCGGCTGCTGGTCGAGCAGGGAGCCGACCCCGTCGACTGGAAGCTCCCGTGACCGCCTGCTGGCCGCCGGCAGCCGTGCCGGGTCGCAAACTGGACTCAAGTGGAGATGACACGCCGGCGTGTCGCACGAGTTGCGTCCAGCTTGCCGGGGAGGGGCCGCCTGGAGCGGCGGCGCGTGCGGCGGCGGCGCGTACGCTCGCGCGCGTGCCGGTACCTGCTAGTCGTCCGTCGCGGACCGTTCGAGATCGCTGCGTTCGACGCAGAACTCGTTGCCCTCGGGGTCGGCCATGGTGACCCAGCCGGTGCCGTCGGGCCTGCGGCGGTCTGCCACGACCGTTGCACCCAGGCCGAGCAGCCGCTGCACCTCGTCGTCGCGCCGGACACCTTGCGGCTGAAGATCGAGATGTAGCCGGTTCTTCACCGACTTGCCCTCCGGCACCTGCTGGAACAGCAGAATCCGGCTCCCGTCCGGCGCCAGTACGAGTGCCTCCGGATCGCCTGGCTGATCTTCGGGATGCAGCGATCCACCCACCACGTCGGCCCAGAACGTCGCGAGTGTGTAGGCGTCCGAACAGTCGAACGTGACCTGGTGGATCGTGGACGGCACCGGCGATCTCCTTCACCACTGGTTGCGAAGGTTCCACGATCCCGCCGTCGGGTCGCAGACGACAACGTCGAATCTCAGCTCGCGAGTCGGTGGACGGGAAGCCGGTCGCCGATGTCGCTCGGGCATCTCCCGATCGGGTCTACGGACAGGATCAGCGTCCCCGGCGCATTTCCGGCGGGTTACCGGTAGATGCGCTCCCGGTGGCGTCACTGCTACCCTTGCCCGCAGTTGTTGCAGTTACAGTTCCACGCACGTTTTCGAACGCCCGCGGACTTGTGATCGCGGGCGTTTGTCGTACGGCGTGCCGGGGCACGGTTCGGGACCACGGCCGCAGCAGCCGGTGGGATCCGCACAAGGCGGATCCGACAACGTCCCAGGAGGACATCGCACATGGCACAGGGAACCGTCAAGTGGTTCAACAACGAGAAGGGCTTCGGCTTCATCGCCCAGGACAGCGGCGAGCCGGACGTCTTCGTCCACTACTCGGCGATCGCGACCGAGGGCTACCGCTCGCTCGATGAGAACCAGCGCGTGGAGTTCGAGATCGTCCAAGGCCAGAAGGGCCCGCAGGCCGAGAACGTCCGCCCGCTCTGACCCCCGGGATCACCCAGACGCCCCCCGCCGATGGTCAGTCGGCGGGGGCGTCTCATGTTCCGCTGCGGCCGTCGGCCGGGCCCTGATTCGGCGGATGGCCAGTCCGAGCGCCAGCAACACGACGGACGCCGCGAGCGCTGCCCACGGGCCGGCGTCGGACACGAACCGCGAGACCACACCAGGGATTGCTGTGGCGGCGTCCACCACGGGGTCGTCGACGATCCGGCCGTCGGCCAGGCGCAGCTCGTAGACGCCGTAGTAGGCGACGTACGCGCCGGCGACCACGAGGAGAAGACCACTGAGCCGGTTGACGTGTGGCATGACGCCGCGCAGGCGTCGCACCATCCGTTCCTGGGCAAGCGCCACAGAAACGGCCAGCACGCCGACGACCACGCCCATCCCGATGGCGTACGCCAGGAAGACCAGGACGCCCGCGAGCGGGCTCCGCGCCCGGAAGGTGCTGGTCGTGACGGCCAGGAACGGCGCGATCGTGCACGACAGGGAGGCGACGGCGTACGCCACGCCGTACGCCAGCATGGACGCCGGTCCGTCGGTCGGAGCGCGGCCACCCAGGCGGGGCAGGCGGACCAGTAGCTCGTGACCGGTCAGCAACCACAGCCCGAGCAGGACGAGCCCTACGCCCACCACGACGGTCGCCCAGGACAGGTAGGTTCCCACCGACAGGGCAAGCGGCACCGCGACCAGCCCGAAGGCACCGAAGACCGTGACGAAGCCCGCGGTCATCGCGGCGGTGGCGCCGAGCGCACGCCGCAGCGGGTTACCGTCCGCCGTCTGGCGCACGACCAACGTGAGGTAGGCGGGCAGCAGGGCGAAGCCGCACGGGTTGAATGCCGCGACCATTCCGGCCGCCAAGGCGACGACGAGGGAGTCGGTCACAGCCCGAAACGGTCGCGCGCGATGCCCACCAGGTCCGGATCGCTGCTGTAACCGTCGACCAGTTCGACCGTACCGTCGGTCGAGACGAATGCGAACGTGTCCTGCTGAACGACCTCGAACCGGGTGTACACCGTGCCGTCGACGTCGGCGACCTGTGGGATCGAGCCGCTGCCGGTGTCCGCGACGAACTCCCGCATGTCCTCGACGCTTCCGGACAGGCCGGCCACGCCGACGAAGCCGACCGCGTCGCCCAGTTCCGCGGCGGCGGCGGTCACGTCGGCGGCACCCGCCTTGCACACCGGACACCACGGAGCCCAGAACCAGACGACGACCGGCGTGCCGGCCAGCGTCGACCCGTCGAAGGTGCCGCCGTCGACGGTCTGGGCCGTGAAGTCCAGCACCTCCGGCAGCGTGCCCGCCGGACTGTCGGTCGCCGAAGGCTCGCCGGTCACCGTCGGTGCCGGCGCCATCGCCGAAGCCGAGGGCTGCGAGGCGGTCATCTCCGGCGCGGTCTCGGTCGTCGGTTGCTCGCCACCGCAGGCGGCTAGTGCAAGAGCCGTGAGGACAACCCACCCTGCGGAGACGCGGCGGCGCATGTCAGTGGGTCCCTCCGGTGGACGCGAGCGCGGTCGGTGACCATCGTCGCCTACCGGGCGGCTGCCTGGTCGTTACGAGGCCATTACGCCGGTGCTGGGCTCGCATCCACGGCACCCGATCCGGCTGGGTAGCGTCGGCCCGCATGACACGAGCGCTCGCCGTCCTGGCTGCGACCTACGGCGTGCTGATGGGGGTGTCGCCGGCCCTGCAGATCCGCCGCATGGTCGTGCGAAAGTCCTCGTCGGACGTCTCGGTGGGATATTTCGGCATCCTCACCGGCGGATTCGTGCTCTGGCTCCTCTACGGCCTGGCGATCGGAAACGCACCCCTGATCATCACCAACGTCGTCGCCGTGATGGTCGGGCTCGCCACGATTGCGGTGGCCCGCCTCTACCGGCGCCGTGACGCCCAGCACGTCTGAGTCCTCGCTCCCGCCCGGCGTTTGTCGGTGTTCCACACGAGGAATGGAATGGTCATGGCAGGTGAGCTGGCGTTCTTCGAACTCGGCGTGGACGATGTCGGCAGGGGCCGCGTGTTCTACGAGAGCCTGTTCGGGTGGCGGTTCCAGCCAGGCACGTCCGATCAAGGCTTCATGATCGACAAGGCCGGCGTTCCCGGCGGGATCCACGGCGGCGACGTCGGAGCGGCGCCGTACGTGTTCTTCCGTGTCGACGACATGGAGGCGGCACTGGTCCGCGTCCGTGAGCTCGGCGGGCGGGTCGATGAGCTGGACGTGGAGGGCGACGACGAATCGGTGGCGCGCTTCGGCCGCTTCAAGCTCTGCCGAGACGATCAGGGCTCGCCGTTCGGGCTGCACCAACCGACTGGGTGACGATGGCCCGGCCCGACGAGGGCCGTGCCCTCCACCCAGGGGGGAGGGGCGGAGGACACGACGCATGCAGCATGCCCCATGCTCGTGTTCCTGACTCATGCGGGACGTGACAATGGTGATTCCGAAGCGGGTGGCGCGGTTCAACCGTGTGGTGACCAACCGCATCTCCGACCCACTCGCCGCCCGGCTGCCCGGATTCGGCATCGTGCTGCACCCGGGCCGGCGATCCGGCCGTCCGTACCGGACTCCGATCAACGTGTTCCGCGCTCCCGGCGGGTACGTCGCCGCTCTCACGTACGGATCCGACACCGACTG
>DATFBR010000188.1:0-3414 GCA_035253685.1 Jiangellaceae bacterium
GGACAGCCGTGCCTTGACGGTTCCCGTCGGGGCTCCGGTCTCGTGTGCGACCTCCTCGACGGACATCCCCACCAGGTGATGCAGGACGATGGCGCGGCGCTGGACAGCCGGAATCCCCCGTAATGCGTGGACGAGCACGACGTGGTCAGGCGACGGTGGCTGGCCGTGGTCGGACGCACCGTGCCTGACCATCGCCCGGACTCCGTTGCGGGTCTTGCGCCAGCGGCTGGCGGCGATCCGCCAGGCGACGGTGCGGACCCAGGCGGCCGGATCGTCGGCCAGGTGGACCCGTTTCCAGTGCTGCCACGCCCGTGCGTACGCCTCCTGCACGCAGTCCTGCGCGTCGGCGAGGTTCCCGGTCATCGCATACATCTGGTGCAGCAGGCGGCGGCTCGTCGCGTGGTAGAACGCGTCGAAGTCGTCGCTGTCGGTCATCGCACCGGCTCTCGTATGTCGCCGCGAACGTCGGGTGGGGTGAACCCGGCTTCGCCACCGGACTCACCCCGAATGACGCACGAACGCCACGCAGGGTTGCACACCGGCGGCGTCGGGCGCCGACATCCCACCGGTGACGACTCAGCCGCGGCGAGCCGAGGGCGGGAACGGCGTGTCGGCCGAGCCTGTCCGGCGTTCGCTCGGGCGAAGATGGGTCCGTGACCGACCTGCTGAGCCGCCCGCTGCTGAGGCGGGACGAACCGGCGTGGGGGTCACGGGTTCCGTGGCTGGCCGGTGTGCTCGCGGCCGCATGGGCCCTGGTCGCCGGGCTGTCCCTGGCCGTACTGCCCGCGGTACTGGTGTGGATCGACGAGGGCGCCGAGTCCCCGCTCGGCGATCCGCTCCGGACGGGAGGGCAACTCTGGCTCCTTGCCCACGGGGTCGGCCTGCACGTCGGTGGAACCGAGATCACGATCGTCCCGCTGGGGCTGTCGGTTCTCTTCCTGCTACTCACCTACCGCGCCGCGCGTTGGGCCGCTCATTCGGCGGGGGTGTCGGCGCTGCGAGACGTCGCACCGGTGGCGGTTCCGGTCGCGAGCGTCTATGCACTGGGCGCCGTGCTCGTGGTGGCACTCTCCGGGACACGTGGGGTCTCGGAGACGCTGTTGGACACCGGGCTTCGCGCCGGCCTGGCCGTGCTGGTGACGGCGACCTGCGGTGTCGTCCACGAGGGCGAACTCGGTCATCGGTTGCTCGGGCGGCTGCCGGCATGGTCGCCGCCGACCTTCGCCGGTGCCGTGGTAGCCGTCGCCGGACTGTTCGCCGCCGGCACGATGCTCTTGGCGATGAGCGCGGTGACACATGCCGAGCGTGTCGTCGCCGTGGCCGATGCACTGCATCCCGATCCGATCGGTGGCGTTCTGTTGGCCCTGGCCGGTGCGGCGTTGGTACCCAACTTCGCCGTCTGGGCGGCTGCGTTCGCGCTGGGGCCCGGTTTCGCCGTCGGGGCCGGCACCTCGGTAGCACCGGGCGGGATCGACCTCGGCACCGTCCCGGCCCTGCCCGCGCTCGGCGCGCTGCCCACCAGCCTGCCCGGGCCGGCGGCATGGCTCGTCCTGCTCGGCCCGATGCTCGTGGGAATCCTCACCGGCGTCACCGTCCACAGGCGGTCGCCGGCCGGCACGGGCGTGGCGGTGCGGAACGCGGTCGTTGCCATGGCGCTGGCGGCGATGGGGATGGGAGTGCTCGCACTCGTGGCCGGAGGTGCGGTAGGAACCGGCCGCCTCGCCGTGGTGGGACCCGTGCCCTGGCAGACGGCGGTCGGCATGTTGGTGGCGGTCGGAGTGCCCGCCGTGGCGACCACCGCGCTCCTGCGGCGCCGGGCCGCCTGAGTCAGCTTCCGAGCAGCCGGCGCTGCACCGCATCCATGAACTCACTTTGGCAAGCCTGCTCCGCGACCCGCGTGTTCGCGCCGGCCAGGCACTCCCGCAACTGACCGGTCTCCGCTCCGAACAGCAGCGAGAACAGCGAGAGCCGCCCACCGACGACGAGAGCGAAGACGCCTCCACTGACGGACAGGACCATCGCCTGCCGGCTGAGCCTCGGACCGCCGGCGCTCGCGCGGTGCCGGGCGGCGACGAGGAGGGTGGCGATCCCCAGCACGACGCCGGCGGGAGGAATCGCGATCGCCATCACGGCCGCGATCGCCGCCGTCAGGCCGAGCGTGCGGGTGTTGCGGACGGCGTCGCGTCCCGGAGGGCCGGGTGGGGTCGGCCGCGGCCGCTCCCTGCGCCGGGGCTGTTCGGTCCGCGCGGGAGCCGGCCCGCTGTCACCCTCGCCACCATCCGGTCGCCTGATGGCGTACGGATCGGGGCGCTCGGGCGGCGCAGAGTCGGACACGGCGCGCTCCTCGGCGGATCGAGACGGAGGCGGACCGCACCGGACCGTGCTGGTCGCCCACGATGATGGAGGTCCCACACTATTCTCGCCACGCTCGCCGACCCCCGGCGCATTCCCGAGGAGATCCCGTGCCGCACCGTCTCCCGCCGGGCCGGTCGGCTCGACTCGCTGTGCTCGTCTCGGGCACGGGCAGCAACCTCGAGGCACTCCTCGAAGCCTGCGCGGAGCCGTCCTACGGTGCGCAGGTGGTGGTCGTCGCCGCCGATCGGCGCGGGATCAGGGCACTCGACCTCGCGGGGGCCGCCGGTGTGCCGACGATCGTCGAGCGGGTCGGCGACCACCCGACGCGCGAGGCGTGGGACCTCGTGCTGGCGGAGCGGCTGGGTGCATTCGAGCCCGACCTGGTCGTTTCGGCCGGCTTCCTGAAGCTGGTCGGCGGCGCATTCCTGGCGCGGTTCGGGGACCGCTACGTGAACACCCACAACGCGTTGCTGCCCTCGTTTCCGGGCATCCACGGTCCACGCGACGCGCTGGCCTACGGGGTGAAGGTGGCCGGTGCCACGCTGTTCTTCGTCGACGAGGGCGTGGACACCGGGCCGATCATCGCCCAGGTCGCCGTGCCGGTCGACGTCGACGACACCGAGGACACTCTCACCGAGCGGATCAAGATCGCAGAGCGGCGACAGCTCGTCGAGTACGTCGGCCGCCTGGCGCGCGAGGGTTGGACCGTTACCGGCAGAAGGGTCACCATCCCGTGAACGACGACGAACGCAGGCCGGTCCGCAGGGCGCTGGTCAGCGTCCACGACAAGTCCGGGCTCGGCGAACTGGCCGCTGGGCTGCACGAGGCCGGCGTCGGCATCGTCTCGACCGGCTCGACCGCCGCCACGATCACCGCGCAGGGCGTCCCCGTCACCGTGGTCGAGGAGCTGACCCGGTTCCCCGAGTGCCTCGATGGACGCGTCAAGACCCTCCACCCCGCGGTCCACGCCGGGATCCTCGCCGACCGCCGCCGGCCCGAGCACGTGGAGCAGCTGGCCGAGCTGGGCATCGAGGCGTTCGACCTGGTCGTGGTGAACCT
>DATFBR010000189.1:0-4316 GCA_035253685.1 Jiangellaceae bacterium
CTGGCCAGCAGCCGCTGGCCGTCGAGCAGGATGGCCGCAGCGTAGCCCCCGGCTGCCACCGGCTCGGCGCCCGGCGTCGCGACGACCAGCGCAGGGGCATCCGGTACGTCGGCCAGCACGCCGCTTCCGCCGGAGGACCGCACCGGCACTCCGGGAAAGGCGCGGCCGAGCTCTTCGGCCGTCCGGCGGGCGCCGACTGACACCGCGCGCATCGAGCCGTGGCCGCAGACCGGGCATGACCACGGGCTGGCCGCCCGCCCGCACCAACCGCAGGTAGCCGGCTGCCCGCCGCGGTCGATCGCCAGCGGACCGTGGCAGGCCGGGCAGCGGGCCCGGTGCCGGCATCGGGCGCAGGCCAGCGCCGGCACGTATCCCGTCCGCGGGACCTGTACCAGCACGGGACCGGCCCTCAGGCCGGCACGGATGGCCCGCCATGCCGCGGACGGCAGCCGGGCGGTCCGGGCAGCGGGGTCGCGCGTTCGGTCGTAGTCGTCACCGGTCGCTCGCGTGCGCGGGGCGTTTCGGCGGACGTCGGCGCGAGCGGGCTCCACCGGGCGCGCCCAGCCGGATCTGATCAGCTGTTCGGCCTCGGCGGTCCGCGCGAAGCCGCCGACGACCGCACCGGTGTTCTCGAGGTGCGCCCGCAACAGGAGCACCTCCCGCACGTGCGGGTACGGAGCCCGTTGCTCGGCGTGCAGGTCGTCGCCGTCGTCCCAGACGACCACGAGACCCAGATCCCGGACCGGGGCGAACATCGCCGCCCTCGTGCCGACCACGGCCGGCACCGCGCCGCGTCGCACGGCCAGCCACCGCCGGTAGCGCCCGGCGGGGCCCAACCCGGCCTGCAGCAGCACGTGGTGACCCGGTCCGATCAGACGGTCGAGGGCCCGGTCGACCCGGGTGACGTCGCGGCCGTCCGGGAGCACGGTCAGGGCTCCGCGGCCACCGGCCAGCGTGGATGCGACCAGCCGGGCCAGCAGGTCGGGCCAGTCGGCCGCCGGGCCCGGGTTCCACACCGCGCGCGGTGAGGCCCCCGACGCCAGTGCCGTGATCAGCGCCTCACCGTCGAGGTGGGTGGTCCATCCACCGGCCGGCGGCCGGTCTGGTCGGTCCGGCGGCGGCGATGCCGGCACCTCCCGCTCGACCGTGGCGTGCCGTGGCGGAACGGCCAGCCGCAGGACGTCAGCGACGGTCCCCGCGTAGCGGTCGGCGACCGCACGCGCCAGCCGGGCGATCTCGGGTGCCAATGCCGGCTCGGCGGAGACGACCCGGCGCAGCCGGGCCAGGCGACCCTGGTGTGCGCTCTCCGCGGCACGGTCGAGGACGAAGCCGTCGGCGTCGTGACCGGAGAAGGGCACGGAGACCCGAGCACCGGGCACCGCAGCGGCCGCCATCGACGCCGGCACGAGGTAATCGAAGGGTCTGTCGAGGTGGGCGAGCGGCACGTCGACGAGAACCCGGGCGACCGGCATCTCCCCGGCAACCGGCTCAGGTGTGCGGGACCGGCGCCGCCGTGGGACGGGTGGTCGGACCAGGGCGAGCTGGTCGGACTCGGCGGTACCGCTCACGGCCGGTCAGGCGGCTGCGGCCTTCAGCAGCTCGACCCGGTCCGTGCGCTCCCAGGTGAAGTCGGGCAGCTCCCGGCCGAAGTGGCCGTAGGCGGCGGTCTGGGTGTAGATGGGACGAAGCAGGTCGAGGTCGCGGATGATCGCGGCGGGCCGGAGGTCGAAGACGCTGCTGACCGCGTGCTGGATCCGAGCGACCGGCACCGTCTCGGTGCCGAAGCACTCCACGAACAGCCCGACCGGCTTCGCCTTGCCGATCGCGTAGGCGACCTGAACCTCGCAACGACGGGCGAGTCCGGCGGCCACTACGTTCTTCGCCACCCAGCGCATCGCGTAGGCCCCGGAGCGGTCGACCTTCGACGGGTCCTTGCCGCTGAACGCGCCGCCGCCGTGCCGGGCCATGCCGCCGTAGGTGTCGATGATGATCTTGCGCCCGGTCAGGCCGGCGTCTCCCATCGGGCCGCCGATCTCGAATCGCCCGGTCGGGTTGACCAATAGCCGGTAGCCCGCGGTCTCGATGTCCAAGGCGGACAGAACCGGAGCCACCACATGCGCGTCGACATCGGGGGCCAGCAGGCCGTCCAGGTCGATGTTGCTGGCGTGCTGGGTGGATACGACGACGGTGTCCAGCCGGACCGGGCGGTCGCCGTCGTACTCGATGGTCACCTGGGTCTTGCCGTCCGGGCGCAGGTAGGGCATCTCGCCGGACTTGCGGGCCGCGGCCAGCCCCTGGGCCAGCCGGTGCGCCAAGGTGATCGGCAGCGGCATCAGTTCGGGGGTGTCGTCGCAGGCGTAGCCGAACATCAGGCCCTGGTCGCCGGCACCCTGCCGGTCCAGCGGGTCGTCGGACCGCTCGGTGTCGACACGCTGCTCCCAAGCCTCGTCCACGCCCTGGGCGATGTCGGGTGACTGGGATCCGATCGAGACCGAAACCCCGCAGGACTGGCCGTCGAAGCCCTTGGTGGACGAGTCGTACCCGATGTCGAGGATGGTCTCGCGCACGATCCCGGGGATGTCGACGTACCCGGCAGTCGTGACCTCACCGGCGATGTGCACCAGACCGGTCGTGACCAAGGTCTCGACCGCGACCCGGCTGGCCGGATCGTTCTTCAGCAGGTTGTCGAGAACCGCGTCGCTGATCTGGTCACAGATCTTGTCCGGATGACCTTCGGTGACGGACTCGGACGTGAACAGGCGTCGGGACACGGGGCTTCTCCACGGCATGGGCGGATTTCTGGGCGACAACTGTAGGCGGTCGAGGGTTCGCGTGCTCAGATGTCCGCTAATCGGTCACGGACCAGCGTCCAGACGGCGTGGGCCAACGCCGACTTGGGACCGTAGGCGACCGGGGTGACGGTGCCGTCTGCTCCCAGGACGACCGCTTCGTTCTCCTCCGACTCGAAGCCGCGTCCGGCGCCGACCTCGTTGACGACCAGCAGGTCGCAGCCTTTCGCGGCCAGCTTCGCCCGGCCGTGATCGAGCACGCTGCCCGACGCGTCACCGGTCTCGGCCGCGAAGCCGACGATGACCTGGCCCGACCGGGACCGCGATCCGGAGATCTCGGCGAGGATGTCCGGCGTTCGCTCGAGTTGGATGGTCGGTGCGCTCCCACCGGGTGACTTCTTGATCTTGTTCTCGGCGTACGCCCTCGGCCGGAAGTCCGCCACCGCTGCGGCCATCACGACGGCATCGGCGGTCGCCACCGCGTCGACCACGGCCGCGCGAAGCTCGTCGGCGGAGCCGACCCGGACCAGGTCCGCACCGGCCGGGTCGGGCAGTCCCACGTTGGCCGCCAGCAGCGTGACCTTCGCACCCCGCGCGACGGCCGCTCGTGCCAGCGCGTAGCCCTGGCGGCCGGACGAGCGGTTGCCCAGGAACCGGACCGGGTCGAGGAATTCGCGCGTGCCGCCGGCCGACACTACGACGTGCCGACCGGCCAGATCGGGACCGGTCGGAGCACCGGCGAGCAGGTCGCGCGCGAGAGCCACGATCTCGTCCGGCTCGGGCAGGCGGCCCTTGCCCGAGTCGGCACCGGTCAGCCGGCCGACGGCCGGTTCGGCGACCACGGCGCCGCGCGCGCGTAGCAGTGCGACGTTGTCGGCCGTGGCCTGGTGCTCCCACATCTCGGTGTGCATGGCGGGCATGTAAAGGACCGGGCATCTCGCGGTGAGCAGTGTGGACGTCAGCAGGTCGTCTGCCAGACCGTGCGCGGCCCGGGCGAGCAGGTCGGCCGTGGCCGGAACAACGAGCACGAGATCGGCCTGCTGGCCGATGCGGACATGCGGCACCTGGTGAGCGTCGTCCCAGACCTCGGCGGACACGGGGTGGCCGGACAATGCCGACCAGGTGGGAGCGCCCACGAAGCGCAGGGCGGAGGCGGTCGGCACGACGTGCACGTCGTGCCCGGTCTCGGTCAGTCCACGCAGGACCTCGCAGGCCTTGTACGCCGCTATCCCGCCGCTGACCCCGAGGACGACCCGGGGTCGCGCCACTGCCCTACTCCGGCTCGGCCTGCTCGGCCGTGAGCAGCCCCTGGTCGATCTCGCGCAGCGCGATCGACAGCGGTTTCTCCTGCACGTGGGTCTCCACCAGCGGGCCGACGTACTCGAGCAGACCCTCGCCGAGCTGGGAGTAGTAGGCGTTGATCTGCCGCGCGCGCTTGGCCGCGTAGATGACCAGCGCGTACTTGGAGTCGCTCTTGGCGAGGAGTTCGTCGATAGGGGGAGAGGTGATGCCCTCGGCCACGCCGTG
>DATFBR010000190.1:0-2846 GCA_035253685.1 Jiangellaceae bacterium
GGACCGGAGCGGCAAGCCCTTCGTCGGACCCGCCGGAAGGCTGCTCGACCGGGCCCTCGCGGATGCCGGGGTAGACCGTTCCCGCGCCTACGTGACCAACGCCGTCAAGCACTTCAAGTTCGTCCGGACCGAGGGCGGCAAGCGCCGCATCCACGAGTCGCCGGACCGAACCGAGATCCTGGCCTGCCGGCCGTGGCTCACGGCCGAGCTGGAGCTGATCGGACCTGATGTCCTCGTGTGTCTCGGCGCCACGGCGGGCAAGGCGATCTTCGGTCCGTCATTCCGCGTGACCCGGCAACGGGGAACGCGGCTCGAGGCGCCCGAGCCGTTGAGCCCGGACCTCGTCGTGGTGGCCACGATCCACCCGTCGGCGGTCCTACGCTCCCGGGACCGCGCCGCCATGTACGACGGACTGGTGTCGGACCTGCGCGTCGCCGCCGAAGCGCTGGGCTGAACGCGTGCGGCTCGACCGAGAGACCTGCCGGGAACGCTTGTCGGCGGCCCGGGTGGCCCATCTCGGTACCGTGGGCGCCGATCGCCGCCCACACCTCGTCCCCGTCACGTTTGCGCTGATCGGGGACCGGATCGTGACGGCGGTCGACCGGAAGCCGAAGTCGACGCCGGATCTGCGCCGGATCCGGAACATCGCTGACAACCCGCAGGTGGCCGTGCTCTGCGACCACTACGAGGACGACTGGACCCGGCTGTGGTGGGTCCGGGCCGACGGTCATGCCCGGATCGTCCGAGCCGATGGACAGCGACAGGAGTATCTCGACGCGCTGGCGACGAAGTACGACCAGTACCGGCGGCAGCCGCCTGACGGGCCGGTCGTCGTCGTCACCGTCCACGGGTGGACTGGTTGGACCCACGCAGCCGCGTAGACACCGACGCCGTCGGCGTCAGTAATCGACCGCGTCGCGTATCAGCGGGCAGGTCATGCAGTGACCGCCACCGCGCCCGCGCCCGAGTTCAGCGCCGACGATCGTGATCACCTCGACGCCGGCCTTGCGCAGCAAAGTGTTGGTCTGCGTATTCCGGTCATACGTGAAGACGACGCCCGGCTCGAGCGCGACCGCGTTGTTGCCGCTGTCCCACTGCTGGCGTTCCGAGGCGTAGACGTCGCCACCGGTCTCGACCACCCGCAACTCGGGCAGGCCGAGCGATTCGGCCACGACGTCGACGAACGGCCTGGACGCCTCGTCGGTGACCTCGATGCCCGGGGACCGGTCGCTCGGGCGAACGGAGAATGCGTGGATACCGTCGACGATGGTCGGATAGAGCGTCACGACGTCACGGTCGGCGAAGGTGAACACCGTGTCGAGGTGCATGGCAGCACGCAACCTCGGCATGCCGGCGACGACAACCCGCTCGGCGGCGCCGTTCTCGAACAGCGCCGCCGCGACCTGGGTGATGGCCTGACGCGACGTGCGCTCGCTCATGCCCATCAGCACCGCGCCGTTTCCGATCGGCATGATGTCGCCGCCCTCGAACGTCGCCTGTCCCCAGTCGCGCTCGGGATCGCCCCACCACACCCTCGCGCCCGCGAACTCCGGGTGGAACGTGTAGATGGCCTTCATCAGCAGCGTCTCGTCATGGCGCGCCGGCCAGTACAACGGGTTGAGGGTGACACCTGCGTAGATCCAACACGTCGTGTCGCGGGTGTACAGGGTGTTGGGCAGCGGCGGCATGAGGTATTCGCGGGCACCAGTCGACTCTCGCGCGAGCGAGACGTACTCGGAACGGAAGTCGTCGGGCAGGTCGGATGTGGCAAGCCCGCCGATCAGGTACTCGGCGAGCTTGCGCGGCGGGAGCGACTCGAGGAACGACCGCGTGTCGTCGATCAGCCCGACCCCCACGCGGTTGGCGATGATCTTACGGTCCAGCAGCCATGACCTCGCCTCCGGATTCGTCACCGTCTGGGCGAGCAGGTCGTGCAGTTCCACGACCTCGACCCCGCGGCCGCGCAACTTGTTGACGAAATCAGCGTGGTCGCGCTGGGCGTTCTCCACCCACATCACGTCGTCGAAGAGCAACTCGTCGGCGTTGGTGGGAGTCAGCCTGCGATGCGCGAGCCCCGGAGAACAGACCAGCACCTTGTGCAGCCTGCCCACCTCGGAATGCACGCCGTAACTCGCGGCGGTGGCGTCCTGGCTTGTCATGGATCCACCCTCTCTCGGACTGCTCGGTCGGGCTGCCTTCTCAAATCGTGATCCACCCGGTCGTCAGGGCGATCACGCCGAGGATCGCACCCACGACCGAGACGGCGAGAATGACGAGTTCTCGCGGCGAGAACAGTCGCCTGCCCTGCTCACGGCGCGCCATGACGAACAAGATCGTGGCGGGAGCGTAGATGATCAACGACACGAGCAGGAACTTCGGGCCCGCGGCGAAGAGCAGGAACGCGGTGTAGACGGTTGCGAGCGCAGCGACCAGCAGCTCACGGCCGTAATTCTGTGGATTCTCGACGTACGTCTCCTTCGTCAGCACAAGCTTGAGCGCGTAACCGGCGGCGAGCAGGAACGGGATAAGGGTCAACGCGCTGGTCAGATCGAGGGCGAAGTTGAACGCGTCCTCGGAGAACATCGTGACGACGAGCATGACCTGTACCAGCAGCGTCGACATGAGCAGAGCCGGGCCGGGGACGTCGACCTCGCTGACTCGTCTGAGGAAGCGCGGCATGTCGTCGTCCTGCGCCGCCACGAAGAGAACCTCGGCGGCCATCATGGTCCAGGCCAGGTAGGCGCCGAGCACGGAAATGATCAGGCCGACGCTGACGAAGACCTTTCCCCAGTCACCCACGGCTGCCTCGAGCACGGCGGCCATCGACGGCTGCCGCAGCTCGGCGA
>DATFBR010000191.1:0-3498 GCA_035253685.1 Jiangellaceae bacterium
CCACCGGGTGCGGTCGTCACCGTCCGGGTCGTCGACGTCTCCCTCGCCGATGCTGCTGCGGTGGTCCTCGCGCAGAACGCCTTCGAGGTCACCGGACAAGCGCCGATCCCGTTCGAGCTGGCAGTTGATGCTGCCGACGTCGACGAGCGCGCCGACATCGCGGTGTGGGCACGGCTGTGCTCGGCCGTCGGCACCTGGGTCAGCGACACCCACACGCCGGTGCTCACCCGCGGCGCCGGCGACACCGCCGACGTCGTCGTGCGCCGCAGCACCCAGGCCTGACGGCGCTCGGCGAGGCCCCAACCCGTCCCGGAGTCGAACCCCGAGTCCTCGCGCGGCGTACTACGCGGTGTAGCGAACCGCGAGAGGAATGAGGATCGATGAGCAAGCGGCTACGTATGTCCGCGGCTGCCGCCGCCCTTGTGCTCGGCGTCAGCGCGTGCGCCGGCGACGACGCAGCGACGACGAGTGGCGGTGGGGACGGCGGAATGAGCGTGGAGATTCTCCAGCCGGCCGACGGCGACATGATCAGCGTGCCGTTCACCCTCGAGGTGGACTCGAGCGAGGAGCTCGGTACCACCGACACCGGCCTGCACCACGTGCACATCTTCTTCGACGGTGACGACAGCAGTTACGAGGTCATCGAGGACGACAACCGCGAGCCGCGGGAGATCACGGCGGACTCCCCGGCCGTCGAGGGGCTGGAGCCGGGTGAGCACGTGCTCAACATCTCCCTCCGCACCGCCGACCACTCGCCGGCCGGAGCCGAGGCCGAGGTCACCGTGAACGTCGAAGCCCCCGGCGGTTCCCCGGCCGGGGACTCCGACGACTCCGGGCCGCCGTCGTACGGGTACTGAGCCGGGGGCTGCACTCATGACCGCATCCGTGCGGCAGACGACCGGACCGCCCGAAACGCTCGAGCGCAACAACCGCCGCACGCGGTGGCTCCACGCAGGCGTGTACCTGACGGTGCTCGTGCCGCTGTTCACGGGCTGGTGGCTCACCCTCGGCAACGAGGGGCAGCCGAGCCCGCTCGCCGTGCTGATGGGCACACCCGACGCCGAGCTGCACACCGTCATCGGATGGGTGTTCGCCGGCCTCGCGGCTCTCGGTCTGGTTCTGGGACGGCGGGCGGCGTGGACACTCGCGTCGGACTCGCTGCGCCTGCGCAGGTCCGAACTCCGCTGGTTCGCACGCTGGCCGGCGGCCGTCTTCACCGGACGTTTCGGCCGCCACGAGGGCCATTTCGACCCGGGCCAGCGGATCGCGAACGTCGTCATGGTCGTGCTGCTCGTGGCGTTGACCGTGAGCGGCATCGGTCTGTTCATGGTCTCCGGAGGGCCGGCCTTCGTGTGGTTCAACCGCATCCACCGCTGGTCGACGTACCTGTTCACGCCGGTGATCGTCGGCCACGTCGTCATCGCCGCTGGTGTTCTTCCCGGCTACCGCGGGGTGTGGCGCGCGATGCACCTCGGTGGGAGGTTGCGCACACGTGACGCCGGACGAGTCTGGCCGGCCTGGGCCGAGCGGATACGAGGAGGACATGGGAACGGTGAGAAGTGACCGCGTGCGCCGGAGCACCCGGTCACCTGGCACCCGCCCGCGCGTTCGCCCGTGGCGTACGGCCCCGGCCGGTAGGAACGTCGTCGGGTAGGACGGTGTTGTGCAGTCATGGCCGGTCCCGGCTACCGTCGTGTAACGACCGCAGACGGGCGCCGGGTGCGGGTTAGCATGCGGGTACGGGCGGACCGGGAGAGCCCCGGCACACCCAGACCGCTCGGTGAGGAGCGCCACTGATGTTCGAGAGGTTTACCGACCGCGCGAGGCGCGTCGTAGTCCTGGCCCAGGAAGAGGCCAGGATGCTCAACCACAACTACATCGGCACCGAGCACATCCTCCTGGGCCTGATCCACGAGGGCGAGGGTGTGGCGGCGAAGGCGCTCGAGAGCCTCGGCATCTCGTTGGAGGCCGTGCGTCAGCAGGTCGAGGAGATCATCGGTCAGGGCCAGCAGGCGCCCAGCGGGCACATCCCGTTCACGCCGCGGGCCAAGAAGGTGCTCGAGCTGAGCCTGCGCGAGGCGCTGCAGCTCGGCCACAACTACATCGGCACCGAGCACATCCTGCTCGGCCTCATCCGCGAGGGCGAGGGCGTTGCGGCCCAAGTGCTGGTCAAGCTCGGCGCCGATCTCAACCGGGTCCGCCAGCAGGTCATCCAGCTGCTCTCGGGCTACCAGGGCGGCAAGGAGGCCGCGACCTCCGGGGCCGGTCCCCAGGGCGAGGCGCCGTCCACGTCGCTCGTGCTCGACCAATTCGGCCGTAACCTCACCCAGGCGGCCCGCGAAGGCAAGCTCGACCCGGTGATCGGGCGCGAGAAGGAGATCGAGCGGGTCATGCAGGTGCTGTCCCGCCGCACCAAGAACAATCCCGTGCTCATCGGCGAGCCCGGCGTCGGCAAGACGGCGGTCGTCGAGGGCCTGGCCCAGAACGTCGTCAAGGGCGAGGTTCCCGAGACGCTCAAGGACCGGCAGCTCTACACCCTCGACCTCGGTGCGCTGGTCGCCGGTTCCCGCTACCGCGGCGACTTCGAGGAGCGGCTGAAGAAGGTCCTCAAGGAGATCCGCACCCGTGGCGACATCATCCTGTTCATCGACGAGATCCACACGCTCGTCGGTGCCGGTGCCGCCGAGGGTGCCATCGACGCTGCGTCGATCCTGAAGCCGATGCTGGCCCGCGGTGAGTTGCAGACGATCGGGGCCACGACGCTCGACGAGTACCGCAAGTACGTCGAGAAGGACGCCGCCCTCGAGCGGCGGTTCCAGCCCATCCAGGTCAAGGAGCCGACGCTCGCCCACACCATCGAGATCCTCAAGGGCCTGCGCGACCGCTACGAGGCGCACCACCGCGTCTCCATCACCGATGCGGCCCTGGTGGCCGCGGCACAGCTCGCCGACCGCTACGTCTCCGACCGGTACCTCCCGGACAAGGCGATCGACCTCATCGACGAGGCCGGCTCGCGGCTTCGGATCCGGCGCATGACGGCACCGCCGGACCTGCGCGAGTTCGACGAGCGGATCGCGGAGGTCCGCCGCGAGAAGGAGTCCGCGATCGACTCGCAGGACTTCGAGAAGGCCGCCTCGCTGCGCGACCGCGAGAAGCAGCTGATCGGCCAGAAGGCCGAGCGCGAGAAGCAGTGGAAGGCCGGTGACCTCGACGTCGTCGCCGAGGTCGACGACGAGCTCATCGCCGAGGTGCTCGCGACCGCGACCGGCATCCCCGTGTTCAAGCTCACCGAGGAAGAGACCTCGCGGCTGCTGCACATGGAGGACGAGATCCACAAGCGGATCATCGGCCAGGAGGATGCCATCGCGGCGCTGTCCAAGTCGATCCGGCGAACCCGGGCCGGCCTGAAGGACCCGAAGCGTCCGGGCGGCTCGTTCATCTTCGCGGGCCCGTCCGGTGTCGGTAAGACCGAGCTGTCCAAGGCGTTGTCGGAGTTCC
>DATFBR010000192.1:0-2606 GCA_035253685.1 Jiangellaceae bacterium
CGATGCGCTCGGTGGCGTCGAGATGTGCCTCGACACGGCGATCCAGGACGACAAGGCGCACATCGACCTGCCGGCCGGCTGCCAGACGCTCGACGGCGTCAACGCCCTCGGATTCGCCCGGGCGCGAGATTTCGACCCCGCCGCCGACCTCGGCCGGGTGGAGCGCCAGCGCGAGCTGATCGGATCCATCGCCGGCACCGCACTGTCGCCGGGCACGCTGCTGAACCCGGTCGCTCTCACCCGGACCATGCTCGCGGGCGGTGATGCACTGACCGTCGACGAGCAGACCGGTCCCGTGGACCTGGTGCGGTTCGCACTCGCGATGCGCCGGGTCACCTCCGGCGCCGGCGACACGATGACCGTGCCACTGAGCCGCGTGGGCAACACCGTCGACTGGGACGATGAGCAGGCCGGGCGCCTGTGGGCCGCCATGCAGGCCGGCGAAGAGATCCCGGCCGACCTGGTCGAGGCCCAGCAGGGCTAAGACTGCGTCCTACGGGCGGCCGAGGCCGCGGTAGGTCCATCCTGCCGCGCGCCACGCATCGGAATCGAGGCTGTTGCGACCGTCGACCAGGTTCGGCCGGTTCACCACGGTGGCCAGTTCGGCGGGATCGATCTCGCGGAATTCTGGCCATTCGGTGAGGTGGAGCACGACGTGGGCGCCGCGACAGGCCTCGTACGCTGATGCTGCATAGTCGAGGGTCGGGAAGATACGCCGGGCGTTGTCGGTCGCCTGCGGATCGTAGACGGCCACATAGGCTCCCTGGAGCTGGAGCCGGCCAGCCACGTTGAGGGCGGGAGAGTCACGCACGTCGTCGGAGTGCGGCTTGAACGCCGCACCGAGTACAGCCACCTTCCGACCGATCAGCGTCCCGCCGACGAGCTCGACCGCGACTTCGGCAACCCGCTCGCGCCGGCGGAGGTTGATCGCGTCGACCTCGTGCAGGAACAGCAGTGACTGGCCCGCGCCGATCTCACCGGCCCGCGCGATGAAGGCCCGGATGTCCTTCGGCAAGCAGCCTCCGCCGAACCCGAGACCCGCGTCGAGGAATCGCCGACCGATCCTCGGGTCGTGACCGATCGCGTCGGCGAGCCTGACGACGTCGGCCCCCGTCGTCTCGCAGATCTCGGCAATCGCGTTGATGAACGAGATCTTTGTCGCCAGGAACGCGTTCGCGGAGACCTTGACCAGCTCCGCAGTGGTCAGATCGGTGACGACCAGCGGAGTGCCGCCGGCCAGCGGAGTCGCGTACACCTGTAGAAGCACCGACTCGGCGTGGTCGGACTCGACGCCGAACACCAGCCGGTCGGGGGCGAGCGTGTCCGCGACCGCGTGACCTTCGCGCAGGAACTCTGGGTTCCATGCCAGCTCGACTGCTGCACCGGCGGGCGCCATCTGGGCCAGTCGCGCAGCGAGTCGCCGCGCGGTGCCCACCGGAACCGTCGACTTGCCGGCTACGAGGCAGGGCGCGTCCAGGTGCGGCGCCAGTGATTCGACGGCATCGTCGACATAGCGGAGATCGGCCGCGAGTCCGTCGCGCTTCTGGGGCGTGCCGACACAGAGGAAGTGGACGTCAGCTCCGGCGGCGTCGGTGAACGCGTCACTGAACCGGAGCGCACCCGACTCGACATGCTTGGCCAGCATGTCGTCGAGGTCGGGCTCGAAGAACGGCGCCTTGCCTGCCGCCAGCGCGTCGACCTTGGCCGGGTCGACGTCGATGCCGATCACCGAATGGCCGAGTTCGGCCATGCCGACCGCATGGACCGCGCCGAGATACCCGGTCCCGATGACTGAGATGCGCAATGCGGTACCTCGATGTCCTGCGGTAGAGCCAGTGAGTCGAGCACGAGGGTATCCGTAGACCGCCCGGCCGTAGCATCGAAGCGTGGACGCCGACTTCGACCTCTACCGGTTGACCGACGAACACGAGGCCATCCGCGCCGCCGTCCGGACTGTCTGCGCCGACAAGGTTGCGCCGCACGCAGCCGAAGTCGACGCCGCGGGCACGTTCCCGCAAGCGTCGTACGACGCATTGCGGTCGGCGGAGTTCCACGCCCCGCACATTCCGGAGAAGTACGGCGGAGCAGGCGCGGATGCGCTCGCCACCTGCCTGGTCGTCGAGGAGGTCGCGCGCGCATGTGCCTCGACCTCGCTGATCCCGGCGGTGAACAAGCTCGGCACCATGCCCCTGCTGCTTGCCGGCTCGGAGCCGATGAAGCAGCGTTACCTCCCGCCCGTCGCCGCGGGCGAAGCGCTGTTCTCGTACGGCCTGTCCGAGCGGGAGGCGGGGTCCGACACCGCCTCGATGCAGGCTCGGGCCGTTCCCGCCGCCGACGGCTGGGAGTTGTCCGGGCAGAAGTCCTGGGTCACCAACGCGGGCATCAGCGAGTACTACACGGTGATGGCCGTCACCGATCCGGACGCGGGCAGTGGCGGCATCACTGCGTTCGTCGTGGAGGCGGCGGACGAGGGCTTCTCGGTCGGGGCGCCAGAACACAAGCTCGGCGTCAGGGGCTCCCCCACGCGTGAGCTGCTCTTCGACCGGTGTCCTCTACCCGGCGACCGCGTCGTCGGCGAACCGGGTCAGGGCCTCAAACTCGCGTTA
>DATFBR010000193.1:0-8764 GCA_035253685.1 Jiangellaceae bacterium
CGGTCCTTGGAGAAGTAGCCGGCGAACAGCGGGAAGCCGATGATCGCCAGGTAGCCGGCGGTGAAGGTCACGAACGTCACCGGCATCGCGGTGCGCAGGGCCCCGTAGCGCCGCATGTTCACCTCGTCGTTCATGCCGTGCATGACCGAACCGGCGCCGAGGAAGAGGTCGGCCTTGAAGAAACCGTGCGTGAGCAGGTGAAAGATCGCCAGCGCGTAGCCGGCCGGACCCAGCCCGGCGGCCAGCATCATGTAACCGATCTGGCTGATCGTCGATCCGGCCAGGACCCTCTTGATGTCGTCCTTGGCGCAGCCGATGATCGCACCGATCAGCAGCGTGAGCGCGCCGACGATCACGACGGCCGTCTGCGCCACCTCGGCTCCCGCGTAGATGGCCGCCGAACGGACCACCAGGTAGACGCCTGCCGTCACCATCGTCGCGGCATGGATCAGCGCCGACACCGGCGTCGGACCCTCCATCGCGTCGAGCAGCCAGGACTGCAGCGGGAACTGCGCGGACTTGCCGCAGGCACCGAGGAGGAGCAGCAACCCGATGGCGATCAGCCATCCCTCGGATGCATCGAGCGCCGCCGGGAACACCCCCGCGAAGGCAGTTGTCCCGAAGACGACGAACATCGACATCACGGCGAGGGACATGCCGAAGTCGCCCACCCGGTTGACGATGAACGCCTTCTTCGCGGCGACCGCAGCCGCGGGCCGGTGCTGCCAGAACCCGATGAGCAGGTACGACGCGAGGCCGACGCCCTCCCAGCCCACGTACAGGATCAGGTAGTCGTCGGCGAGCACCAGGAGGAGCATGGCCGCGACGAACAGGTTGAGATAGCCGAAGAACCGCTGACGATTCTCGTCGGCGGCCATGTAACCGATCGAGTAGATGTGGATGAGCGAGCCGACGCCGGTGACAAGCAGGGCGAACGCCATCGACAGTTGGTCCAGCAGCAGCCCGACCGACACCTCGTAGCCGCCCACCGCGAACCAATCCCAGAGTGGCACCGAGAGTGCGCGCTCGTCATCGGCGCGGCCCAGCATCGCCGTGAACAGCACCACGGCGACGGCGAAGGCAGCCACGGGGCCGACACATCCCAGCACCGGCGCCACGCCCCGCAACCGGCGTCCGCCCAGCAGGAGCACGGCTGCGCCGGCCAACGGCAGGGCGATCAGCAGCCAGGTCACCGAGAAGACGCCCTCGGCGGCACCGGGTGCCTGCTCGGCTGCCTGGGCGCCGAGCGTGGACACGAACGTCACGGTTCCCTCACCACGTCAGAGCTTGAGCAGGCTGGCGTCGTCGACCGACGCCGACCTGCGGGTCCGGAAGATCGTCACGATGATCGCGAGACCGACGACCACCTCGGCGGCGGCGACGACCATGACGAAGAACGCGACGATCTGACCGTCGAGGTTGCCGTGCATCCGGGCGAACGTCACGAAGGCCAGGTTGCAGGCATTGAGCATCAGCTCGACGCTCATGAACGCGATCAGCGCGTTGCGTCGGAGCAACACGCCGGCGCCGCCGATGGTGAACAGCAGGGCGGAGAGGACGAGGTAGGGCGTCGGGCTCATGGCCGCTCCTCGTCCCGGGCGTCCGGCTGTTCTCCGGTGAGCTCGTCGACCTGTCGTTCCAGCCGGGACACGTCCAGCGCATCCTCCTCCGTGGCCCGGACGGCGCCACGCGCGACGATGACCTTCGAGATCGACAGTTCGCTCGGGGTTCCGTCCGGCAGCAGCGCCGGCGTGTCGATGGCGTTGTGCCGCGCGTAGACGCCGGGACTCGGCAGCGGCGAGGCGGCAAAGCCGCCGGCGCGGAAGCGCGACTCGGACAGCTCGCGCTGGCTCGGCCGGTGGAACAGCCGCTCGCGGTGGGTGAGCACCATGGCGCCCAGGGCCGCGGTGATCAGCAGCGCGCTGGTGACCTCGAACGCCCACACGTACCGGGAGAAGATGAGGTCGGCGATTCCCGGGACATTGCCGTCGGGTGTGGCCTCGGCCAGGCCGGCCGGCGACGGTACCAGTGCGTTGCCGACGACGGCGACGAGCAGGATCCCCAGCCCGATGCCCGCGAGCACGGCCGCCAGCCGCTGACCCCGGATCGTCTCGACCCGTGAGTCGCTGATGTCGACGCCGACGAGCATGATGACGAAGAGAAACAGCATCATGATCGCGCCGGTGTAGACGACGATCTGGACGACGCCGAGGAAAGGCGCCTCGAGAGCGATGTAGAGGATCGCCAGGCAGATCATCGTCACCGCGACGAACATCGCTCCGTGGACGGCCTTGCGCGAGATCACCAGGCCGAGCGCAGCCAGCACGGCGATCGGACCCACGATCCAGAACAGCACGGTCTCACCGGTGTGGCCGCCGGCCTCGGCGGCCTGGGTGAGGACCTGGGCGGCCGCCGCCGAGATCTCGACGTTCACGACTCGCTCCCCTCCGAGCCCTGACGATCAGGCTGAACGGCGGCCGGTTCGGGCCACTGCTGGGACGCATCGCCGCCGTCGACGGTGCTGCTGGAGCCGAGTCGGGACCCGGACCGCAGGTAGTAGTCGCGCTCGGTGTCGCCCAATCGCATCGGATGCGGCGGCTCCTCCATGCCGGGCAGCAGCGGCGCCAGCAGGTCCTGCTTCTCGTAGATCAGGCTCTCGCGAGAGTCGTCGGCGAGCTCGTACTCGTTGGTCATGGTCAGCGCCCGGGTCGGGCAGGCCTCGATGCAGAGTCCGCAGAGGATGCAGCGCAGGTAGTTGATCTGGTAGACGCGACCGTAGCGCTCCCCCGGCGAGTACCGCTCCTCCTCGGTGTTGGCGGCACCCTCGACGTAGATGGCGTCGGCCGGGCAGGCCCACGCGCACAGCTCGCAGCCGATGCACTTCTCCAGCCCGTCCGGATGCCGGTTGAGCTGGTGCCGGCCGTGAAACCGCGGAGCGACGGTGTGCCGCTCCTCGGGGTACTGCTCGGTGACCACCTTCCGGAACATCGTCCGGAAGGTGACGCCGAAGCCGGCGATCGGGTCGAGGAACTCAGGCACCTGTGCCCTCCTCGGGGCCGTTGCTCTGCGGGACTGGTTCGTCGCCCGATGCGGATTCGGCCCGCACACCGGTCGTCACCGGCGTCTCCAACCGCTGACCCGGCAGCGGCGGCACGGGGTGGCCACCGGTGAAGGTGTCGAAGGGTTCCGATCGACCCGCCGCGCCCTCGGTGACGTCGGGCTTCTTCTCCGGGATGACCAGGCTGACGACCAGCAACAGTGCGACCAGACCACCGCCCCAGATCAGGATGTCGCGTCGCTCCACGCCCTCGTTGAACGCGAGCCGCATCGCCGCGACGGCGAGAATCCAGGCGACGGAGCCCGGGATGAGAATCTTCCAGCCGAGCTTCATGAACTGGTCGTAGCGCAACCGCGGCAGCGTGCCGCGGAGCCAGACGAAGACGAAGATCAGCAGGATCACCTTGGCCAGGAACCAGAGCAGGGGCCACCAGCCGGTGTTGAAGTATCCGTCGTCGACAGCGGAGACCGGCCAGGGCGCCCGCCAACCGCCGAGGAACAGCGTCGTGGCCAGCGCGGAGACGTTGACCATGTTGATGTACTCGGCCAGGAAGAACATCATGTACTTGACCGACGAGTACTCGGTCATGAAGCCCGCCACCAGTTCGCCCTCGGCCTCGGGCAGGTCGAACGGGGCACGGTTCGTCTCGCCGACCATCGAGATCAGATAGACGACGAACGACGGCAGCAGTATCACCGCGTACCAGAACTGTTCCTGTGCGGCCACGATCTGCGAGGTCGACATCGAGCCCGCGAACAGGAAGACCGCCACGAACGACAGGCCCATCGCGATCTCGTAGGAGATCACCTGTGCCGAGGAGCGGACCCCGCCGAGCAGCGGGTAGGTCGAACCGCTCGCCCAGCCACCCAGCACGATGCCGTAGACGCCGACCGAAGCGACGGCCAGGACGAACAGGACCGCCACGGACATGTCCGTCAGCTGCAGCCGGGTCGTCTGCCCGAAGATCGACACCTCGGGGCCCATCGGGATGACCGCAAAGATCAGAAACGCGGGGATCGCGGCGATCATCGGCGCCACCAGGTAGACGACGCGGTCGACCCCCTTGGGTGTGATCGTCTCCTTGAAGATCAGCTTCATGCCATCGGCCAGGCTCTGCAGAGTGCCCCACGGACCGGTGCGGTTCGGCCCCACCCGGTGCTGCATGCGGGCGACGACCTTGCGCTCGAACACGATGTTGAACAGCGTCAGCCCCAGCAGCAGCACGAAGATGGCGACCGCCTTGAGCAGGATCAGCCACCACGGGTCATCGCCGAAGCCCTCGATCTGATCGGAGGCCTGCGCCGCCACCTGTCCGAACGAGCTCATCCGACACCTCCCGACCGCCGGTCCGGATCGTTGGCATCGGGCGGCGCGGCCGCAACCGTCACGACCGTCCCCGCGCGCGCACCGAGGTCGAGTTGGACTCGGCAGCCCGGCGAGTTCTGCGGCACCCAGACCAGACGGTCCGGCATCTGGGTCACCTCCAGAGGCAGCACGATCGACCCGTGCGGCGTGCCGACCATGAGCAGCGCGCCGTCCATGACACCGGCCTCCTGCGCCGTGGTCGCGGACAGCTTGGCGACCGGCCGTCGAGCGGTGGCGGCCAGGTAGGGCTCGCCGTCCTGTAGGCGGCCGGAGTCGAGCAGGAGCCGCCAGGTTGCCAGGACGGCCTCGCCCGGTCCCGGGTTCGCAGGTTCAACGCCGGTCGTCGCCGGCACGGCGGCCCGCGGACCGTCCCACCGGCCCAACTCGGCGAACTCCGAACGTGCCGCCTCGACCGTCGGAAGCCCGAGCGCGACGTCGAACTCGTCGGCCAGCGCGGACAGCACACGGACGTCCGGAATCGCACCGGTGTCGGCGAGGACGGCGGGGAACGGGCGCTCGCGTCCCTCCCAGTTGACGAAGGTGCCGGCCTTCTCCACCACCGGTGCCACCGGCAGAACGACGTCGGCCAGAGCCGAGACTTCGCTGGCCCGGACCTCGAGGCTCACCACGAACCGGGCCGCCGCGAGCGCCGCCAGTGCCGCGGCCGGGTCGGGAAGGTCGGCAACCTCGACGCCCGCCACCAACGCTGCCGCCAACTCGCCGTCGGCGAGCGCCGCGAGGATTCCGGAGGTGTCGCGGCCGGGCCGCCACGGCACGTGCTCGACGCCCCAGGCGGCGGCGACGTCGACACGTGCCTCGGCGCTCAAGACCGGCCGGCCGCCGGGCAGCAGCGTAGGCAGCGCGCCGGCGTCGAGCGCGCCGCGTTCGCCCGCCCGGCGCGGGATCCACGCCAGCCGGGCACCGGTCGACTCGGCCACCCGCGACACGGCGGAGAGGGCACCCGGGACCGTGGCGAGACGCTCGCCGACGAGGATCACCGCGCCGCCGTCGCGCAACGCAGCCGTCAGGTCGCCGACCCGGCGGTCGTCGTCCGCGACGGCGGTCAGCACCTCGGTCTCGCCGCCCGGGGCCACGGCAACGAGCGACCCCGACAGCTTGTCCAAGCCGCGGCTGGCGAACGGTGCCAGCGCATGAACGGCGGTCGTCCCGCGCCGCACTGCCTTGCGCAGCCGGAGGAACACCGTCGGCGCCTCTTCCTCGGGCTCGAGCCCTACCAGGAGGACGGCGGGGGCGGCCTCCAGATCGGCGTAGGTGACGCCCAGCCCGGTACCGGCCTGGCCGGCGAGGAAGTCGGCCTCCTCCGCGGAGTGGGCGCGCGCACGGAAGTCGATGTCGTTGGTTTCGAGGACGAGCCGCGCGAACTTGGCGTAGGCGTAGGCATCCTCGAGGGTGAGCCGCCCGCCCGTCAGCACACCGACACCAGCGCCGTCGCGCGCGGCGGCAAGGCCCCGAGCGGCCAGCGTCAGCGCCTCGGGCCAGGACGCAGTGACGAGTTCGCCCGTCTCCTCGTCGCGCACCAGGGGGTGGGTAAGCCGGTCGTCGAGTGTGGAGTACCGAAACGCGAAGCGGTCCTTGTCCGAGATCCACTCTTCGTTGACCTCGGGGTCGTCGCCGGCCAGCCGGCGCATCACCGTGCCCCTGCGATGGTCGACCCTGATCGCGCTGCCACAGGCGTCGTGCTCGCCCACCGAAGCCACCGAGACGAGGTCGAACGGCCGGGCCCGGAAACGGTAGGCGGCCGAGGTCAGCGCACCCACCGGACAGATCTGGATCGTGTTGCCCGAGAAGTAGCTCTCGAACGGCTCGGACTCGTAGATGCCCACCTGCTGCAGTGCGCCGCGTTCGAGCATTTCGATGAACGGGTCGCCGGCGATCTCGGTCGAGAACCGGGTGCACCGCGCGCACAGGACGCACCGCTCGCGGTCGAGCAGGACCTGCGCCGAGATCGCGATCGGCTTCGGGTAGGTGCGTTTCCTGCCCTCGTAGCGGGACTCCCCGCGACCGTTGCTCATGGCCTGGTTCTGCAGCGGGCACTCGCCGCCCTTGTCGCAGACCGGGCAGTCCAGCGGGTGGTTGATCAGCAGGAACTCCATCATCCCCTGCTGTGCCTTGTCGGCCACGGGCGAGGTCAACTGCGTCCGAACGACCATGCCCGGCGCGACCGTCATGGTGCACGACGCCTGTGGCTTGGGCATGGCGCGGCCGTTGCCGGCGTCGACGACCTCGACCAGGCACTGCCGGCAGGCCCCCACCGGCTCCAGCAGGGGATGGTCGCAGAACCGGGGGATCTGGATGCCGATCGTCTCGGCCGCCCGGATCAGCAGCGTTCCCTCCGGAACGCCGACCTCGAAGCCGTCGATGGTCAACGTGACCAGCTTCGGCGCGGGCTCGATCGCCCGCTGGGAGGCGTTGGACGTCACCGTCATCAGGAGGTCGCTCCCGCGCTCTGGGCGAACAGTGTGGAGGCCGCCGGGTCGAAGGGACAGCCACCGGTCTCGGAGTGCGCGATGTACTCGTCGCGGAAATATTGCAGCGACGACGTGATGGGCGCGATCCCGCCGTCGGCCAGCGCGCAGAACGACCGGCCGGCGATGTTGTCTGACAGGTCGAGGAGCTTGTCGAGATCGGCCTGGGTTCCCTCGCCCGCCTCGAGCCGTTCGAGGATCTGCACCAGCCACCAGAATCCCTCACGACACGGCGTGCACTTGCCGCACGACTCGTGCTTGTAGAACTCCGTCCATCGCAGTACGGCACGGACCGTGCAGGTCGTGTCATCGAAGATCTGCAACGCCTTGGTGCCGAGCATGCTGCCCGCTTCTGCGACGCCCTCGTAGTCGAGTGGGACATCGAGATGTTCGGCCGTCAGGAGCGGCGTCGACGACCCGCCGGGGGTCCAGAACTTGAGCTCGCGGCCCTCCCGGACGCCGCCGGCCATCTCGAGCAACTCGCGCAGCGTGATTCCCAGCGGCGCCTCGTACTGCCCGGGCCTGGTGACGTGCCCGGACAGCGAGTAGAGCGTGAACCCGGGCGACCGCTCGCTGCCCATCGAGCGGAACCAGTCGACGCCGCGCGTGACGATCGAGGGCACCGACGCGATCGTCTCGACATTGTTGATCACCGTCGGCGACGCGTAGAGGCCCGCGACGGCGGGGAACGGTGGGCGCAGGCGAGGCTGGCCCCGGCGCCCCTCCAGCGAGTCCAGCAGTGCGGTCTCCTCGCCGCAGATGTACGCACCCGCTCCGGCATGCACGACGATGTCGAGGTCGAAGCCGGAGCCAAGGATGTCGTCGCCCAGGTAGCCCGCGTCGTAGGCCTCCTGCACCGCACTTTGGACTCGCCGGACCACGTGCAGTGCCTCGCCCCGAACGTAGATGAACGCGTGCCTGGCGTTGATCGCGTACGAGGCGATGATCGCGCCCTCGACCAACAGGTGTGGGGTCGCCAGCATCAACGGCATGTCCTTGCAAGTGCCCGGCTCGGACTCGTCGGCGTTCACCACGAGATAGGTCGGCTTCGGGCTGTCGGCCGGGATGAAGCTCCACTTCATGCCGGCCGGGAAACCGGCGCCGCCACGCCCGCGCAGGCCCGACTCTTTGATCAGCTCGGTGATGTCGCCCGGCTGGCGCTGTAATGCGGCCCGCAGGCCCTTGTAACCGTCGCGTTGTTCGTAGCCGGCGCGCGAGAACGAGTCGCTGTCGTTCCAGTGCTGCGACAGAACCGGTGTCAGCGTGGTCATCGCGCGCCCTCCCCCGGCGCGGCCTCGAGGGCGGGGGTTCCGCCCTGGGGCGCCTGCCAGCCCCTCTCCTGCGCCAGGACCAGCCCGGCCAGGCTGGCCGCCCCCGCCTGCGGCCCCTGACTCGCCCGGCCGTCCGGGAAGCCGGCGAGCACGCGCGAGGCCTCACGCCAGGTGCAGATCGCGGCACCGCGCGTGGACCGGACCTGCTCACCCGCGCGGAGCTTGTCGACCAGCTCGCGGGCCGACTGCGGGGTCTGGTCGTCCATGAACTCCCAATTGACCATCACGACCGGGGCGAAGTCGCAGGCCGCATTGCATTCCACGTGCTCGAGCGAGATCGTGCCGTCGTCGGTGGTCTCGTCATGGCCGATGCCGAGTTCGTCGGTCAGTTCGGCCCAGATCGCGTCGCCACCCATGATCGCGCACAGCGTGTTGGTGCAGACACCGACGTGGTAGTCCCCCATCGGCCGGCGCTTGTACATGGTGTAGAACGTCGCCACCGCGGACACCTCGGCCTCGGTCAGACCCAGTTCCTGGGCGCACATCTCGATGCCGGCCGGGGTCACGTAACCCTCGTAGGCCTG
>DATFBR010000194.1:0-9957 GCA_035253685.1 Jiangellaceae bacterium
CATGCCGCATTTCCGGCACGGATTCCGCCTCGTCGGACGAGTTGGACCGCTGGAGCGTGCTCGGACTCGGGCCGGCAGCGAGTTGCACCGCCGGAGAGCGCGCTCGAACTCGAGCCGGCGGAGTCACAGACCGCTGGGGAGCGTGCTCGGACTCGAACCCGGCAGCGAGTCTCAGACCGCTGCGCGGCGCGCGGGCCGCGATGTGGTCCCGACGTTGGCGCAGCTGAAGGCCGGCGCGGTCGAGGCGAGACCGATGACGACGTTGCCCACAGGCCGAGGGCTCCTTTCCGAGCCCTGACGGCTACGGATCTGCCGCGGTTCTCTCCTCGACCGGCCGACCTCCTCTCAGCGCCGTATCCCCCGCCGCTGGGTCAGTAATGTACTGACTCCGTTGTCAAGTGGCAATAGTCCAGCGGAATCAGTTGTGCCTGTGGCAGCCTGCGATAGATTCAGTGCCCGTGCGGATACTCCTCGTCGGGTCGGGTGGTGTCGGCGACGCGTTCGCGCGCATCGCGGCGGGTCGCGAGTTCTTCGACCGGTTGGTGGTGGCCGACTACGACCGGGCCAGGGCGGAGCGCACGGTGGCAGCGGTCCACCGTCGCCACGGTCCCGACGGCCGGTTCGTCGCGACCCGCGTCGACGCCTCGAGCGTCGGTGCCGTCGAGGCGCTCGCACGCGAGCACGACGTCACGCACGTCATGAACGCCGTCGATCCCCGATTCGTCATGCCGGTCTTCGACGGCGCCGCCGCCGCGGGCGCAAGCTACCTCGACATGGCGATGTCGCTGTCGCACCCGCATCCGGACCGGCCGTACGACGAACCCGGCGTCAAGCTCGGCGACGACCAGTTCGCGAAGGCGGCCGACTGGGAGGCCGCCGGGCGGCTGGCCCTGGTCGGCATCGGCGTCGAACCCGGCTTGTCCGACGTCTTCGCCCGCTATGCGGCGGATCACCTGTTCGGTGCGATCGACGAGTTGGGCACCCGCGACGGTGCGAACCTCACGGTGGAGGGCTATGACTTCGCGCCCTCGTTCTCGATCTGGACGACCATCGAGGAATGCCTGAACCCGCCTGTGGTGTGGGAGCGGGGTCGGGGCTGGTTCACGACCGCACCGTTCAGCGAGCCGGAGGTCTTCGACTTCCCGGCCGGCATCGGTCCGGTCGAGTGCGTGAACGTCGAACACGAAGAGGTCCTTTTGATGCCGCGCTGGATCGACGCGCAGCGTGTGACGTTCAAGTACGGGCTCGGCGCCGAGTTCATCGACGTGCTCAAGACGCTGCACAAGCTCGGGCTCGACGGTACCGAGCCGGTCCGGGTACGGGCCGCGGAGGCCGACGTCCAGGTGAGCCCGCGCGACGTCGTCGCGGCCTGCTTGCCCGACCCGGCCACGCTGGGGGAACGCATGCACGGTAAGACCTGCGCCGGCGTGTGGGTCACCGGCTCCGGCAAGGACGGCGAGCGTCGCGAGGTGTACCTGTACCACGTGGTCGACAACGCCTGGTCGATGGCCGAGTACGGCAGCCAGTGCGTCGTCTGGCAGACGGCGGTCAACCCGGTGGTCGCGCTGGAGCTTCTCGCGGCGGGAACGTGGTCCGGCGCCGGGGTTCTCGGCCCTGAGGCATTCGACGCCCGACCCTTCCTCGACCTCCTCGCTGGCGACTACTCCTCGCCGTGGTCGATGGAGGACCGAACACCGGCCGGCCGCGCCGGCGGCAGGAGCGGTTGACGACTCGTGGCCCGATGCCGCTGAGGGCCGACTCAGCGTTGCGTGGGGACGGTCTGGTCGAGTGCGGCCAGATCGGCCGGGCTCGGTTGCCAGGACCCGGCGCGCACGTTGGCGGCAACCTGGTCGGGACTGGTCGCGCCGGCGATCACCGAGGCGACGGCCGGCTGGGCGGCCAGGCCGCCGACCGCGACGTCCAGGACGCCGACGCCGCGCTCCGCCGCGAACCGCTCCAATGCCTCGATCCGGTCGAAGTCGGCCCGTTCGAGGCGCGCGGACTGTACGGCCAGCCTGCTTCCGTGCGGCGCCGGCTGCCCGCGCCGGTATTTGCCGGTCAGCAGGCCGTACTCGAGTGGGAAGTAGGGCAGCACGCCGACGCCGGCATGCAGGCACGCGGGCACCAGGTCGGCCTCGGCCGAACGGTCGTAGAGGGAGTACTTGTTCTGCGCGCTGACGAACCGTTCGAAGCCCGACGTCCGGGCGGCCCAGTCGGCGTCCACCACCTGCCAGCCGGCCAGGTTCGACGAGCCGACGTAGCGGACCTTGCCTTCGGTGACGAGCTCGTCGAGCGCGGCCAGGGTCTCCTCGATCGGCGTGACCGGGTCGGGCTCGTGCAGCTGGTAGAGGTCGATCCAGTCGGTTCCGAGACGGCTCAGGCTGGCCTCGACCGCCGTGCGAACGTACCGACGAGATCCTCGGACACCCCAGTCGGGCCCGTTTGCGCCCTGCATGTCCATGCCGAACTTCGTCGCCACGACGACGTCGGCGCGACGGCCGGCCAGCGCGGAGCCCAACAGGGTCTCGCTGGCACCCAGGCCATAGGTGTCGGACGTGTCGAACAGCGTGATGCCGTGGTCGATCGCGGCAGCGACGGTGGCCCTGGAGGCATCGGCGTCGGCGCGGACCCCGAACGCGTTGCAGCCCAGGCCCACCACCGAGACGATCAGACCCGAATCCCCCACCGGGCGGTACCGCATGTCGGCCATGCGCCGACCTTAGATGGGTGGCGCCCGATCGGCGTCGGGGGTCGTCGACGAGAGGCGGTCGGACGATGACGCAGCGCCGCGGGCTCGGAGAAGTCTGGGTCGAACGTCTGGATCCGGGTGAAGCGCGCGAAGCCGGCGACGTGATCGCGGCCAGTCACGCCGACTACCCGGGATTCCGGCACGTCTTCCCCGACGCTGCGACGCGTCGGAGGGTGCTGCGCCCGTTCATGGCGGCGACGGCCCGGGATGCAGCCGTTCACGGGTATGCCCTGGTCGCCCGTAGCGACGACGGCATGCTGGGCGCCGTGCTGTGGATGCCGCCCGCGACGTTCCCCCTTTCCGGCATCCGCAAGGCTCGCATGACCCGTGGCCTGCTCCGAGTGGCCGTCGCGGCAGGTTCGTCGCTCCCTGCGTTCATACGCCTCGGCGCCGCTCTGGAGAACGCACATCCACCGGAGGTGTCGTGGTACCTGCAGGCCCTCGGGGTCCATCCCCGCGCGCAGCGCCGCGGTGTCGGCGGACTGCTCATGGCGCCCGCACTCGCCCAGGCCGACGAGGCCGGCCTGCCCTGCTACCTGCAGACCTCCGACCCGGACAACATCGACTACTACCGGCGGTTCGGCTTCGAGGTCACCCAGCCGGCGATCGAGGTCTTCTCCGACGGACCCGCGTACATCGGGATGACCCGCCCGGCCTCGAAGGAGCACGGATGACGGGAAGGGGCGAAACACCCTCCCTACGAGTCGACCGTCACGCTGACCCGGTGCCAGCCCGTGGCACCGTCGGGTGCCGGCGGCGCCTCCTCCTCGGTCTGGAGCTCCCCGTCCGCGGTGATGGCTCGCACCTGCAGGTCGTGGTCACCGGGATCGGCGTCCCATTCCCAGAGCCACTGTCGCCACGTGTCGGTGCTCGGCACATCGGCCAGCCGCGCCCGCCGCCAGGGCCCGTCGTCTACGCGCACCTCGACCGCCTGGATACCCCGGTGCTGCGCCCAGGCGACGCCGGCGACGGCGACCCGGCCGGCGGTCACGCCCGAATCCGGCCGCGGCACCTCGATCCGCGAGGCCGTCTTGATCGGCCCCCGCTCGGACCAGCCACGGGTGCTCCAGTAGGCCTTGAAGTCCGCGAACCGGGTCACCTCGATGTCCACCACCCATTTGGTGGCGCTGACGTAGCCGTACAGTCCGGGTACGACCATCCGGACCGGGAACCCGTGTTCGACCGGGAGTGGCTCGCCGTTCATCGCCACCGCGAACAGCGCGTCGCGGCGGTCGGTGAGCACCTCGAGGGGCGTGCCGGCGGTCCAGCCGTCGGCCGACGTCGACTTCACGGCATCGGCGTCCGCGGCCGGTCCGGCCAGCGCGAGCACGTCGGCTACCGGCACGCCGGCCCACAGCGCATTGCCGGCCAAGTAGCCGCCCACCTCGTTGGATACGCAGGTCAGCGTGACCCATCGCTCGACCAGGCCCATGTCGACGAGCTCGTCGAAGCCCAGATCGACCTCGCGCTCGACCAGCCCGTGCACCCGCAGGCTCCAGTTCTCGGCCTGCACGAGCGGCACCGCCAGCGCCGTGTCGATGCGGTAGAAGACCTCGTTCGGCGTCTGCCACGGCTCGGCGCCCTCCACGCCGAGGTCGACGCCCGGTGGCTCCTCCACGCTGGGATCCGGGAGGGCGACCGCCGCTCGGGACTCCTCGACCGACGAGCGACGGTGGCCGAGCCAGCGGCCGACGAGGAACGCCACCAGACCCAGCCCCGCCACGACACCGGTAGTGCGCAGGAACATGCGGCGCCCTGCGGGCGGGTCCGACGCGTCCGCGGTCGCGGACGCACGCGCGGCCAGCCGGTCCAGCGCGATCAGGGATGCTCCGGCGCCGGCGATCGTCGGCAGCAGGTCGCCCACAGACGAGTCGGGCCGGCTCGCGACGGCGAGCGCCGCCACCGCTCCCAGCACTCCCGCGGCCAGCAGACCAGCAGTGCGACGTCGCGCCGCCAGCACGCCGATGGCCGCGGACAGCCCGGCGAAGACCACGAGCACTCCGCCGATCAGCACGGCCTTGTCCGCGGTGCCGAACCATTCGACCGCGAGGTCCTTCAACCATGCCGGGACCCGGTCGATGAACGCCTCCCCGACCGCTATGACCGGTGTCGCCGTCCGCGAGAGCAGGCCCGCGACGAGTTCGGCCACGCCCAGACCGAGCGCGGCCGCGGCCAGGCCCGCCAGCGCGGGCGGCCATCTCGGCTGGGTGCGGCGCCGTGCGGCATGCAGCGGTGCCTCGATCACACCACCCATGGTGCGCCAGATCCGCCGGGCCGGGTGCGGTGACCGGATGACGAAAGTGCTACGGCGTGTTGTCGCGCGGCCCGACCCGACAGCACCCGGCTCAGGAGAGGTCCTTCAGGTGTGCCGCGAGAGCCCGGAACGCCCGTCCTCGATGGCTGACGGCATCTTTCTCGGCCGGCGACATCTCCGCGGTCGTGCGGGTGTGTCCGTCCGGCACGAACACGGGGTCGTAACCGAAGCCGTTGGCCCCCCGAGGTTCGTGCGTCAGCCGGCCCGTCACTCGGCCCTCCTCGACAACCCCTCGGCCCGACGGCGTCGCCAATGCGGCAGCGCAGACGAACGCGGCCCCACGGCGTCCGTCCGGGACGTCGACGACCTGGCGGAGGAGCAGATCGAGGTTGGCGGCGTCGTCGCCGTGGCGGCCCGCCCAACGGGCCGAGAAGATCCCGGGCATCCCGTTGAGCGCGTCGACGGTGAGTCCGGAGTCGTCGGCGATCGCCGGCAGGCGGGTCGCAGCCGCCGTGGCGGTGGCCTTGAGCAGTGCGTTCTCCGCGAAGGTCAGGCCGGTCTCGACGACGTCGGGCACGTCGGGGAACCCGGCCACCGACACCAGGTCGACGGTCGCCCCTGCGGCCGCCAGTATCCGCCTGAGCTCGTCGAGCTTGTGCGGGTTGCGAGTCGCAAGGACCACCGTCGGGGTCGATGGATCCGTCATCCGGCCAGTGCCGATCGCTGCCGGTCGGTCAGCTCGGAACACCCCGCCTCGGCCAGCGCCAGCAGGACATCGAGCTCGCGACGGTCGAACGGGTCGCCCTCGGCGGTCCCCTGGAGCTCGACGAAGCGCCCGTCCCCGGTCATGACCACGTTCATGTCCGTCGCGGCGCGGACGTCCTCCTCGTAGCAGAGGTCGAGCATGGGCTCGCCGTCGACGACGCCGACGGACACGGCGGCCACCGAGCCGCGCAGGACGTCACCGCCGGAGAGCAGCGCCTGCCCCCGCATCCAGTCGACGGCGTCGGCCAGTGCCACGTAGGCACCGGTGATCGCCGCGGTGCGGGTACCGCCGTCGGCCTGGAGCACGTCGCAGTCGAGCACGAGGGTGTTCTCGCCCAGGGCGGACACGTCGACGACCCCACGCAGCGCGCGGCCCACCAGGCGGGAGATCTCGTGCGTGCGACCGCCGATCCGCCCTCTGACCGACTCCCGGTCGGAGCGGGTGTTCGTGGAGCGAGGCAACATGGCGTACTCGGCCGTGACCCAGCCCTGGCCGGAGCCCTTGCGCCAGCGTGGCACGCCCTCGGTGACCGACGCCGCACAGAGCACGCGGGTGGCGCCGAACTCGATCAACACCGAGCCCTCGGCGTGGTCGAGCCAGCCGCGGGTGATGCGGACGGGTCGCAGCTGGTCGGGCGCGCGGCCGTCGGTGCGTGTCATGCCGGGAAGGCTATCCGCGCGGCTCAGACGTCGACGACCAGACCGGGCCGCGCCAGTTCCACCGGCCCGTCGAAGGCACCGGCGGCATGGGTCCGGGCGCTGACGGGATCGCCCCAGGGCGGCACATGGGTGACGATCAGTCGGCCCGCGCCCGCGGCCTGTGCGTGCTCGCCCGCCTCCGTCCCGGTCAGGTGCAGTCCCGGTGCGTTGTCCACATCGTCCGGAAAGCCGGCCTCGCACACCAGCACGTCCGCCCCACCGGCCAGCTCGACCAAGGCGGAGGACGGCGCCGTGTCACCGGAGTAGACGAGGACCCTTCCCGCGTGCTCGACCCGTAGCGCGAAGGCCTGTCCGGGATGCACGACGCGCGCCGCCCGGATCCGGACCGGACCCACCTCGAACCCGGCATCGGGATAGTGACGGAAGTCGAACTCCTCGGTCATGCCCGGGTCGACCGGGAGCCCGTACCCGTTCGCCATCCGCGCAGCCGTGCCTGGCGGACCCCAGACCGGGATCCGCGTCGTCGGCTGCTCCGGACCGTAGCGCCGGGCCACATAGAGCCCGCACAGGTCGAGGCAGTGGTCGGGATGCAGATGGCTGAGCAGTACCGCGTCGAGGTCGCCCAGCGCGATGTGACGCTGGAGGGCACCCAGCGCACCGTTGCCGAGGTCGAGGACCAGCCGCACGCCGGCGGCCTCGAGCAGGTAGCAGGAAGCCGCGGACTCGGGGCCCGGCAACGACCCCGAGCAGCCGATGACGGTCACCCTCACCGCACGGCATCCGCGACGGTGGCGACCTCCGGGCCGAGGAACCGGCGACCCAGCTCGACGAACGGTCGCGGGTCGCCCGTAGCGCGGAACACGTGCACGGGTGGTGGAAGATCGTCGTCACGCATGAGCCAGTGCCCGGCGAGCACACGGTAGACGTCCTGCGCGGTCTCCTCGGCGCTGCTCACCAACGTGACACCTGCACCCATGACGTAGGAGATGACACCGGTGAGCAGCGGGTAGTGCGTGCAGCCCAGCACCAGGGTGTCGACGCCTGCCGCCCGCACCGGTTCGAGGTACTCACGGGCCACCTGCTCCAGCTCTGGTCCATGGGTGATGCCGTCCTCGACGAACTGGACGAAGCGCGGGCAGGCCTGCGTGGTGATCCGCAGCTGCGGAGCGGCGGCGAACGAGTCCTCGTACGCCTGGGATGTGACCGTGGCATGCGTTCCGATGACCCCGACGTGACCGTTGCGGGTGGCGGTGACGGCCCTGCGGACCGCCGGCTGGATCACCTCGACGACAGGCACGCCGTAACGCTCGCGAGCGTCCCGGAGAACGGCACTGCTGGCCGAGTTGCAGGCGATGACCAGCATCTTCACGCCCTCCCCGACCAGCTGGTCCATGACGTCGAGGGCGAAGGCCCGGACCTCGGCGATGGGCCGCGGCCCGTACGGGCCGCGTGCGGTGTCGCCGACGTAGAGCACCGGCTCGTGTGGCAGCTGGTCCAGTACGGCGCGGGCGACCGTGAGCCCACCCACACCGCTGTCGAAGATCCCGATCGGCGCGTCGTTCATGGCCCGACGAGCGTACGCCAGCGGTGGTCGCGCGGTCAGCGCCGACGCAGGTCGCGCCGGATCGTGCGGCTCAGCGACCGCAGCCCGGCCGGCTTGACCTGGCCGTGGAGCATCGCGGCAAGCATCCGGGCCATCGTGTACCCGGGATCGCAGCGCAGCGCGCGCTCGAGGGCGACGCCGGCCAGCGCGCCGTCGCCTTGCTGGTACGCCACCGACGCGAGGACCGTGCAGATCGGAGCGGCATGTTCGTCGAGTGTCCGTTGGGCGAGGTCGGTCATCAGGACGACGAGCTCGTCGACGTGACCGTCGATGCCCCAGGTGGTGAGCTCGTCTCGCGAGGGCTTGTCGTGCAGGCCGAGCACGATGCGAGCGGCGGTGTCGTCGTCGAGGTCACGGCGGCCCTCGGCATACGCGGCCAGCGCCATCCGCGCCAGCGCGATGGTGCGGTCGGCGAAGCTCAGGGCGTCGCACCCGGCGAGGTCCGCGGCCACGCCGGCCGCGACCCGGTCGTAGACCTGGGTGAGCGCGATGCGCCGCAGCGAGACCGGACCCCGGACACTCGCCACCAGCGCCGCACGATCGGGGAGCACGGCGCGCCCGTTCAGGGCGGCCTCGCTGGCGAACCGGGCCGCCGCACCCGTGGGTGACTGCGGGATGGGCGTGCCGCTCGGCGGGCAGCAGGGCTCACGACACGTGTAGGAGAACCACCGACGGTCGCGTACCAGCAGTGCCTCGACGATCGCGATGTCGCGGGCCTCCAGCTGCCGCGCCAGCCGCTCGACGAGGTCGGCTCTGGGGAGGTTGCCGTCGACGTCGGCGGCCGCGGTGTAGCAGACCAGGATGATCGAGCCGGCCCGCTCCCGGGTGACCCGAGTCGTGATGTCGAACGTCATGCCCCGGTGGTGGCGCACGGCGGGAAGGTCGAAGCGCATGGTGAGCCCGTTCCGCTTGCGCGGGCCGTGCAGGCACATCACGACCAGGCTCTCGTTCGGGTGGAAGCCGATGAACGACGGCATCGCGCCGACGATGTCCGGCGGTGTGCCGAGCTTGACCACGACGGGCCTCGAGGTGGCTGCCATGCCCGACGAGGCTGCTCCACACCGCACCGGGCCGGCCAGTACCGATCGCCGCACTGTGGACAAGTCGCCGCGACGACGGCTGCTGTCAGACCTGCGGAGTAGATCTGCGGTATCGACCGGTCCGCCCCCCGGAGGTCACCATGAGCACCGGTATGTCACTCGGCGACGAGGCCGAGCAGTATCTGCGGTCACTGGCCGCAGAGTCCGCGATGCCGCACCCCGGCGAGTGCCTGCGCTGCTACGTCCGCAGGATGGTCAGCCGTCGGGGCTGCGACAACGGCCTGCGATGGGTCCGTCGCTGGCTGGGCGCCGCCGTTCGGCCGCATCCCGGGCTGATCCGCCGGCTCGAGCGGCAGGGCGGCTACTGCGACTGCGAGGTGGTGTTCAACGTGTTCGGCGAGAACGTGCCTGCGCCGTCGGCGCCGTTTCCAGCCTGCCCCGGTGAAGGGCACCTGTAACCGGGACGTGGTCATGCCGATGGCGGCGCTGGGTCAGGCCCAGAGCTGGCCCTCCAGGCGTTGCGCCGCCTCCTCGACGGTGCCCTCGTACGCTCCGGTGGAAAGGTACTTCCAGCCGCCGTCCGCGACCACGAAGGCGATGTCGGCGCGTTCTCCCGCCTCGATCGCCTTCCGCGCGATTGCCAGGGCCGCGTGCAGGACCGCCCCCGTCGAGACCCCGGCGAAAATGCCTTCCGTGTCGAGTAGTTCGCGGGTCCGGCGAATCGCATCGTGCGGGCCCACGGAGTAGCGGGTGGTCAACACCGACTCGTCGTAGAGCTCCGGCACGAAACCCTCGTCGAGGTTGCGCAGGCCGTACACCAGGTCGCCGTACCTCGGTTCGGCGGCCACCACGGCCACGGCGGGCACCTTCTCACGCAGGTACCGTC
>DATFBR010000195.1:0-6005 GCA_035253685.1 Jiangellaceae bacterium
GAGCAGCCCGGGGAACACCGCGGCGAGCGGCACCAGGAGGCGCGGGAAGTACACCTTGGTCACGAGGGCCGCGTTGGAGACGAGACTCTGGGTGGCCCTTGTGACGGCGCCCGATGTGTAGGCCCAGACGGTCAGCCCCACGAAGGCGAACGCGGGGTAGGGCAGGCTGTCGCTCTCGACGTCCGCCAGGCGCTGGAAGACGATGGTGAAGACCACCACGCCGGCGAGCGGCTGGAAGACCGCCCACCCGATCCCGAGGACCGCCTGCTTGTAGCGGACTTTGATGTCCCGGAGCGCCAGAAACGCTGCCAGCTCCCGGTATGCCCAGAGTTCATGCAGATCGAGCCTGAGCAGACCCGAGCGCGGGCGATTCTCGATCCACCCGGCGGCAGTGGCGCTCACCCTCGCCGCTCCCGGTGCCTGCCGACGCGGGCAGGAGCCACGCTTCCCGGAGGACTCGACGGTCGGATCACGGCATTACTCTGCCACGCCGCCCCCGTCGGCGTTCTGATTCCGCTGCACCGACCGAGCGAACGTGCGACGCGCCCGCGGCCTTGGCCAGCAAGCCCCGATCACGGGCGAGGCGGGCTCGACCGGAGCCAGCCTTCCGTCTCCAGGTGGCCGACGATGGCGGCAACGGCCTCGTCGACCGGCATCGTGCTGGTGTCGAGGCGGATGTCGGCGTCCTCGGGCACCTCATAGGGGTCGGAGACACCCGTGAACTCGGGGATCAGACCCGCCCGGGCCTTTGCGTACAGACCCTTGTGGTCGCGCTGCTCGCAGACCGACAGCGGCGTTGCCACGTGGACGAGCACGAAGTCACCGTTTTCCTCGACCATGCGGCGGACCTCCGCTCGGGTGGCGGCGAACGGAGCGATGGGCGCGCACACCGCCACACCGCCGTGGCGCGTGATCTCGCTCGCGACCCAGCCGATCCGCCTGATGTTGAGCTCGCGGTCGGCGCGGCCGAAGCCGAGTCCGGCGGACAGCAGTCGGCGCGCGGCGTCGCCATCGACCAGTGTCACCGTCCGGCCCCGTTCGAGCAGGGCGTCGGCCAGTCCGCGGGCGAGGGTGGACTTGCCCGAACCGGACAGGCCGGTGAAGAACACGGTCAGCCCGCGCGCGGAGCGCACCGGCCGCCAGCCGCGGAGGACGGCGGCCACGTCGGCGGCGACGATCTGCTCGACGGCACCCGGGCCGGCGTCGAGGGCGGATCTGATCCGAGTCCATGCCGTGGGATCGGGCATCGCCTTCGGCTCGAGCATCGTGCCTCCGGCGGCGTGAACGAACTCCGCTGCGCCTGGCGGGACGGCGGGCTCAGCTCGGGGTACCAGCGGCAGCGGCACCAGCAGGGCGGGTCCGGCCGGCGTGTCCAGCCGCGGCAGCGACTCCCTGACGGCCCGCACCAGGATCTCCGGTGGCAGCCCAGAGGGGCCGGTGTCGGCGACGCAGGGCAGGACGAGCAGTCGGGCACCGCGCCCGGCCGCGACGTCGGAAAGGGCCTGCTCCTCGGCAGCGGTCAACGGACGGCCGAGTACGACACCGATCGCAGCAACCCCGGCCAACTCGCGGCGCACCTCGTCGGGCCGGCGCCGTAGCGCGCGGAACGGCCCGGCGCGGAACGGACGCAGCGCCCGGACCGGTCCGGTGACGCTGGCGAGGGCACCGTCAGGACCGGGCGCCACTTCCGAGACGGTGACGTCCGCGAGCGGCGTCCCTTCCTCGTCGGTGAGCACGAGATGACCGGCATCCGCCGATGCGTCCGCGACAGGTGCCGGAACGTTCACGGTCACCGGGTCCGGATCACCCGTTCCCGACAGCAGCAACTCCACCCGGCCGAGCACGGCCGGCGATGGCACATGGGTCGGCCAGCCGGCCAGGTCGTCGGGGAGGGCGTCGGGTCCGGTCACGCGACCATCGTGCCGACCGCCGAGCCGACGTGCATCCGAGGCAGGGTGTCAGACCGGCGGCGTAACCTGGATGGCACCCCCGATCGCACCGGTCGGGGGCGTCCGTGCGTGCCCTGATTCCAAGTGTGAAGGATTGATGAGCCTCACCGGTCTGCTCCACGCCCTGCTCGGCGACGACGGCGATCCGGCGCTGCGTTCGGCCGCTGCCGACGCTCGCCAGGGCGCCGTGACGTCACTCGACCTCACCGCGGCGCCACCGTTGCGGCCGTTCGTCGTCGGCGCCATGGCCGACCGCGTCGCCGGCGGATCGCGGCCCGTGCTCGCCGTCACGGCCACCTCCCGCGAGGCCGAGGATCTCGTCGACGCGCTGCGGTGCCTGCTCCCACGCGATGCCGTCGCCGAGTACCCGTCCTGGGAGACCCTCCCGCACGAGCGCCTGTCCCCGCGAAGCGACACGGTGGGACGCAGGCTGGCGGTGCTGCGCCGGCTGGTCCACCCGGCGCAGGCAGACGGCCCGGGTACCGGTCGGCTGCAGGTGGTCGTCGCGCCCGTCCGCAGCGTGCTCCAACCGCAGGTCGCGGGGCTGGCCGATCTCCTGCCGGTGCACGTGCGGGCGGGCGACGAGCTGGCTCTCGACGATCTCGTCGAACGGCTGGCCGCCGCGGCGTACACACGGGTCGACCTGGTCGAGCGCCGCGGCGAGTTCGCGGTCCGGGGAGGCATCGTCGACGTCTTCCCGCCCACCGCCGAGCATCCGGCTCGGGTCGACTTCTGGGGAGACTCGGTCGAGGAGATCCGCTGGTTCACGGTCGCCGACCAGCGCTCACACGAGCCGGCCGAGCACGGCCTGTGGGCGCCTCCGTGCCGCGAGCTCCTGCTCACCGCCGAGGTCCGCGAGCGCGCCGTCACCCTGGCGCGACGCCATCCGGAGCTCGAGGATCTGTTCGACAAGATCGCTTCCGGGGTCGCGGTCGAGGGGATGGAGTCGCTGGCCCCCGTGCTCGTCGACCGGATGGAACTGCTGGTCGACCTGCTGCCGCCGGGTAGCCACATCCTGGTCAGCGACCCGGAGCGGGTTCGCACCCGAGCGCACGACCTCGTGGCCACCAGCAAGGAGTTCCTGGCGGCGTCCTGGGCGGCGGCGGCCGGCGGCGGCCGCGCCCCGATCGATCTCGGGGCGGCCGCATACCGCACACTGGCCGACGTCCGCACCCACGCGATGACGTTGGGCCTGCCGTGGTGGAGCGTGAGCCCGTACGGCGTCGACGAGGAACTCGCCGAGGGAGGCACCGCGCCGGACGGCGTGGTCGCGGGGGTGGAAGGCCGCAGGGTCGACGCCCGGCCGGCCGACTCGTACCGCGGCGACACCCAGCGAGCGCTGGCCGATCTGAAGGGTTGGGTCGACGGCGAGCACCGGACGGTCGTGGTCACCGGAGGCCACGGCACCGCGCACCGCGTCGTCGAACTACTCGGTGATGCCGACATCCCGGCGCGGTACGACGAGGCCGTCGACGCGGTTCCGCGCCGAGGGGTGGTCCACGTCACGACCGGCACCCTGGCGCACGGCTTCGTCGCCAGCGCTGCCGGCGTGGCCGTGCTGACCGAGGACGACGTCACCGGCCAACGGGCCTCCACCAAGGACATGCGCCGCCTGCCCAGTCGGCGGCGCAACCAGGTCGACCCGCTGGAACTGCGGCCGGGCGACTTCGTCGTCCACGATCAGCACGGCGTCGGCCGGTACGTCGAGATGACCAGCCGCGCGGTCCAGGGCGCGATGCGCGAGTACGTGGTGCTCGAGTACGCACCGGGTCGGCGGGGCCAGCCGCCGGACCGGCTCTACGTGCCCACCGACCAGCTCGAGCAGGTGACGAGGTATGTCGGCGGTGACACGCCCTCCCTGGACCGGATCGGTGGATCCGACTGGGCCAGGCGAAAGGGCCGCGCCCGCAAGGCGGTCCGCGAGATCGCCGCCGAACTGATCAAGTTGTACGCCGCCCGCCAGGCCGCGCCCGGGTTCGCGTTCAGCCCGGACACGCCGTGGCAGCGCGAGCTCGAAGACGCCTTCGCCTACGTCGAGACACCCGACCAGCTCACCGTCATCGACGAGGTCAAGCGCGACATGGAGCGGACGGTCCCCATGGACCGGGTGATCGCCGGAGACGTCGGTTACGGCAAGACCGAGATCGCCGTCCGGGCGTCGTTCAAGGCGGTCCAGGACGGCAAGCAGGTAGGCGTGCTCGTGCCGACGACGCTGCTGGTCTCGCAGCACTTCGCCACGTTCTCCGAGCGCTACACACAGTTCCCGGTCAACGTCCGCGCGCTGTCCCGCTTCCAGTCCGACCGCGAGGCCGCAGACACCCTGCGCGGGCTCGCCGACGGCACCGTCGACGTCGTCATCGGCACCCATCGGCTGCTCACCGGTGACGTCCGCTTCCAGGATCTCGGCCTGCTGGTGGTGGACGAGGAGCAGCGGTTCGGCGTCGAGCACAAGGAGAAGCTCAAGCACCTGAGAGCCGATGTCGACGTCCTCACCATGTCGGCGACGCCCATCCCACGCACGCTGGAGATGTCCATCACCGGTATCCGCGACATGTCCACGATCACGACGCCGCCGGAGGAGCGTCACCCGGTCCTCACTTACGTCGGCGCCTACGACGAGAAGCAGATCGCCGCTGCGATCCGCCGTGAGCTCATGCGCGACGGCCAGGTTTTCTTCGTCCACAACCGGGTCGAGACCATCGAGAAGGCGGCGGCACGGCTGCGCGAGCTCGTTCCGGAGGCCCGCATCGCCACCGCGCACGGGCAGATGGGCGAGCACGCCCTCGAGCAGGTGATCGAGGACTTCTGGGAGCGCGAGGCCGACGTTCTGGTGTGCACCACGATCGTCGAGACGGGTCTCGACATCTCCAACGCCAACACCCTCGTCGTCGACCGTCCGGATCGGCTCGGCCTGTCCCAGCTGCACCAGCTGCGGGGCCGAGTCGGCCGTGGGCGTGAGCGCGCCTACGCCTACTTCCTCTACCCCCGCGACCTGCCCATGACCGAGGAGGCGCACGAGCGGCTGGCGACGATCGCCACCCACTCCGACCTCGGGCGGGCATGCAGGTGGCGATGAAGGACCTGGAGATCCGCGGCGCCGGCAACCTGCTCGGCGGCGAACAGTCCGGCCACATCGCCGATGTGGGGTTCGACCTCTACGTCCGCCTCGTCGGCGAGGCGGTGGCGGAGTACCGAGGCGACGCCGGGGCGGCCGTGCCCGACGTCCGGGTCGAGCTGCCGGTCGATGCGCACCTGCCACACGACTACGTCCCGAGCGAGCGGCTGCGCCTGGAGGCCTATCGCCGGCTGTCCGAGGCGGTCACCGACGCCGACGTCGACGCGATGCGCGACGAGCTCGACGACCGCTACGGCGAGCCACCCCGGCCGGCGCGGAACCTCCTGGAGGTTGCCCGGTTCCGCGCCCATGCTCGCTCGGCGGGTCTGCGCGAAGTCACGCTGGCGGGTAGGCACGTCCGGTTCGGGCCGGTCTCGCTCCGGGACTCGCAGCGGGTCCGGCTCGACCGGTTGTACCCGAGGTCGCTGGTCAAGGAGGCGGTGGGTACCGTCCTGGTACCGCGACCCACGACCGCCCTCGTCGGCGGCACGCCGCTGCGCGACGTCGAGCTGCTGCTGTGGGCGCGCGAGCTTGTCGACTCCGTGCTCCTCCGCGAGCCGGCCTCCGTCCGCTAGGCTGCCCGCCCGGCTGCCCACCGTCGCCGGATCCGCGTCAACCGCGGACCGTCGGCTGCCCCCTCGCCGTCCGCTTCGACCGTGCCCCACCGTCCGCCGACCGTGTTGATCACGGCGAACCGGGTGCCCACCATCCGGAGCCCCAGCTTCGCCATGATCAACGAGTAGGAGAGTTGTGCAGCCATCGGCGGGTGGATCGGTCGTTACCGGATTGTGACAGAGGGTGACTAGTAGGAAACCTTTCAGTAGTGCAATGCTCTGGAAAGCTTCTTATCAGTCTTGCCGATGCTCTACCGGTGCCTGTCGGCCGACTCGCACCTCGGACAGGGAGGACCCGAACGTGAAGACAGCTCGCTTCCTGGCCGT
>DATFBR010000196.1:0-6351 GCA_035253685.1 Jiangellaceae bacterium
GGACGCGGTGGCCTTCTGCAGGTTGTCGTCGAGGGCGGCCAGGAACTCCTCGGTGGTCAGCCAGCCCTGGTCGGGGCCGACGAGCAGCGCGAGGTCCTTGGTCATCTGACCGCTCTCGACGGTCTCGACGCAGACCCGTTCGAGGGTCTCGGCGAACGCCACCACCTCCGGGGTGTGGTCGAGCTTGCCGCGGTGCTCGAGACCCCTGGTCCAGGCGAAGATCGAGGCGATCGGGTTGGTGGACGTCGGCTTGCCCTGCTGGTGCTGGCGAAAGTGACGGGTGACGGTGCCGTGTGCAGCCTCGGCCTCGACCTTCCCGTCGGAGGTCATGAGCACCGATGTCATCAGCCCCAGCGAACCGAACCCCTGGGCGACGGTGTCGGACTGGACGTCGCCGTCGTAGTTCTTGCAGGCCCAGACGTAGCCGCCCTCCCACTTCAACGCCGCGGCCACCATGTCGTCGATCAGGCGGTGCTCGTAGCTGATCCCGGCCGCGTCGAACTCGGACTGGAACTCCGCCTCGAACACCTCGGCGAACAGATCCTTGAACCGGCCGTCGTAGGCCTTGAGGATCGTGTTCTTCGTCGACAAGTAGACGGGAAGTTTGCGCTCGAGCCCGTACCGGAACGACGCGCGAGCGAAGTCGCGGATCGAGTCGTCGAAGTTGTACATCCCCATCGCGACACCGCCCGCGGGGAACCGGGCGATCTCGGTCTGCACCGGTTCGCCGCCGTCGGTTGGGCTGTAGGTGATCGTGACCGTCCCCGGGCCGGGTACGACGAAGTCGGTCGCCTTGTACTGGTCGCCGTGGGCATGACGGCCGATGACGATCGGCTTCGTCCAGCCCGGAACCAGCCGGGGGATGTTCGAGATGACGATCGGCTCCCGGAAGATCACCCCACCGAGGATGTTGCGGATGGTTCCGTTCGGCGAGCGGTACATCCGCTTCAGGCCGAACTCCTCGACCCGCGCCTCGTCGGGAGTGATCGTCGCGCACTTGACCCCGACCCCGTGCTCCTTGACGGCGTTCGCGGCGTCGACGGTCACCTGGTCGTCCGTCGCGTCCCGATTCTGGATCGACAGGTCGAAATACTTCAGGTCCACGTCGAGGTAGGGGTGAATCAACCGGTCCTTGATGAAGGCCCAGATGATGCGCGTCATCTCGTCACCGTCGAGTTCGACGACCGGGCCCGCTACCTTGATCTTCGTCATCCGGTGGGTTCTCCTGTCGCGGCGTCGGCTGCTCGGGTCCGGCGGTGCCGGACGCCCGTGTTCGTCAAGCTACCTGCCGACCTACATGTCCTCGACGTCGGCCTGCTTGGCTCGGACCGCCTCCGCCGCCGTCTCGAGCGCCGCCCGTTCGGAGTCGCTCAGGTCGGTCTCGACCACCCTGCGCACGCCGTCCCGTCCGATCTGCGCCTCGACACCCAGATAGACACCGGAGATGCCGTACTCTCCGTCGACCCAGGCGCAGACGGGCATGACGGCGCCGGAGTCCTCCATCACTGCCCTCGCCATCCGGGCGGCCGCCGCCGACGGTGCGTAGTACGCCGAACCGGTCTTGAGCAGCGCCACGATCTCGGCACCGCCGTTGCGTGTCCGCTCGACGAGTTCGTCGACATCGGCAGGCGGTAGCAGATCGGTCAGCGGCTTGCCGTCCACCGAGCACCGGCTCGGAACCGGGACCATCGTGTCGCCGTGCGATCCGAGCGTCAGCGTCGTCACGCTGCCGACGGACACGCCCAGCCTCTCGGCCACGTTGTTGGTGAAGCGTGCGGTGTCGAGCATGCCCGCCTGGCCGAGGACGCGGCGCTTCGGGAAACCGGTCGCAATCTGGGTCAGCGCCGTCATCTCGTCGAGCGGGTTGGACACCACGATGACCACGGCGTCGGGGGCGTGTTGCGCCACGTTCTCGGCCACCGACCGGACGATGGTGGCGTTGGTCTCGATGAGGTCCATCCGGCTCATCCCCGGCTTGCGCGGAACACCCGCGGTGATGATGACCACGTCCGATCCGGCGATCACCTCGTAGCCCGAACCGTCGCTACCCGTCGTCTGACCGACGACGGCGGTCTCGAAGCCCTCGACCGGCCGTGACTGGTTCATGTCGAGGGCCAGCCCTTCGGGCCTGCCCTCGATGATGTCGGTGAGGACGACGGTCTCGAAGATGTCGTACTCGGCCAGCCGCTGAGCCGTCGTGGACCCGTAGAAGCCTGCGCCGACGACGGTCACCTTGCCCTTGCGGCCCATCTGCGCCCTCCGCGTCTCGGTCGGTCAGGCGAGCGTAACCGGATCGGCCGGTTCAGGAGGGCGGGGGGACGATGAGTGCCGCCACCAGCGTCGCCCCACCCAGCGCGGCCAATGTCAGCACGTCGACGACACGTGACCGCACCTGCAACAACCCGGCCGAGCCGTTCGGCAGCACCGCCCGCAGGACCGCGGCGAGGCAGACGCCGAGTGCGAACACGACGGTGCCTCTCCTGAAGTGGTCGTCCGCCACGATCCACAGGCCGGTCGCCACCACGGTGAGCACGAGGACCAGCGGCCATTCCCGCCAGATCGGCCTGCGCTGCCGGGGCGCTGGGCCCGGCGCGCTCACCGCCGGTCGACCGGTACCCAGTGCTGGTCGCGAGGTCCCGTGTACTCGCTGTCGGGGCGGATCAGCCGGTTGTCCTCGTGCTGTTCGATGACGTGCGCGGTCCACCCGCTCATCCTGGAGATCGCGAACACCGGTGTGAACAGTTCGGTGGGGATACCCAGGGCGTGGTAGACGCTGGCGGCGAAGAAGTCGACGTTCGGGTACAGCCCCTTGGTGTCGAGAACCACCTGCTCCATCCGCCGTGACATCTCGTAGTAGCGCGATTCGCCGGTGAGCTCGGCGAGCTCTTCGCTCATCTTGCGCAGATGCGTCGCCCGTGGGTCCTCGGTCTTGTAGACACGATGGCCGAAGCCCATCAGCTTGCGCCCGGCCTCGAGCTCGGCGCGGACGAAGTCGTCGACGTTCTCGACGTCGCCGTCGATCGAGCCCAGGGTCTTCATCACGGCCTCGTTGGCACCGCCGTGCAGGGGGCCCCGCAGGGCTCCCATCGCTCCGGTGACGGCGGAGTGCATGTCGGACAGGGTCGCCGCGATGACCCGCGCCGTGAACGTCGAGGCGTTCATCGTGTGGTCGGCATGCAGGACCAGGCACTCGTCGAAGATCTCGGCGACGCGGTCCGCGGGCCGCTGGCCGGTGACCTGGAGCAGGAAGTTCGCGGCGATCCCGAGCTTCGGATCGGGGTCTGCCAACTCCTGACCTCGGCGCTCCGCCTCGTACGCGGCGACCACCATCGGCATCTGCGCCACCAGCCGGGTGGCCTTGCGACGATCGGCCTCGATCGACAGGTCGGCGGCATCGGGATCGTCGATCGACAGCGCCGACACCAGGGTGCGCAGCGCCTCCATCGGCGTGCCGCTCCTGACGACGTACGGCAGCAGTGTCGAGGCGACGGCGCCGTACCCTCGCCCGTCAGCGAGCTCGGCGGCCAGCTCGTCCAGCTCGCTCTGGTTCGGCAGCGTGCCCCGCTGGAGCAAGTGGACGCATTCCTCGAAGGAGATGCGCCCGGCGATGTCGTGGATGTCGTATCCGCGGTAGAACAGCCGTCCCGCTCGCCCGTCGACGTCGGAGATCGACGTCGAGGCGGCGACCACGTCCGCGAGACCGCGGGGCGACTTCTCGGCCATCACAGGACCTCCTCGTCCACGTCGCCGTCACCTTACCGAGGTCAGGAAGACCGGCCGGCCGCCGCCTCCGCCGCCTCCACGACGTTGGTGAGCAACATCGCCCGGGTCATCGGGCCCACACCGCCCGGCATGGGGGCGAGGTAGCCCGCGACCGCCATGGCCGCGGGGTCCACATCCCCGGTGTACCGGCCCTTTCCGTCGGCCCCGACGACCCGGGTGATCCCGACGTCGAGGACCGCGGCACCCGGGCGGACCATGTCGGCGGTGACGAGGTCCGGTACGCCGGCAGCGGCGACCACGATGTCGGCTCGCCGGACGTGATCGGCCAGCGCCTTCGTCCCCGTGTGGCAGATCGTGACGGTCGCGTTCTCGGACCGGCGGGTGAACAGCAGCGACATCGCCCGCCCCGCCGTGACCCCGCGGCCGATCACCACCATGTCGGCACCCGCCACCGGCACGTCGTAGCGCCTGAGCAACTCGAGGCAACCTCGGGGCGTACACGGCAGCGGGGCAGGACGCATCTGGACCAACCGGCCGAGGTTCACCGGATGCAGCCCGTCGGCATCCTTGACCGGATCGATGCGACCGACCACGGCGTCCTCGTCGAGCCCGCTCGGCAGTGGCAGCTGGACGAGATAGCCGGTGCAGGCCGGATCCGCGTTGAGCCGGTCGACCGCGGACTCCACCGCGGACTGCTCGGCGGTGGCGGGCAGTTCGACCTGGATCGACTCGATGCCCACCTCGGCGCAGTCGCGATGCTTGCCGGCGACGTAGGCCCGGCTGCCAGGATCATCGCCGACCAGGATGGTGCCGAGACCGGGTACCACCCCGCGCCGCCGCAGTGCCGCGACGCGCCCCACAAGGTCGGCTTTGATCTCCGCCGCCGCCGCCCGGCCGTCCAGGATCGTCGCCGCCACCGAGGTCAGCCGCTCTTGCGGCGGAACATGCGCTGGGTCTTGGCGCTCTTGGTGTGAACCGAACCCTCCGCCTGGTCGGGCTGGTGCGGGACACCCTTCTCCTTGCTCTTCTTACGCGCCAACGCCTCGCGGAACTTCTCCCGGACGTCCTCGCCGGGTCCCGCGTCGTCGGCCCCGTCCACCGTGTCGGGCTCGTCCGAACGCTCGGGCAACTCCTGCGAGCTCATCGTCACCGACTCCTCGTGTCGACCGGTCAGCGGGCGCCATGGACCAGCCACCAGCCTGCCACGGCGCGGCCCGGCAGTGGCATCCGGCGAGTGCTTCGCCGATTCAGTGCGAGAAGTGCCGAGTGCCGGTGAGATACATCGTCACGCCGGCGGCCGACGCCGCCGCCACGACCTCGTCGTCCCGCACAGACCCGCCGGGCTGGACCACTGCCCGCACTCCGGCGGAGAGCAGCACCTGCAGGCCGTCGGCGAACGGGAAGAACGCGTCCGAGGCGGCCACCGAGCCCCGGGCGCGTTCGCCCGCGCGCGACACCGCGAGCCGGGCGGCGTCGACGCGGTTGACCTGGCCCATCCCCACGCCTACCGTCGCGCCGTCGGCCGCCAGCAGGACCGCGTTGGACTTCACCGATCTGCAGGCGCGCCAGGCGAAGACGAGATCGGCGATGGTCCGCGCGTCGGCCGCTTCCCCTGCAACGAGCCGCCATGCCGCTGGATCGTCCCCAGGTGCGTCGAGGGTGTCGACCGCCTGCATGAGCAGCCCACCGGAGATCGCTTTGGTCTCCACCTCTCCCCGCCGCCGCTGGTCGACGCGCAGGATGCGGAGGTTCTGTTTGCGGGTGAGCACGTCGAGTGCACCCGGTTCGAAGTCCGGCGCGACGATCACCTCGGTGAAGACCTGGGCGACCTGCTCGGCCATGGCCGCGCTGACCGGACGGTTGGCGGCGACGACGCCGCCGAATGCGGACACCGGGTCGGTCGCGTGCGCCTTCGAATACGCCTGTGCGATGTCGCCGCCCGCGGCGATACCGCACGGGTTCGTGTGCTTGACGATGGCGACGGCGGGTTCGGTGAAGTCGTATGCGGCCCGATGGGCGGCGTCGGCGTCGACGTAGTTGTTGTACGACATCGCCTTGCCGTGCAGTTGCTCCGCCGTCGCCATGCCACTCGGGCCGAACCCGGAGACGTAGAGGGCGGCGGGCTGATGCGGGTTCTCGCCGTACCGGAGCACCGACGCGCGATCCCAGGTGCCGCCGACCCATGCGGGGAACCCGGTGCCGTCATCGGTGGGCGCCAGGACGTTGCCCATCCACGACGCCACATGGACGTCATACGTGGCCGTGTGGACATACACCTCCACCGCCAGCCTTCGCCGCTGCGCCAGGGTGAAGCCTCCGGCCCGGACGGACTCGAGGACGTCGTCGTACTGCCGTGGATCCACCACCGCTGCGACGCTCGGGTGGTTCTTCGCCGCCGCACGCAGCATGGCGGGCCCGCCGATGTCGATCTGCTCGAGGCACTCGTCGGGCGAGGCTCCGGAGACCACGGTCGACGTGAACGGGTACAGGTTCACCACGACCAGGTCGAACGCCTCGATGCCCAGCTCGGCCAGCTGCTCCACGTGCTCGGGCCGGCGGCGGTCGGCGAGGATCCCGGCGTGGACCGCGGGGTGGAGGGTCTTGACGCGTCCATCGAGGCACTCGGGG
>DATFBR010000197.1:0-3869 GCA_035253685.1 Jiangellaceae bacterium
CCGACGTGCACTCGCTGGACCTCACCCGCGACCCCCGTGACCTTCACCGAGATGCAGCGGTCGCTGGCGCTGGCCGCCCACTCCGACCTGGATCCTCCGGTTCTCGCCTACGTCCTGTTCGCGAGCCACCCCACCGCTCCGCAACGGATGGCGCTCGCGCGCAGCTGGGCGGAGGTGAACGACGTACCGGAGCCGCCGGACCTGGCCGCTGTGGGAGAGTCTGGCCGATGAGTCGCACGCTGGTGGTCACCAACGACTTCCCGACCCGGCAGGGTGGGATCGAGTCGTTCGTGTACGCACTGGCCGAGCGGCTGCCGGCGCAGGACGTGGTCGTCTACACCGCCGCCATGCCCGGTGACCGTGAGTTCGACGCTCTCCTCCCGTTTGCGGTGGTGCGCGATCCGGCGTCGATGTTGTTGCCCACGCCGGCGGTGGCGCGTCGGACCGCGGACGTGCTGCAGGCGGAGAACTGCGACGCTGTGCTCTTCGGCGCCGCCGCCCCACTGGGTCTGCTGGCCGACCGGCTCCGCCAGGCTGGCGCGCGACGCGTCGTCGGACTGACGCACGGTCACGAGACCTGGTGGGCAGGCGTGCCGGCCGCGCGACGAGCCCTACGGCGCATCGGCACCGGCTGCGACGTGTTGACCTACGTCTCCGAGTTCTGCCGCCGCCGGATCGCCACGGCGCTCTCCGACGAGGTGGCTGCCCGGATGGTCCGGCTGGCTCCGGGGGTGGACACCGACGTGTTCCGGCCCGGTGTCGGCGGCGCGGACATCCGTGAACGGTTGGACATCGATCCCGATCGGCCGGTCCTGGTGTCGGTGTCGCGGTTCGTGGACCGCAAGGGCCAGGACGCGTTGATCAAGGCCATGCCGCATGTTCTCCGCAGGGTGCCCGACGCGCTGTTGTTGCTGGTCGGCGACGGCCCCACCCGCAGCCGACTGGACCGGCTCGTGCGCGACCACGACCTGGCCCGGTCGGTCGTGTTCGCCGGAGCCGTGCCGTGGTCGGAGGCTCCCGGCTGGTTCGACGTCGGCGACGTCTTCGCGATGCCCTGCCGTACCCGGAAGGGCGGGCTCGAACCGGAGGCGCTGGGGATCGTCTTCCTGGAGGCGCAGGCGTGCGGCCATCCCGTCCTGGTCGGCGACAGCGGGGGTGCACCCGAAACCGTGCTGCACGGCGAGACGGGCTACGTCGTCGATCCGTTCAACCCGGTCGCCATCGCCACCCGGGCGGTCGACCTGCTCTCCGATCTCGACCGCGCGCGGCTGATGGGTGAGAAGGGCCGGGCCTGGGTCGAGCGCGAGTGGAGCTGGGAGGAGTCCGTGGCCATCTTGCAGGGTCTGCTCGCCGGACCGTCGCCGGATCGCAGGCAAGCCTGAGGTCGCCGTGTCAGGCCCGCCGGTCGATCTGGTCGACGAGACCTTCATCGTCGCCGAGCGCGCGCTGCTGGCGGGCCGGATCTCCGACCCGGCGCTGTGGCCGCAGTGGTGGCCCGACCTGCGTCTGACCGTCGTCACCGATCGAGGGCTGGACGGTATCCGCTGGTCGGTTGCCGGAGCATTGTCCGGTACGGCGGAGATCTGGCTCGAGCCGTGGCGGGACGGCGTGATCGTGCACTGGTTCCTGCGGGCACAAGCTTTCGCGGGACGCGAGGGCGAGCGGCTCCGACACCGCTACGCGACAGCGTTCAAGCGCCGGATCCACGCGCTCAAGGACGACCTCGAGCGCGGTCGCCCGGCAGGCCTGCCCCGTGGACACGGCTGACCGGTAGTCTCCGCCACGCCACCCGACGACAGGACCGCCTATGGCCGATCAGACCACCTCCAGCATCACCATCGCCGCCGCTGCGGCCGACGTGATGGACGTGATCGCCGACCTCGAGGCGTACCCGGAATGGACCGCGTCGGTCCGTGAGGTCGAGGTGCTCACCGTCTACGAGGACGACGAGCGGCCCGCCGAGGCCCGCTTCGTCCTCGACGCCGGTGCGATCAAGGACACCTACACCCTGTCCTACGAGTGGGACGACGACGAGCAGGTCCGGTGGACCCTCGTCGAGGGTGGCCTGCTGCGCGGGATGGATGGCTCGTACACCCTGGAGGAGCGCGACGACGGCTCCACGGAGGTGACCTACGAGCTGACCGTCGACGTCGCGATCCCGATGCTGGGCCTGATGAAGCGCAAGGCCGAGAAGATCATCATCGACACGGCGCTCAAGGAGCTGAAGAAGCGGGTGGAGGCCTGAGTGGGCGTCGCCATCGGGGTCGACGTCGGGGGAACCAAGATCGCTGGAGGCGTGGTCGACGAGACCGGCGCCGTCATCGCGCGGACCCGCCGCGACACCCCGTCCACCGATCCTCGCGCGATCGTCGACAACATCGTCTCCGTCGTCCAGGAGCTCCGCCGGGACCGGAGCATCGACGCCGTCGGAGTCGGCTCGGCCGGGTTCGTCGACGCTGCCCGCTCCACCGTCCTGTTCGCGCCCAACCTCGCCTGGCGAGACGTAGCGGTCCGCGACCAGGTGGTCGCCGCGACCGAGCTTCCGGTCGTCGTCGAGAACGACGCCAATGCCGCTGCCTGGGGGGAGTTCCGCTTCGGTGCGGCCGAGGACGTCGACGACATGGTCTGTGTGACCGTCGGCACCGGGATCGGCGGTGGGCTGGTCCTCGACGGTGCGATGTATCGGGGTGCGCACGGCGTCGGGGCCGAACTCGGTCATATGCGGGTGGTGCCGAACGGGCACCTCTGTGGGTGCGGCAACCGCGGCTGCCTCGAGCAGTACGCCAGCGGGAGCGCACTCGTCCGGGAAGCCCGGGCGTTGGCCTCGGCGGGCTCGGTGTTCGCGGCCCGGCTGCTCGAACTGGCCGGCGGCGACCCGGAGAAGATCACCGGCCCGATGGTGACCGGGGCTGCGCGCGACGGTGACGTCGCTGCACGGGAGCTGCTGACCGATCTCGGCCGGTGGCTGGGCGAAGGGCTGGCCTCGTTCGCGGCAATCCTCGATCCGGCCGTGTTCGTCATCGGCGGTGGGGTGTCGGCGGCCGGCGACCTGCTGCTCGGCCCGGCCTCCGATGCCTTCCGGCGTAACCTCACCGGCCGCGGCTACCGTCCGGAGGCCGAGATCCGCGTCGCCACGCTGGGCAACGATGCGGGGATCGTCGGAGCCACCGACCTGGCCCGGGTGTAGTCGGGCGATGAGTTCCTGCCGCGGATCCGGTCTTCCATCGATATGACATCGGAAGCGAGGCAGGGTAGTCCCATGGCAAGCACCGACCCGATCGGCACGGTCGACGCGCGCTTCGGCGAGGAGGACGCCGGGCCGACGCCGTGGCCCGAGGTCCGTACGGCCCTGACAGGGGCCGAGCTGTTCTGGCTGTCGACGGTACGCGCCGACGGCCGCCCGCACGTCACGCCGCTGATCGCCGTGCTGGTCGACGACCGGCTGCACTTCTGCACCGGCGTCGGCGAGCAGAAGGCGAAGAACCTCGATCACGACAACCGATGCACGATGACGACGGGTAACAACGCATGGGCGCAGGGACTCGACATCGTGACCGACGGGGTGGCCGTCAGGGTGACCGAGCAGGCCCGGCTCCAGCAGATCGCCGACACGTTCGAGGCGAAGTACGGCAGCGCCTGGCACTTCGACGTGAACGACGGGGCCTTCGACGGTGGCGGCGGCCCGGCATTCGTGTTCGAGGTCCGGCCATCCACCGTATTCGCCTTCTCCAAGGACCCGCACAGCCAGACCAGGTTCGACTTCGACGCCTGAGCCGTGCCCACCGGCGGGCTGCTCCTCAGTCGCGTCCGCCGGCCGAGGTGAGACCCATGTGCACGTGCCGGTCGCCGACCGCGCGGGCTGCAAGCCG
>DATFBR010000198.1:0-4816 GCA_035253685.1 Jiangellaceae bacterium
CCCGACCCGTTCGCCCCCACCAGCGCCGCCTTGGCGCCGTCGCCGACCCGGAACGAGACGTCGTCGAGGAGCACGCGCCCGTCCGGGAGCGTGAAGGAGACGGCGTTCAGGTCGATGTGGCCCACAGGGGCCCAGTGTCGCCCGCCGGCCCGGGCAAGGCGAACGCTTTCCGTGGCGCCGCTCGAAAAGCGGCCATACCCGTGCGACGCGGCCCACCCTCCAACCTGTCCGGATATGACTGGCCCAGGGACGTGCACGACGGGTAGTTCTGACAGGCATGCAGGGCGTGTCCGCCGTGGTCACCACCGGCATCTACTGCCGGCCGGGCTGCGGTGCTCAACCTCTGGCGAAGAACGTGCGAACCTTCCCCGTCGCCGCGGCGGCCGAGGCCGCCGGTTTCCGGGCCTGCCTGCGGTGCCGGCCGTACCGTCGCCCGCTGGCTGTCGACTGGGCCGGGCCGGAGCTGGTGTGCCGCGCCATCCACCTGGTCCTCGACGGTGTGCTCGACCACGGGTCGGAAGCGACCCTGGCCGATCGCCTCGGTGTTTCGCCCCGGCATCTGCGCCGGTTGTTCATGGCGCATGTCGGGGTGACGCCGGACGGGCTGGCGCGGTCGGCTCGCGCGCACTTCGCCCGGCGGCTCTTGGACGACACCGACCTCACCGTCACCGAGATCGCCTTCGCAGCGGGGTTCGGCAGCCTGCGGCAGTTCAACCGGGTCTGCCGGGAGGTGTTCCGGGCCGCTCCGGGCGTCCTCCGCGCGAAGCGCCGGCGGGCCGACCGGCTCGTGGCCGACGGCGGACTGACATTGCGGCTGGCCTTCGACGGAGCGTTGGACTGGCCAGCGATGACCGCGCACCTCGCAGCGACCGCCGTCCCAGGTGTCGAGCATGTCGGAGACGGCGTATACCGGCGAACGATCGTGGTCCGCGGCGATCCCGGCGTACTCGAGCTGTACCCCGGAGGAGACGACCACCTGCTCCTCCGCGCCCACCTACCGCTTTGGCGAGACCTGCTGCACATCGTGAACAGGGCACGGCGGATCGCCGGGCTCGACGCGAGCGTCGAGGAGCCGGTCCGGCAACTCGGGCGCGACCCGGTCGTCGGGCCGCTGGTGCGCGACCGCCCCGGTGTCCGTGTTCCCGGCACGTGGGACCCGTTCGAGACCGGCGTCAGGTCGATCGCCGGGCAGCAGCTGCCGTGGACCGCTGCGAGCACGGTCATGGCCCGCCTGGTCGAGAGATACGGCACGCCGGTTGGAGGACTGCGCCAGCTCGGCCTCGGCTATACCTTCCCTCATCCCGGCCTCGTCGCCGGCGCCGATCTGAGCGGCCTCGGCCTCTCGGAGTCAACGGCGACCGCGATCCGTGCGTTCGCCCGCGGTCTGGCCGACGGGACGATCCGGCTCGACCGGAGCACCAGCGTGGACAGGCTCGTCACCTCGGTCCGTGCGCTCGGCGGAGTGGGCGGCCGGACGGCGCACTACCTGGCTTTCCGCCTCGGCGAACCCGACGCCTGTCCGCTCTCCGGCCGCGATCTGCGCCGCCATCTGCCTGAAGGCAGCGACCCTGCGCACCTCGCCGAGATCATCGACCGATGGCGGCCCTGGCGTGCCCTGGCCGTGGCGCACCTGTGGGCCACAGAGGGGTCGCCCACGCTGGAGGAACGGGAAGGTGCCGCATAGCAGCCATGGACGACTTCGGCGCCCTCACCGAGCCCCACCTGCGATTCACCAACACATCTCCGACAGCGGTCGTGCTGGCCGCTGCCGACCACCGAGTTTGGTCCACCAGATCCAGGGAGTGATCACATGAGGACTGCCAAGCTCCGAACCACGATCGTCCGGGGAGCCCTCGCGCTTCCGCTGGTGATCGCCGTCGGTGCAGCCGTGCCCGCGCGAGCCGACGGAGAGCATCCGGAGACCGAGTACGAGATCACCGAGCTCAGCTCGCTCGGTGGCACGGACAGCTCCGGGACGAGCATCAACAACCGGGGTTGGGTCATGGGCACCTCCAACCTGACCGGTGACAAGGTCGCGCATGCCGCGTTGTGGCGGCAGGGAATCATCAAGGACCTCGGCACGCTCGGTGACCTGGACAGCAACAGCGCTGTCCTGTTCCTGAGCAAGAGCAACCAGATCGTGGTCGGTGTCACCGAGACGGGCGACGTCGATCCACACGACGAGATCTGGAGCTGCGCCCGGTTCTTCCCCACCGAGACGGATCAGGTCTGCCGGGGCTTCGTGTGGGAACGCGACGAGATGCGGCCGCTGGTGACGCACGGCGGCACCCACGGCTTCGCCGCCGCCGTGAACAACCGCGGACTCGTGGTCGGCTGGGCGGAGACCGCGGAAGAGGACCCTACCTGCAATCCGTTGGCGCGCCAGTTCCTCGGGTTCGTCGGCGCGGCGTGGGACACCCGCCACGGTGACCGCATCAGCCAACTTCCGCCGCTCCCGGGCGACAGCACCAGTGCGGGGGTCGCCGTCAACGACCGTGGTCAGATCGTCGGCATCTCCGGCATCTGCTCGAATGCTGTAGGCGGCTTCAGCGCACGGGCCGCCGTGATGTGGGAGGACGGCGCGGCGCGTGACCTGGGCAACCTCGGCGCGCTGGCGTGGAACACACCGGTCGGCATCAACAACGAGGGAACGGTCGTCGGGTTCGCCAACGCCGCCGGGACACCGGGCAACACGTTCAACGAGCGTCCGTTCATCTGGACCGAGAAAGGCGGGATGCGCGATCTCGACACCCTTCCCGACGACACCAGAGGCCAGGCCCTGAGTGTCAACGACAGGGGGCAGATCGTCGGGCTGTCGAGGGTGACCGCCGCCGACAACACTGCTGTCATCTGGGAAGATGGCGAGATCACCGACCTCAACCAGATCGCCGGCGATTACGACGGTCATCTGCTGTTCGCCGGCGACATCAACGACGCGGGTGTGATCACAGGCGCCGCGCGCAGCGCGGTGACCGGGGACGTCGTGGCCTTCGTGGCCAGGCCCGTACAACGCTGAGCACGTTTCCGGCGGAGCAGATGGGTCGCCTGTCGCGGGATCACCTACCCCGCGACAGGCCGTGTGGCCGGGCCGGGCACCGTCACTGGATCCCGTGCCTGCGGAGGATCTCCTCGATCTCGGCCATATCGTCGTCGGCCGCCGCAGGCCTGGCCTCGACCCCGCGCTGCTTGCGTTTCTCCGCGGCCTTTCCGTCTCCGGCTCCGGCTTTACGCCCCTCCAACCGCTGGCCCGCCACGAACAGGACACCCGCCAGGCCGAGTGCGATCACGCCCAGCCAGGCGAGCGGGCTGAGCGCGATTCCGGCCAGGAAGTCGACGATGCCGATGGCCGAGGCTCCGATCAGCAGGAGGCCACCAGCCGCGAGCTGAAGGGAGCCGGCCCAGCCCTTGGACCGGGCCTGCCTGATGGCGAGCGCGACCAGGCCGACGCCGGCGGCGGCGACCGCGATCGAGATCAGGTCCTGAAGCACCCTTCCAGGCTACGCGTCGCGCCCATAGCCGCGCCTCCGGGTGTTCCCTGATGTCTCCCCGACGCGCTCACGGTGTACCCGGCAGCGTGCGCAGTCGCCGGGAGGCGGTGGCGCGGTCGGCGAGTTCGCCGTCGGGTGGGTAGCCGACCTCCTCCAGCGTCAGACCGTGCGGCGGGACGACGCTCACGTCGGCGACTCGGCGGCGCCCGGCCAGCACCTTGGCGGGCCAGGCGACCGGGCGTCGGCCGTCGCCGACGGCGAGCAGCGCGCCGACCAGCGAACGCACCTGGTTGTGGCAGAACGCGTCTGCCTCGGACGTGGCCACCGCGATCCCGTCCTCCGAGCGCTGCCAGCGCAACGCGCGCAGGTCGCGGATGGTCGAAGCTCCGTGCCGGGTGCGGCAGAACGCCGCGAAGTCGTGCTCGCCGAGCAGTCCTTCGGCGGCCGCGTTCATGGCCGACAGGTCCAGCGGACGGGGATGCCAGAGCACCCACCACCGCCGTAGCGGGTCCACCCCGTACGGCGTGTCCGCGACGCGGTAGGCATAGCGGCGCCAGATCGCCGAGAACCGGGCGTCGAAGCCGGCCGCAGCGACCCGCACGACGCGCACGCGGAGGTCGTCGGGCAGGACGCCGGCCAGCCGATGCAGGATGGCCTCGTCGGGCGACCTCGTGGACCGCCCCGGAACCGCGAGCCAGGCCTCGTTCGACACGTCGGCGTGGCAGACCTGCCCGCGGGCGTGCACCCCCGCGTCGGTCCGGCCGGCGGCGGTCAGCCTGGGTGGTGCGATCCTCAGCACCACGCCCAGCGCATGCTCGAGCGTGCCCTGGACGGTGCGCAGGCCGGGCTGGTCCGCCCAGCCGGCGAACTCCGTGCCGTCGTACCCGAGGTCGAGACGCAGACGCACGAGCCCGCCGCCACCGGGGCCGGTAGCGGCGGGCTGCATGGCGGCGCCGTCAGGCGTTCTCGGGCTTGGAGGGGGAATCCGCAGGGTCGCGCTCGCCGGTCTCGGCATCCGGCAGTTCGGCGAACTCGACGGCATCGGTCGCCCCGAGTGCGACCGGTTCCTCGACGAGTGCCTCCTCCGTGCTCGCCGGCTCCTCCGCCGCGGTGTCCTCCTTGCTCGCCGGCTCATCCGCCGCGGTGTCCTCTGCGGCGGCCGGCTCGTCGACCCGGGTCTCCTCCGTCGCGGGCACGGCCTCGGCGGCCGGGCTCGTCGATGCCGCCGGCGCCGACTTCCGGGCTGCACGCCGCGTGGCCGCCTCGGCCGCCGCGACCGTCTGCTCGGCCAGCGGCTCGACCAACTCGATGACGGCCATCGGCGCGTT
>DATFBR010000199.1:0-16002 GCA_035253685.1 Jiangellaceae bacterium
CTCGCGGCGCAACCTGCTGAGGGGCGGCGCGGCCGTGGGTGCCGCCGCCGCGTTCGGTGGCATCGGCGCCGGCTCCGCGTCCGCCGCCGGCGCCGCAAGCGGCCAGCCCCGGCGTCCGTCCGACGTCGACCTGTCGCTGGTCAACGGGAAGATCCACACCCTGGACGACGAGAACACCGTGGCGTCGTCGGTGTTGATCAGAGACGGCAGGTTCCTCACCGTCGGCAGCCGTGGTGAGGAGTCGGGCCGTCAGGTCGTCACGGTCAACCTCCATGGCCGGACCGTCGTGCCCGGAATCGTCGACAACCACAACCACATCGTCTTGATGGGCAACCGGCCCGGCCATCACACCCCGCTGGAGAATGCCTACTCCATCGCGGACGTCCAACAGATCTACGCGGACCGGTCGGGCGGCATTCCGGCGGGAGCATGGATCACGACGATCGGCGGCTTCCACCGCAACCACCTCGTCCCCCAGGACCAGACCCCACGCCTGCCCACGCTCGCCGAACTCGACGAGGCCGTACCTGACAACCCGGTCTACATCTCCGAGGCGTTCAGCGGACCGTCGGCCACCAACAGCCTTGGCAAGGCGTTCTTCACCGGGCTCGGCATTCCGGTCGGTGACGACGGTTCGATCGCCGGCGGTTTCGGTGCGTCACCCACCGGTCGCGCAACGCTCGCGCTCCGGCAGACGCTGCTCACCTTCGACGAACGCAAGCGCGGTGTCATCGACGCCATCGGCTACGGACTCGGCCTCGGCGTCACGACCCACCTGGACCAAGGTGCGTTCCAGGCCACCGGCACGGCGTCGGACGGTGCCGCCCACGAGGACAACTACACGATGCATCTGCCGTTCCTGTCCGTTCACGACGATGGCGATCTAAATGCCAGGGTGCGGATCAACTTCCTGCACATGGAGTCCGACCCGGCGACACCCGGACTCGTCGAGCGCCTGCGCAACCAGTTCCAGTTCTTCGGTGACGACATGATCAGGACCGGCGGCATCGGCGAGTTCATCGCGCAGGGAGTCGGGGCGACGTTCGCGGCGGCCGCGCTCCGGGTCGCGGAGGCCGGCTGGCGGGCTGAGGTCCATTCTCTGTCCGCCACCGACTTCCAGGCGGAGGTCCAGGCCTTCGAGGCAGCGAACGCGCAGTTCCCGATCACCGACCTGCGCTGGGTGATCGCCCACGTGCCGTTCATCACCGAGGACTACGTCAACCGGCTCAAGGCGCTCGGTGGTGGCCTCTCACTGACCGGCTGGCGATACCTGGCCGGCTCGCCGACGGGCAACGGCCCACCGTTTCGGATGATCGTCGACAACGGCATCAACACCGGCATGAGTTCCGACGGGATGCAGATCGCCCCGATGAACCCCTGGCTGCACATGTACTACGCGACGACAGGCGTGAACGCTCGCGGCGTTCTGATCAACGGCGGCCAGCAGATCACGCGGCAGGAGGTGCTCCGCCTCTACACCCGCGACAACGGCTGGTTCCTCCGCGAGGAGGATGCGCTGGGTTCGATCGAGCCGGGCAAGCTCGCGGACCTCGTCGTCCTCAACAAGGACTACTTCGCCGTGCCCGACGAAGACATCAAGCGGATCCGCTCCGTGCTGACCGTCGTCGGCGGAGCGGTGGTCCACGACAGCGGAGAGATCTGACAGGAAAGAGGAACCGGACGTGAGAAGACCCAGGATGCGTGCCCTCGTGGCCGGTTCGGCTGCGACGGTCCTCCTCCTCGCCGCGTGTGCCGATGACGACCCGGAAGCGGAGGGGACCGGTGACACCTCGCCGGACGCGGAGGCGACCGAACCGAGCGGCGAGCCGATCGTGGTCGGCTCGACGCTCTCGCTCACCGGCGCGTTCGCCGCGACCGGTGCGATCCACCAGGTGGTCGGTGATCAGTTCGTCGACCAGCTGAACGAGAACGGCGGACTCCTCGGCCGGCCGGTGGAATGGATGGTGCTGGACGACGAGTCCGACCAGGCCCAGGTGACGGCGCTCTACGAGCGGCTGATCAACCAGGAGCAGGTCGACCTGATCATCGGGCCCTACGCGACCCCGAACATCATCTCCGCGATCGCCGTCGCGGAGCGGTACGGGTACACGATCCCCCAGCACACGGCCGTGCTCGCGCCGCTGCTGAACTACGACTGCCAGTTCCCCGCCTGGTCGATCGGGCCCGAACCCAACGTGTACGTCCCCGAGCAGCTCTTCGACGCACTGGAGACCCTTCCCGACCCACCGCAGACCATCGCGATCCTGACCAACCAGAACGGGTCGACCGACTTCGTCAGCTACGGCTCACCCGACGACGAGGACGACCCCGGCGCGGTCTCGATCGCCGAGGAGCGTGGGCTCGACGTCGTCGCGGAGGTGCGCTACCCGCCGACGACCAGCGACTGGGCACCGATCGCAGCCCAGGTGCGCGACGCGAACCCCGATTTCGTGCTCAACAACGGGCTCGGCGTCGACCCGGTGAACATCATCCAGGCGATGGAGCAGCTCGGCTACCGGCCACCGCTGATGTTCAGCCTGTTCCCCGCGCCGGGGCCCCTTCTCGGTCTCGGGGATGCGGCCCAGGGCCTCCTATCGGTGTCGATCTTCGAGGCGAACGAAGCGGCGCTCGAGGAAGCCGGGCCGGAGGCCACCGCGATCGTGGAGGAGTACGAGGCGAGGGCGACCGCGGCGGGCCTTCCGTACACGGCCTTCGAGACGCAGGCGACGGCATCGTGGAACGCCTGGGAGATCCTCGTCGGCGGCGCCGAGGGCGCCGGCGATGTGGACCAGCAGGGGATCTGCGACTACCTCCATGAGAACGGCGCCGACACCACGTTCAGCGGACACCTCGAATTCGACCCGGAGGTCAACAACTTCTGGCCGAGTACGCAGGGTCTCAAGCAGATCCAGGGCGCCGAGTGGGTCATGGTGTACCCGGAGGATCGCGCCGCCGCCGAACTGCAGCCACCGACGAACTGAGGCCGTGGGAGTTCACGTGTACCGACCCGTCGGGGCGCCACCCGTTCTGCACAGCTGCGTGGTGGTGCCCCGAAGGGTCACCATGGTCGGCCGATGAGCACGGTCCAGGCGATTCTCAGCGGCGCCCTGATCGGCGGGATGTTCGCCGTGATGGCGGTGGGGCTCTCGCTGACCTGGGGAATGCTGCGGATCATCAACCTGGCCCACTTCGGCATGATCCTGCTCGGCGCGTACCTCACCTTCCAGCTCGCCACGTCGTGGGGAGTCGATCCACTGCTCACCCTGGCCGTGACGGTTCCGCTGATGTTCGTCCTCGGTGCCCTGCTGCAATGGGCCTTCGACCGCCTCGGCGTGGCCGAACTCAACTCACTGCTGGTGAGCTTCGGCATCCTCATCATCATCATCCAGACGGTCAGTAACGTCTGGAGCGCCGACTTCCAACGGATGACCGGCGAGGTCAACCCCTACGCGACCGGGTCATTGTCGCTCGGCCGGCTGGTCTTCCCGGCGCCCACCCTGCTTGCGTTCGGCATCGCCATCGTGCTGGTCGGTGCGGCCCACCTGGTTCTCCAGCGCACGTTCGCCGGGCGTGCGTTGCGAGCCTTCGGGCAGGACCGCTCGGTCGCGTCGGCGTTCGGCATCGACCACCGACGCCTGTCGATGGCGCTCGCCGGTGCCTCCGGCGCGAGCGCCGCCGTGGCCGGCATGCTCTTCGCGCTGAGCAACGCCCTGACGCCGTCGACACCGTTCGAATGGTTCGGCACGGTGTTCGCAGTGGTGATCCTGGGCGGGATCGGGCAGATCCTCGGTACGCTCGTCGCCGGAGTTCTGGTCGGCACGCTGTCCGGCCTGGTTTCCGTGCTCTGGTCGCCGTCGCTTGCGCCGTTCGTCCTGTTCTCGGCGATCATCCTGGCCCTGTTGTTCCGTCCGCAGGGCCTGTTCAGCCAGGGGGCCGCGCGGTGATCCGCCGGGGGCTGGCCGGCTTCGTGTTGGTCTTCGCGGTGCTGGCGGCGCTGCCGTTCGTCCGCGACCAGATCGGGCTGGCGGTCTTCTACCTCACCCTCGCCTCGACGGTGCTGTTCTGGATCGCGCAGGCGACGAGTTGGAACATCCTGTCCGGTTACAGCGGGTACTTCAGCTTCGGGCAGGGCGCCTTCGTCGGGCTGGGCGCGTACACGACCGCGGTGCTCACCGGTCGGCACGGGATCGACTTCTTCTGGACGCTACCGATCTCCGCCGTACTCGGCGTCGTCCTCGCGCTCGCCGTGGGCGCTCTGGCCTTCCGGCTCCGTTCGTTTCGCGGCGAGATCTTCGCTTTGCTGACCCTCGCGGTGCCGTTCATCCTGGCGTCACTGGCGCGCGTCAACGAGGGGATCGACGGCGGCCAGGGCGTGGTCGTCGCGATCCCGGAGTTCCCCGAGCAGCTCGGCCTGTTCCCCGACTTCCTGTTCCTGCTCAACCTCACCATCGCGACCGCCGCGGTCGCTGCCGCCTTCGCGATCCAGAACTCGCGGTTCGGTTGGGCGCTGGCGTCGATCCGAGACGCCGAGGACGTCGCCGAGGGTCTCGGTGTCGCGACATTCCGGTACAAGATGATGGCGATCGCCGTGAGCGGCCTGATCGGGAGCGTCTCCGGCAGCGTCTTCGCGCTGCAGATCGGGTTCGTCACGGTCGAGGGCGTCTTCGGCCTGGCCATCCCGCTGTTCGTGATCGTGATGAGCGTGCTCGGCGGCCGGAGCCACTGGCTCGGGCCGGTCATCGGTGCCGTCGTGATCGTCACGATGCAGGACCGCCTCGCCGACGCCGGGTACGAGGGGTGGCGCCTGATCATCCTCGGCGCGATCCTGGCCGTTCTCGTGGTCATCGCACCCGAGGGTTTGCTGGTGCGGCTGCAGTTGCGGCCGTGGATCTCACTCGGCGTCTTTGGCGCCGTGGTCGGCGTGCTGGCGGTGCTGCGAGTCTGGGGGGAAACGCTGGACTGGTTCGTGGTCGGCATGGTTGCCGCCGCGGTGGTGGCACTGTGGCCCGCGCGGAGGCGGTCGGCCCTGCCGGTCGGCACCGCCCGCTCTCGTGCCGCTCCGGTCGAGGTGTCCACCGAGTCTCTCTCCGTCGAGCGTCCTCGCCCGGTGCTGGGCGACGCGGTCGTCGAGGTCGACGACGCGGCACGCCGGTTCGGGGGTGTCCGCGCACTCGACGGTGTGACGCTGGGCATCAGGTCCGGCGAACTGGTCGGACTGGTGGGCCCGAACGGGTCGGGCAAGACGACGCTGGTCAACCTGATCTCCGGCACGATCGCGCCGACGCGCGGCGGCATCCGCATCGGCGGGCAGGACATCCGCGGGCTTCAGCCGCACCGGGTCGCCCACATCGGCGTGACGCGCACGTACCAGATACCGCGACCGTTCGATTCGATGACCGTGCTCGACAACGTCGCGATGGCGATCATGTTCGGCCTACAGCCGCGCTCGCTGGCCGACGCCAGGCGGGACGCCCGGCGCCACCTCGACGTCGTCGGCCTCGGTCACCGCGCGGACGCCACGCCCACCGAGATCAACCTGCACCAGCGGCAGCTGCTGGAGATGGCTCGCGCCGTCGCGGCAGGCCCCAAGGTGCTCCTCCTCGACGAGGCGTTGGCCGGCCTGAACCCGGCCGAGATCGACCAGGCCGTGCGGGTGGTCCGGCGGATCCACGATGCGGGCATCACCATCGTGATCGTCGAGCACCTGCTCCGCGTCGTGAACCAACTGGCCACGCGCGTCGTCGTCCTGGATCGCGGAACGGTGCTGGCCGACGGCGAACCGCAGACCGTCATGCGCGACCCCGAGGTCGTCCGCGCCTATCTGGGAAAGCATGCGCATGCTTGACGTGCGGCAGCTCGAGGCCTTCCACGGCGACGCGCAGGCGCTCTGGGGAGTGGACCTCACGGTCGGCCAAGGCGAGATCGTCGGCGTCGTCGGCCCGAATGGCGCGGGAAAGTCGACGCTGGTGCTCGCCATCGCCGGCCTGCACCGCTCGGTGCGCGGCAGCATCGTGGTCGACGGCGCCGACCTGACCACGATTGCGTCCCACCGTGTCTGCGAGCACGGGGTGGCGACCGTGCCCGAGGGACGGCGGGTGTTCCCGCGGATGTCCGTCTACGACAACCTCTGCCTCGGTGCCTACCGCAAGGGCGCCCGCAGCGAACATCGCGACGGCCTCGACTACGTCTACACGCTGTTCCCGCGGCTCCAGGAGCGATCCGCGCAGTATGCCGCCAGCCTGAGTGGCGGGGAGCAGCAGATGCTGGCCATCGGGCGGGCGCTGATGGCCAGGCCGCGGCTCCTGCTGATGGACGAGCCGTCGCTCGGCCTGGCGCCGGTCGTCGTCGACGAGGTGTTCGAGGCGATCGAGGCGATCAACCGCGAAGGCGTGAGCGTGCTGCTCGTCGAACAGGAGATCGAACGGGCCCTGACCCTGTGCGACCGCGGGTACCTGCTCGCCGAAGGCCGCATCGTCGCGACGGGCGCCTCGGACGAGCTACGGGCGAGCCCCCTGGTGCGCACCAGCGTCCTCGGGCTCTGACCGTCCGTACGGCCTATAGCCATGGCAAAGTTGTCAGGCCACGCCGGCGGGCAACGGATGACACAGCCGGCACGGAGCGCGCCTCCTGTCTCGGCGGTGCACGCGCCGCTACAGTGCCGCTGGGCGAATGATCGTCTTCAGGGATCCGGGGCTGACCGGGCACGATCGAAAGGCTTGTGATGGACGACTACCCGCTGTTGGACCTGTTCTGGACCATGTTGTGGTTCTTCCTGTTCATCGCGTGGCTGTTCCTGCTGTTCACGCTCTTCGCCGACATCTTCCGCAGCAGGGACATGAACGGCTGGGCCAAGGCCCTCTGGGTGCTGTTCATCATCATCCTGCCGATACTCGGCTCCCTGGTGTACCTGATCGTGCGCGGCCGGTCCATGCACGAGCGTGCGGCCGAGGACTACCAGGAACGCGAGAAGGCCTTCCGCAGCTACGTCCAGGAAGCGGCCGGCTCCGCCGGGGGAGCAAGCGTTGCCGACGAGTTGTCCAAGCTGTCCGCGCTGCGTGACTCCGGTGCGCTCACCGCGGAGGAGTTCGAGGCGCAGAAGGCCAAGCTCCTGTCCTGACTCGCGCTCTCGTTCTCTCCAGGGACGACGTCAAAAGGTCCCATCTCGGATCTCCGGTGGCGTGGAGGCTCGTCCCAGCGGCCGAGACAGGCAAAGATGGGGAGTCATGGCGGGTCTCGGCCTCGCGCGCGGTTTGGCGACGACGTTCCGGCGCCTCACCAGGCGCGCGGTCACCGCGCAGTACCCGGATGCGGCACCGCAACTGCCTCCGCGCAGCCGCGGTGTCATCGCGCTGACCGAGGAGAACTGCACGGTCTGCATGCTCTGCGCCCGTGAATGCCCTGACTGGTGCATCTACATCGACTCGCACAAGGAGGAGCTTCCGCCCGCCACCGAGGGCGGCCGGCCCCGCAGCCGGAACGTCCTCGACCGGTTCGCGATCGACTTCTCGTTGTGCATGTACTGCGGCATCTGCATCGAGGTCTGCCCGTTCGACGCGCTGCACTGGTCGCCGGAGTTCGAGTATGCGGAGCTCGACATCCGCGACCTGGTTCATGAGCGCGACCGGCTCCGTGAATGGATGTGGACCGTCCCGCCGCCGCCGGCCCTCGACCCGAACGCAGCCGAGCCGAAGGAGGTCGAGACCGCGCGCAAGGCTGTCGGCGTCTCTCCGGAGTCCGGATCCGGGACCTCCGGGTGAACGGTGTCGAACTGGCGTTCGTGCTCCTCGGCGCGGTCGCCCTGGGTGCGGGCTTCCTCGTCGTCACCACGTCCCGGATCGTCCACGCAGCGCTCTGGCTCGCGGTGAGCCTCGGTGCGGTAGCCGGCTGCTTCCTCCTGCTCACCGCCGAGCTGCTCGCCTGGGTGCAGGTCCTGATCTATGTCGGTGCTGTGGTCGTCCTCGTGCTCTTCGCGCTGATGCTGACCCGGGCGCCGATCGGTCCGACGCCGGGTGCGCGGCGGGGGCGCGTCGTGCTGGCGGCGATCGTCGCCGTATCGACCGCCGGCGTCCTGCTCGTGACGCAGCTGGCCGCACTCGGCGATGAGGTCATCGACCTCGAGGCCGCCGACGTGGGCGGCGGCCAGGCGGTCGGGTCGGCGCTGTTCCGCGCCTGGGTGCTCCCGTTCGAGGTGTTGTCGGTTCTGCTGCTCGCGGCCCTGGTGGGTGCGATCGTGATCTCGCGCGGCCGAGGTGGCGAGGACGGGCGATGAGGCTCGCGTTCCCCCTGGTCGTTTCGACGTTGTTGTTCTCCGTTGGGGTGTTCGGCGTGCTCGCCCGCCGCAACGCCGTGCTCGTCCTCATGTCCGTGGAGCTCATGCTCAACGCCGTCAACCTCAACCTGGTGGCGTTCGACGCCTGGTGGCTGGACGCCCTGCACGGCGGCCAGGTCCTGACACTGTTCGTCATCACGATCGCCGCCGCAGAAGTGGGCGTGGGCCTGGCCATCGTGCTGCTCGTGTTTCGCAACCGGGGCACGTCCGACCTGGCCGAGCTCGGCCTGCTCGACGAACGCGGGGAGGACGACGAGCGCCCGGTGGACGCCGACGAGCCGGAGACCGCCCGATGATGCCGGTCCTGGTCGTCCTGACGCCATTCGTGGCGGCGGCCGCTGGACTCGTCGTCGGCCGTCACAGGTTGCTGGCCCAGCGGGTGGCCGTGATCGGCACGGCCATCGCGCTCGCGCTCTCGGTCGGCATGGGCGCGCTGGTCTGGGCCGGCGGCCCGTCGCTCGACGAGTGGGGGACCGTCCCCACCGGCTGGGTCCCGGTGACGATCGCCACCCGCGCGGACGGGCTCGGGGCAACGCTCGCGATCATGGTCACGGCGATCGCGCTCTGCGTGCAGATCTACTCCACGGCCTACATGCTCCGCGAGCCGCGCTACGGGACCTTCGCCGCGCTGGTGTCGCTGTTCACCGCCGCGATGCTTCTCGTGGTCCTGGCCGACGACCTCATCGTGCTCCTCGTCGGCTGGGAGGTCATGGGGATCTGCTCGGCGCTGCTGATCGGGCACCACTGGGAGCGGGAAGAGGCGCGGTCCGCATCGGTCAAGGCGTTCGTCGTCACGCGCCTGGGCGACGTCGGCCTCCTCGCCGGGATTCTCGTGATGGCCGATCTCACCGGCTCGTTCCGCATCTCCGAGCTCCAGGAGTCGGCAACCCCGTCGACCGCGCTCACCGTCGGACTGGTCCTGATGTTGTGCGGCGTCGTCGGAAAGTCGGCCCAAGTGCCGTTGCACGTCTGGCTCCCCGACGCGATGGCCGGCCCGACGCCGGTATCCGCGCTGATCCATGCGGCGACGATGGTGGCCGCCGGCGTCTTCTTGGTCGCCCGCCTCCATTCCGTATATCTCCTCTCGTCGGTCGCCCTCGCCGTCCTGGCCCTGGTTGCGGCCGCCACGATGCTGCTGGCCGCGCTCGCGGCCCTGGCTCAGGACGACTACAAGAGGGTGCTCGCCTGGTCCACGTCGAGCCAGTTGGCGTACATGCTCGGCGCGCTGGCCGTGGGCGGTTACTCGGCCGGCCTGTTCCATCTGCTGGCTCACGGAGCGTTCAAGGCGCTGCTGTTCCTGGCCGCCGGTGCGATCGCCCACGCCGTCGGCACCACGATGCTCTCCGACATGGGTGGGCTACGACGGTCGATGCCGATGACCTACCTGGTCAGCAGTCTGGGTCTGGCCGCCCTGGTCGGAGTGCCACCTCTGGTCGGCTTCTTCTCCAAGGAGTCCGTGCTGGGCGCGGCCGAGCAGGCCGCACTGCACGGAGGGCCGCTGCCCGTATGGGCGGCCTGGCTCGTGCTGTTGGCGGGGCTGGCGACCGTCCTGCTCACCGCGGCCTACGCGACGCGGGCCTGGCTGCTCGCCTTTCGCGGTCCGCCGCGGCGAGCCGGCTCCGCGCATGATCCTCCACCGGCGATGCGGACTCCGCTGGTGGCGCTGGCCGTGCCGACGGTCGCGCTCGGCGTGCTCATTGTCATGCCGTCCGTGGTGTCCGCAATGTTCGATCCCGGCGACCCAGTCGCCGCGGAACCGGAAGGGCTCTCGGTGTCGCCGGGGACGGCCGTGGTCTCGCTCGCCCTGGTCGGTGTCGCTGCGCTCGCCGTCCTGGCGGAATGGCGTCGGGTCGGCCGGCGTGACCCCGCCCTCGGTCTGGGTCCGGCCCGGGGGCTGCTTGCCGAGGGGCTCGGTGTCGACCGGATCTACGACGTCGTGGTCGTACATCCCTTCCGTGTCCTCAGTCGACTGGTCGTCCTGACCGATCGCGACGTGATCCACGCGTACGTCCGAGGAGCCGGGCGATCGGCCAGAGCGCTGGGTGTCCTGCCCCACGCTGCGCAGGGGGGACACGTCCAGGGATATGTGACGGCCGTGCTGGCCTTCGTGGTCATTCTCGCCGCCGCAGGCGCCGGGGCGGTGCTGTTGTGATCGGCCAGGCGCTGCTCCACATCGCACTCGCCGCCCCGCTGGTCGGATGTCTCAGCCTGGTGGCGGCGGGCCGGCGGATCCGTGACCGCCGATCGCCTGGCGTGGGCGTCGTGGCTTCGGGCGTGGCGCTGGTGGCATTGGTCGCCGCGGCCGTCGTCGTCGACCGCGACGACACCGGCCGCGCTCAGCTCGTCACCGATGTGGCCTGGGCGCCCGCGCTCGATCTGCGGTGGCACCTCGGCGTCGATGGTCTGTCCCTACCGTTCGCCCTGCTCACTGCCGTTCTCGTCTTCTGCTGCAGCATCTACACCGTCCGGGTGCGACCGGAGGCCGGCCGGCTACGGGCGTTCGTGGCACTCGTCCTGCTGATCGAGGTCGGGATGCTCGGCACGTTCCTGGCGCTCGACCTGTTGCTGTTCTTCCTGTTCTTCGAGGTCGTGCTGGTGCCGATGTGGTTCCTCATCGCCTGGTGGGGAGACCCGCACGACCGCCCGGGCCGGACGACGGCGGCCACGACGTTCATCCTCTACACCCTGCTCGGCTCGGCGCTGATGCTCATCGGCTTCCTGGTCGTACACGCGCAGACCGGAACCTTCGACATGGTCGAGCTCGCCGCTCGCGGGGGTGCGGGCGTGTCGGAGAGCGCGCAATTGCTCGCGGCCGTGGCGATCGTCGGCGGGCTGGCGGTCAAGGTACCGGTCTGGCCGCTGCACACCTGGCTGCCCGACGCGCATGCGAAGGCTCCCACGGTCGGCTCGGTACTTCTGGCCGGCGTACTGCTGAAAATGGGTTCGTACGGCCTCGCGCGCATCGCGGTACCGGCGCTCCCGGACGGCATGAGCCGGCTGGCGCCCGTCCTGGGTGGGCTGGCCGTGGTCGGCATCGTCTACGGAGCCCTGGCATGCCTCGCTCAGCGCGACCTCAAGCGGCTGGTCGCCTACTCCAGCGTGGGTCACATGGGCTTCGTCGTGCTCGGCATCGCCACGCTGACTCCCGCCGGCCTGAACGGGTCGGTCTACGCCGGAATCGCGCACGGCGTCATCACCGGCCTGCTGTTCTTCCTGGCCGGTGCGATCAAGGACCGGCACGGCACCAGCGATCTCGACCAGCTCGGCGGCGGCATGTACGCGCGGCTGCCCCGGCTGGGCGCCCTGCTCACCTTCGGTGCCGTGGCCTCTCTGGGGCTGCCGGGACTGGCCGGCTTCTGGGGTGAGCTGCTGTCGCTGATCGGGGCGTTCCGGCCCTCCGTGCTGCTCGACCGGCCGTACTTCCTGGTCCTGCTGACGGTCGCCCTGGTCGGATTGGTGCTCACCGCGTGGTACCTGCTCGTCGTCGTACGGCGGGTCTGCCAGGGCGACGATGTCATCGGCGCGCGGTTACCCGTCCTCGGCGACGTGACCAGGCACGAGGTGGCGTCCTGGGGACCGCTGGTGGCGCTGACCCTGCTGCTCGGCGTCTGGCCCGGCCTTCTGCTCACGTTGGTTGATCCGGCGGTTGCGACCCTGCTCTCCGGCGGTGGCTCGTGACGTCGGCCACGGCCCAGGGCGTCGACTGGGCGACGGTCGCTCCGGCGTTGCTTGTGGCGGCGACGGCGTTGGCGGTTCTCGTGGCCGATCTGTGGCTGCCCCGCCGGTCGGCGGGCGTCCTGACGGCGATCTCGGTCGGCGGCACGCTCGCCGCACTCGTGGCCGTCGGGCTGTTGTGGGGAGACTCCCGTGCCACGTTCTGCGTCGACGGTGGAACCGGGGCACTCGCTTCGTGCTCCTACGTCGTGAACCCGGTGACGCTGGTCTTCCAGGCGATCGTGCTGGTGGGCACCGTCGTCGTGCTCCTCCTCGCGCACGCCGAGATCGCCGCCGAGCCAGACCGTCGCCCGTTGCCCGGCGGTGAGACCGGCTTCCTGGTTCTGTCGTCGGCCACGGGCGCGCTCGTACTGGCGGCCGGCCGTGACCTGGCGACGATCGTCGTGGCGCTCGAGGTGGTGTCTTTGCCTGCCTTCGCGCTGGTGGGCCTGCGCCGCCGCGATCCGAGAGGCGCCGAGGCCGCCCTGACCTTCTTCCTGGTCTCGGTCGTATCGATCGCCGTCATGCTCTACGGCGTCAGCCTCGTGTACGGCGCGACCGGCTCGCTGCACCTGGACCAGATCGCCGCTGTGCTGGCCGATCCGGCGCGGCGATCCTCGGTGGCCACCGCCGGCGTCGTCCTCACGCTGGTCGGGCTGGCCTTCAAGGTGGGGGCCGTCCCGTTCCACTTCTGGGTTCCCGACACTTACGCCGGTGCCCCGGTGGTCGTGGCCGCGTTCCTCTCCGTGGTGTCGAAGGCCGCCGGCCTGGTCGGCATCGTGGTCGTGGTCAGCCAGGGGTTCCCCGCCTACGCCGACGTGTGGGGGCCCGCCCTCGCGGTGATCGCCGTGGCCACCATGACCCTGGGCAACCTGGCGGCGCTGCGCCAGCGTCGCGCCGTCCGGCTGCTCGCGTGGTCCTCGGTCGCCCAGTCCGGCTACATGCTCGTACCCTTGGCCGTCGCCAGCACCGGCGTGACCGGCGGCCGACTCGGCGAGGCCCTGTCGGCGGTGATCGCCTACGTCTGCGTTTACGCGGCCGTCAACCTGGCCGCCTTCGGGGTGGTCGCGATCGTGTCGCGACATCGCCCGGCCGGCCTGCTCGAGGATTACCGGGGCCTTGCCTACACGGAGCCGGCCAGCGCGCTGGCGCTGGCGTTCGGCCTGCTCGCCCTCGCCGGGCTGCCCCCGGGCGTTGCCGGCCTCTGGGCAAAGGTTGTCGTGATCGACTCGGCGGTGTCGGGCGGCGCGGGCTGGCTCGCGGTGGCCGTTGCGGTCAACACGGTGATCGGACTGGCCTACTACTTGCGATGGAGTGCCCTGCTCTTCGCCCGACCCCTCGCCGGTCGGGAGGCGGTGTCCTACGAGGTGCCCGCCGCGTCGGGTATCGCCGTGGGTCTCGCCCTGTCCATCGGCGTCGCGTTCTCGGTGCTGCCGCAACTCGTACTCGGCCTGGCCGACGTCAGCGCCGGCCTACTCGGCTGACCGGGTACAGCCGGACGCGGCGAGCGGGTGGGGAACGCCCCGCAACGGCGATACGTTTCGAGTTCGGCGCCTCCCGCGCCGATCCCCGAGAGGCGGAACGACCACGAGAGGTACTTGTGCGCCACAACGGACTGAGGACCACTGCACTGCTGGGCCTGTTGTCCGCACTGATCATCTTCGTCGGGTCGCTGTTCGGGGCGACCGGACTCTGGATCGCACTGGTCGTCGCACTCGCGACCAACGGTTACGCCTACTTCCGTGGCGATACCATCGCGCTGCGGTCGATGCGGGCGTACGCGGTCGGCGAGGCCGAGCAGCCGGTCATCTACCGGATCGTCCGTCAGCTGTCGACCGCAGCGCGACAGCCGATGCCTCGCCTCTACGTGAGCCCGACCCAGGCGCCGAACGCCTTCGCGACCGGGCGCAACCCCGGCAATGCCGCCGTGTGCTGCACCGAGGGGATCCTGTCGGTGCTGTCCGAGCGGGAACTCCGAGCCGTGCTCGGGCACGAGCTCGCCCACGTCCACAACCGCGACATCCTCACCTCGTCGGTTGCCGGTGCCCTGGCGAGCGTCGTCATGTTCCTGGCGAGCTTCGCCTTCTTCCTGCAGCGCGGCGACGACGACGGAGGGCCTGGCGTGCTCGGCGCGCTACTGCTGATGGTGCTCGGGCCGATCGCGGCCTCGGTGATCCAGCTGGCGATCAGCCGGTCGCGCGAGTTCGAGGCCGATGCGGATGGGGCCAGGTTGACCGGCGACCCCCTCGCGCTGGCCAGTGCGCTGCGCAAGCTCGAGATGGGTACCCGCCAGCTGCCGCTCCCGCCGGAACGCGACTTGGTGACGGCCAGCCATCTGATGATCGCCAACCCGTTCCGGGCGGAGGGCTTGGCGAAGCTGTTCGCCTCGCATCCGCCGATGGCCGAGCGGATCGCCCGCCTCGAGGCGCTGGCCGGATACCGCCGCTGAGCGCCGACCGACCGGGCTACCCAGGTTGTCATGCCGGACAACTCACGCACCAGGAGAAGCGCGGCCGGCGATCCTGACAAGCTGCGAGGGGGGGACTTGTCAGGGTGGCGGTGCAGGTTCACCCAGGCTGCGGACCTGTCCGGCCGGACAAGCCGGCTTGACAGGATGAAGCGGCAGCCGCGCGGTCAGCGGTAGTTGACGAACTGGACGGCGAAGTCGAGATCCTGCCTCTTGAGGAGGGCGATCACGGCCTGCAGGTCGTCGCGCTTCTTCGACGAGACCCGAACCTCCTCGCCCTGGACCTGCGACCGCACGCCCTTGGGTGCCTCGTCACGGATCACCTTGGTGATCTTCTTGGCCTGCTCCTGGGTCAGTCCGTTCTGCAGGGTGGCACCGATCTTGTAGAGCTTGCCCGACGCCCGCGGCTCGCCTGCGTCCAGCGCCTTCAACGAGACGCCGCGTTTGACGAGCTTGTCCTTGAACACGTCGAGCACGGCTTTCACGCGGTCCTCGGCCGAGGCCTCCATCTCGACACCGAAGTCGCCGGCCCAGCGGATCGCCGCCTCGGTACCGCGGAAGTCGAAGCGCTGGCCTATCTCCTTGGCCGCCTGGTTGAGCGCGTTGTCTACCTCCTGCCGGTCGACTTTGCTCACGACGTCGAACGAGGACTCGCCCGCCATCTGGTGCTCCCTCCGTGTTCTGCGTTGCGGGGGTTGCCGCTCTGTTGCTGTTCTGCCCGGCCGGCCGGCCTCATGTATCCTCTCAGCCGGTCAGGATTTCGCCTGACACCAGGCAGGTTGCCCGAGTGGCCAAAGGGAGCGGACTGTAAATCCGTCGGCTTCGCCTACGTTGGTTCGAATCCAACACCTGCCACCCCGTGGCCCTGACCAGCGGAAACCGGTCGGGGCCACGAGTGTCTGCGGTGGGATGCGATCTCGTCCGAGGGTTCAAGCGCCACCGTCACCGCCACCGTCGACATGGTTCCGGGTCGTTCGCTAAGCCGACTGAGGCAACTGCGTGCTCGCGCCGCGGGGGGTTCGCCGCCAACCCTTCGCGAAACGGAGGTACAGCGATGGGACCACGAACAGGTTGAGAAACGTCGACGTGGCCAGGCCGCCCAGGATGACCACGGCCAGCGGGTGCTCGATTTCATGCCCGGGGATCTGACCGGCGACCACGAGAGGAACCAGGGCGAGACCTGTCGCCAAGGAAGTCATCAAGATCGGCGACAGCCGCTCCCGGGCCCCGCGAAGCACCAGCTCGGGCCCGAACGGCATGCCTTCGCTGTGCTCCAGATGCTGAAAATGGTTGATCATCAGGATGCCATTGCGGGCTGCGATCCCGAAGACGGTGAAGAAGCCGACCAATGAACCAAGCGAGATGATGCCCCCGCTGGCCAGAGTGGCAAGGACTCCACCGACCAAGGCGATCGGCAACGTCAGGAACGACAAGGTGGCCAGTCGGAAGCTGCCGAGCGCAGCCTGAAGTAGCAGAAAGATCGCGATCGCTG
>DATFBR010000200.1:0-8246 GCA_035253685.1 Jiangellaceae bacterium
CAAGACCGACGCCCAAGGTCAACCGGCCGCCGCTGAGCCGGTCGAGAGTGGCCGTCTCCCGGGCGACCTTCGCCGGCCGGCGTCGGGCAAGCGGCGTCACCATCGGGCCGAGCCGAATACGGTCCGTAGCTGTGGCGACCGCCGCCAGCGTGATCCACGGGTCTGCTATTTCTTCTACCGGCTCTCGCCACCGGATGTGGTCCCAGAGGAAGACGCCCTCCCAGCCGGCCTCCTCAGCCTCGGCCGCCAGGCGCGCGACGATCGATGGGTCGGCCAGCTCGTCGAAGGGTGGCAGGAACAGACCCGACCGCATGTGTTCACCCTGTCACGTCGAAGCGCCAACGCGTCGGAACGATCACCTGGCCAGAGCGGGTGCCCCCGGTGGGACTCGAACCCACACTGTGCGGATTTTAAGTCCGCCGCCTCTGCCGGTTGGGCTACGGGGGCCGCGGCGCCAGCGTACGGGCTGCTCAGCGATAGACGCGACGCCGGAAGACGGCGTGCGCGCCGGCGACGCGGTCGAGAAAGAGCAGGCCCTCACAGTGGTCGATCTCGTGCTGAACCACTCGCGCCTCGAAGGCGTCGGTCTCGAGGACGACGCGCTCGGCGGACCCGGCCAGCTCACCGGCCACGACCAGTCGTGTTGCACGCTTGACGACACCGGTCAGGTCGGGCACCGACATGCAGCCCTCCCGCCCTTGCTCCCACCCGCTCGCCTCGATCGCCTCGGCATTGCAGAGCGCGAAAGTGCCGTGGGTGGTCCGCGCCTTGACGTGTGAAGTGACGTCCACGCAGAACACGTGCCACCCGACACCCACCTGAGGTGCTGCCAACCCCACGCACCCTGGCGACACGCGCATCGTGGCCACCAGGTCGGCTGCGAGCTGGACGACCTTCTCGTCGGTCGGGTCGACCCGCTCCGAGGCCGCTGCCAATACGGGATGGGAGGCCGGTACCACGGGGAGAACCCGACCGGCGACTCTGAGGTCGTGCTCGCTCCAGCCGAGCACTGTCACAGGACGTCGGTCTCCTGCCGGCTCAGGGTGACGCGGACGCCCAGGTCGGCGCCGGTCGCGGCGAGGCGACCGGCGAGGGCGTCCGTGTCCACGGACTCCGGCAGGTCGACCTCGGCAACCAGCAGGTACATGTCGCCGGTCAGCCGGGTCGTCAGGTCGATGATGTTCCCGCCGGCCTCGGCCACGATCCTGGTGATCGCCGATACGATTCCCGGCCGGTCGCCGCCGTGCACGGTGAGCAGGTAGGTGTTGCCCGACGCCTGTGCAACGACCTCGGCCGGAACCGAGCGGACCGTCACAAGCAGTGAACCATCGGCCGCCAGCGGTGCCAGCACGCCCTCGACCCTCTCCGGCGACACGTCGCCTGCACACACCAGGGTCATGGCGAAGTGGCCCCGCAGCAGTGTCATCGTCGAGTCCTCGAGGTTGATCCCGAGGTCGGCCAGGCCGGCCGTGACGTCGGCGATGATCCCGGGCCGGTCGTGCCCGATGACCGTGACCGCGAGCAGGCTCACCTGACCCCGAGCCAGGCGGTCCGCGTGCCCGGCAGGCCGCTGGTGCCGTCACCGTGCCGGCGGACGGCGAGGACCTGGGCGACGCCGATGCGGCCGGCGTCGAACGACAACGCGGATGCGGTCATGTAGAGCCGCCAGACGCGGGCCCGGCCGGCGCCGGCCAGTTCGACAGCGCGGTCCCACTGCCCCTCGAGGTTGGCGACCCAGCGGCGCAGTGTCCGGGCGTAGTGCTCGCGCAGGCTCTCGACGTCGCGCACCTCGAGGTCACCGCCCTCGATCGCGCTGACGACGTTCCCGATCGGTAGCAACTCGCCGTCGGGGAAGACGTAGGCATCGATGAACGTGCGGCCTTCACGGCCCGGCCCCGGCCGGCGGACGATCTGGTGGTTGAGCAGGCGGCCACCCGGGACCAGAAGGTCGTGCAGCGTCCGGGCGTATTCTGCCCACCGCTCCGCGCCCAGGTGCTCGGCCATGCCGATGCTGGCCACCGCGTCGAACGGGTCGTCGGTGAGATCGCGCCAGTCCTGCACGCGGATCTCGACCTGATCGGCGAGTCCGGCCTGGACGACCCGCTTGCGCGCGTACTCGGCCTGCTCCTGGGACAGCGTGATGCCGACCGCCTGAACACCGTGGTGCTCGGCGGCGTGGGCAACGAGCGAGCCCCACCCGCAGCCGACGTCGAGCAGGCGCATGCCGGCAGTGAGGCCGAGCTTGCGGCAGATCAGCTCCAGCTTGTCCCTCTGGGCGTCGTCGAGTGTGTAGGTGTCGTCGTCGGGACGGGCCCAGTACGCGCAGGAGTAGGTCATCGACGGGCCGAGGACGATCTCGTAGAACTCGTTGCCGACGTCGTAGTGGTGGGTGACCGCCGCCCGGTCGCGGCTCTTGGAGTGCTTGTCGCCGGACAGGACGATCTCCTCGGGCGGCGGTTTCGGCGCGGGCCCGACCGCGCCGAGCAGGACGGCGGCGCGCAGCACCTCGGCGCGCTCGAGTGGGGAAAGGTGGCGGCGTGCCGCGAGGTCGCGTCCGATCGTCTCGAGCCGCGCCAGCGCCTCCTCCAGATCGCCCTCGATGTCGATCTCGCCCGCGACCCAAGCCCGCCCGAGACCGATCTCGTCGGGATTCCACAGCAGCCGGCGCAGCGCCCGCCGAGACCGCATGACCAGCGTCGGGCCGTCGGCCGGGCCCGCCTCGCTCCCGTCCCAGGTGCGAATCCGCAGCGGCGGCGGGCCCCCGAGCAGGTGCTCGAGCAGGAGCGCGACCCTGTCGGCCGCACCACTGATCTGCTTCGCGGTCTTCAACACCGACCTCCTCCGTCGCTGGGCCCGACCCAAGCGATCAGCGTAGCCCGCCCACTCCCCCGGTCAGTTGATCACGTTCAACCGCCCGTGCGTTCGGGGTCGGCAGCGCGAACGAACTCGTCGCGGGGCATGTGTATGCGTCCCAGCGAGACCGCTTCACGCCGGAAGAACAGGGCCAGCGTCCAGTCCATGACGATGCGCACCTTACGGTTCAACGTCGGCATCCGGCTGACGTGATAGGTGCGGTGCATGAACCAGGCCACCCAACCCTTGAGCTTGATGCCGTACACCTGCGCGACGCCCTTGTGGAGGCCGAGGCTCGCCACCGAGCCGACGTACTTGTGCTCGTAGTTCTTGGGCTCACGCCCGCGCAGGACGGCCGCGATGTTGTCGCCGAGCCGCTTGGCCTGGCGAACCGCGTGCTGCGCGTTCGGTCCGGTCGTCGCGCCAGGGACGTCCGAGGTGAGATCCGGAACTGCAGCGCAGTCACCGGCCCCCCAGGCGCCGTCGACTCCCTCGACGCGCAGGTCCGCGCGGCACTTGAGCCGGCCCTTCTCGTCCAGCGGCAGGTCGGTGCGACCGAGCAGCGGGTGGGCCTTGACCCCGGCCGTCCAGATGAGGGTGTCGGTATCCAACTCGGTGCCGTCGGTGAGGACGACATGACCGCCGACGCAGGACTCCAGTCGGGTGTTCAGGCGCACCTCGATGCCGTGCCGGCGCAACTCCTCGACGGTGTAGACGCCCATCTCCGGGCCGACCTCGGGCAGGATCCGGCCCGTCGCCTCGACCAGGATCCACCGCATGTGGTGGGGCCGGAGATACGGGTAATAGCGCATCGCGTCCTTGGCCATGTCCTGCAGCTCGGCGAGGGCCTCGACTCCGGCGTATCCCCCACCGACCACGACGAAGCTCAACGCCCGCCGGCGCACGTCCTCGTCGGCCGTCGACGCCGCCACGTCCAGGCGATCGAGGACGTGGTTGCGCAGCGCGATCGCCTCCTCCACCTGCTTGAACCCGATCCCCACCTCGACCAGACCGGGGATCGGCAGCGTGCGGGCGACCGAGCCCAGGGCGACAACCAGCACGTCGTAACGCAGCTCGTACGGCTCGCCGACGCGCGGCACGATTCGTGCCACCCGGTCGGCGTGCCGGATGTCCGTGACCTCGCCGGTGATGACCTGGCTCTGCTTGAGCACACGCCGGAGCGGGACGACGACATGGCGTGGCTCCAGCGAGCCGGCCGCGGCCTCCGGCAGGAACGGTTGGTAGGTCATGTACGAGCGTGGATCCACAACCGTGATGCGGACGTTGCTCCACCGCAGTTTCTTCTGCAGGCGGATCGCCGTGTACATGCCGACGTAGCCGCCGCCGACGATGAGAATGCGGGGAACGTTGTCTTCGGTCACAACTTCAGCCTACCCGCTTGTGAATTCATTCACAGGCACCATGATCCACTCTCAACCGTGGCCCGCCTTGGCCAGGACCTCGTCGAGCATGGACTCTGTCAGCTTGCCGGTGAACGTGTTCTGCTGGCTCGGGTGGTAGCACCCCAGCAGGCGAAGGGTGCGCCGTCCCTCGCCGGTGAGCAGCACCTCCGCGGCGTGACCGAACCGCGGGCGCGGACGCGGCACGACGAACCCGTTGCGTCCCAGCGTCCCGAGCGCGGCATCCCAGGCGAACGATCCCAGGGCCACGACGCTGCGCGTCGTTGCGAGCACCAGCGCCACCTCGCGGTCGAGCCAGTGCGCACACGCGTCGCGCTCGGCGGGTGTCGGCCTGTTCGCCGGCGGAGCGCAGCGGACGGCCGCGACGATCCGGGCGCCGGTGAGGCGCAGGCCGTCGCCGGCATGGATCGACGTGGGCTGCGAAGCCATTCCAGCCCGATGCAGCGCGGCGAACAGCCAGTCACCGCTGCGGTCGCCGGTGAAGATGCGCCCGGTCCGGTTGGCACCGTGCGCGGCGGGCGCCAGGCCCAGGATCAGCACCCGCGGCGACGGGTCGCCCCAACCGGGCGCCGGGCGGCCCCAGTACGGCTGTTCGGCGAAGGCACGGCGCTTGCTCGTCGCCACCTGTTCACGCCACGCCACCAGCCGCGGACAGGCGCGGCAGACCGACGACAGCGCTGTGAGCTCCCGCAGCCCTGCCCCCGACGCCAGAGTCGCCACCTGATGGGCGTCGCGAGCGACCGGCGTCGCCAGCGTGGCGACGTCGTCGGGCCAGCCGCTCCCCGGCGGCACAGGGCTTCGGATCGGGCGGTCGGTCACGGCCTCAACTCTCTCAGCCGCGGCGCCGGTGGCTACTGCCTGCTGGCACGAGACTGCCCGGCGAACCGGACCGATGCGAGTGCCTCGCCGCAAGGCCCAGGTCGGCCACTCCGAGTGGCTGAACCGTCCGGTCCGTCGGGCGCCGTGGACCCACCCAGCGGCGGCACCGGTCACGATGCTTCGATGCAGCGCCCGGCTGCCCACCACGCGGGCAGTGCGTCGAGGGCCTCGTCGCCGAGCGGGTTGACGCCCGGGCCGGCCGCCAGTGCGTGGGCGACGAGGACGTGGAGGCATTTGACCCGGTCCGGCATCCCCCCGGCCGAGACGCCGTCGATCTCCGGTACGTGGGCGATGCGCTCCCGCCGCGCGAGGTAGTCGCGATGGGCGGCCGTGTACGACTCGGCGAGCGCGGGCTCCTCGGCCAGGCGCGTCGTCATCTGCCGCATCAGGCCCCGGGACTCCAGCGCGGACACCGCCGCCGCCGCGCGGGGGCAGGTGAGGTAGAACGTCGTCGGGAACGGGGTCCCGTCCGGCAGCCGCGGCTCGGTCTCCACGACGTCCGGCAGGCCGCACGGGCAGCGGTGGGCCACCGCCCGGACGCCGCGGGCCGGTCGGCCGAGTTGCGCCGACACCGCGGAGACATCGTCGGCGGAGGGGCGAGCGTTCACCGGCTGCTCTCTGGCGGCGCCACCGCGTCGGCCGCCTCGACTGAGGCCCAGAGCCGGGAGTACCAGGGCCCTTCGGCCGTGAGCGGTATCCCTTCGGGCGTCAGCTCGGGCAGCTTCGTACCCTCCTCGTCGACCACGATGTAGCCGACCTCGCCCGGCATGACGAAGTTCAGCCGTTCGCGGGCCCTCGCGGCGACGTACGCCGGGTCGTCCCACAGCCGCAACTCGGTCTCAAGCTGGTCGACGGAAGCCCTGAGCTCAGCCGCCTCCTGTTCGAGCGCGGACCGGCGCGTGTGCTGGTCGTACCACGCGCGCAGCGGGTACGCATACGACACCGCCAACACGCCGAGGACGAGCGCCAGGACGGCCGCCCGGCTGGTCAGGGAGGTTCGGCTGCGAGAGCCGCGGGTCCGCGACATGCCCGGGCCGCGCCCGCCGGGCGGTTCGACCCCGCTGCGCGGGCGCGATGCCCGACGGGTCGCCTTGGATCGGACCCGAGCCGGCCGCGCTCCACCCGCTGGGCGGGCACCGGGACCGCGACCAGAGCCGACCATGACTATGCCGTGAACCTCGGGAACGCGCCGGCGCCGGCGTAACGTGCCGCGTCGTCGAGCTCCTCCTCGATCCGCAGGAGCTGGTTGTACTTCGCCACTCGCTCGGACCGGGCCGGAGCACCGGTCTTGAGCTGGCCGCAGTTGGTGGCCACCGCGAGGTCCGCGATCGTCGTGTCCTCGGTCTCACCCGATCGGTGGCTCATCATGCACCGGTAGCTCGACCGGTGCGCCATGTCGACGGCGTCGAGGGTCTCGGTGAGCGTTCCGATCTGGTTGACCTTGACCAGCAGCGCGTTGGCGCAGCCCTCGGCGATCCCCCGGCCCAGCCGGTCGGGGTTGGTGACGAACAGGTCGTCGCCGACGATCTGGACCCGGCCGCCGATCGACGCCGTCAGCGCCGCCCAACCGGCCCAGTCGTCCTCGGCGAGCGGGTCCTCGATCGAGACCAGCGGGTAGGCGGACAAGAGCTCTGCGTAATAGGTGCCGAGCTCGTCGGCGGTCCTGACCACGCCTTCGAACGTGTAGTTGCCGTCACCGTGGAACTCCGTCGCGGCGACGTCGAGGGCGAACGCGACGTCGGTGCCAAGGCTGAACCCCGTCTGCTCGACGGCCACGGCGATCAGGTCGAGCGCGTCGCGGTTGCTGGGCAGGTTCGGTGCGAATCCGCCCTCGTCGCCCAGGCCGGTGGCGTAGCCCTTCTCCTTCAGCACCGACTTCAGTGCGTGGTACACCTCGGCGCCCCAGCGCAGCGCGTCGCGGAAGGTCGACGCACCGATCGGCGCGACCATGAACTCCTGGATGTCCACGTTGCTGTCGGCGTGCGCGCCGCCGTTGAGGATGTTCATCATCGGAACCGGCAGCAAATGGGCATTCGGCCCGCCCAGGTAGCGGAACAGCGGCAGCTCGGCCGAGTCGGCCGCTGCCCTGGCCACCGCCAGCGACACCCCGAGGATCGCGTTGGCGCCGAGCCGTTCCTTGTTCGGCGTGCCGTCGAGATCGAGCAGTGCCTGGTCGATCAGCCGCTGGTCGCTGGCGTCGAAACCGAGAAGTTCGGGGCCTATCTCGTCCAGGACGCCGGTGACCGCCTTCTCGACGCCCTTGCCGTGGTACCGGTCGCTGTCGCCGTCACGCAACTCGACGGCCTCGAACTGTCCGGTGGACGCCCCCGAGGGGACCGCTGCCCGGGCGACGGTGGCGTCGTCGAGCGCCACCTCGACCTCGACCGTGGGGTTGCCGCGCGAGTCCAGGATCTCGCGCGCACCGACAGCTTCGATCGTGGCCACTGAGCACTCCTGCGGTTCGCTGTCGTCATCGGTTGGATGCAGGGCGGCACTGCACGCTCGTACGTCGGCACCCTACCCGGCGCCATTCGCGCAACCCGGCAACCCGGCCGACGGCTGAGCCTGGCTGCTGATCCGGTCGATTCACGCAGGGCGGGGCCCGTGCCGGTTCGTGGCCGGGTCAGCCGGACGCCTCGGCTGCGCGCACGGCTGTGGCGAACCGGCGGGCCGCGTCTCGCAGCGCCTGTTCCGGGTCGATGCCGTATCGGGCCGCAGCGCCGACGACGGCCATGAGGAGATCTCCGAGCTCGTCCGCGTCCGCCGGCTGCGCATCGACGTCAGGGACCGGAACGCGGATGCCGGCCTTCTGCGCACGGTCGATCATCTTCGCGGCCAGGGCCAGGGCGGGCAGGGCGAGCGGGACGCCGTCCATCGCCGACCCACGCTGCTTCTCCTCGCGCTTGAGCTCGTCCCACCTGGCCTCGACGTGCTCGGCCGTGGGCGCATCCGCATTCCCGAACACGTGCGGATGACGGCGGACGAGCTTGTCGACGATGCCGGCCGCAACGTCGTCGACCGACCACGGATCGGCCTCGTGCTCCTCGGCGATCCGGGCGTGGAAGACCACCTGCAGCAACAGGTCGCCGAGCT
>DATFBR010000201.1:0-19186 GCA_035253685.1 Jiangellaceae bacterium
GACGGTCTTCGCGATGAACCCGCTGTACCGAGCGGACCCCGAGCGTGAGTGGTCGATGGTCGGCCTGGCCGCCTACTGGGCCGACCAATGAGACTCCGCCCGCGGTGGTGAGGTCACCGGTGTGGGCCGGTGAGGAGGAGAACCGGCTGAACGAGACCGACCGCGGCGGTCGGTAGACAGCCGCCGCCGTGCGCGACGATACCGCTCGCCGGCTGTCCCGGCTCCACGCCGTCGTCTACCGGCTCACCGGTGGCCTGCTGGGTCGGCGGCTGGTGGGCAACGACATGCTTCTGCTCACCACGCGAGGAGCACGGACCGGCAGGCTCCATACGGTCCCGCTCCTCTATCTCCGCCATGGCGAGGCGATGATCGTGATCGCCTCGTGGGGCGGCCGAGCCAGCAACCCGGACTGGTACGGCAACCTCGTCGCCCATCCGCGCGCGACGGTCCAGGTGCGATCGCGTGTCTGGACCGTCCATGCCCGCACCGCGACACCGGCAGAGCGAGAGCATTGGTGGCCGCGGATCGTGGCGGCGTACCGGGGATATCGCACCTACCAGTCCCATACCGACCGGGTCATTCCCGTGGTCTTCCTCGAGCCCGATCCACACACGGTGCAGGGGACATGATCGAAGAACCGTTGCTGGGGTTGAAGCCCCAGCAACGGTTCAATGATCAAGGTGTAGGTGCCTTCGTTCCGCTCAGGCGCTGGTGCGGTCGAGCCGCTGCAGCAGGTCGTGCGCCGCGAGCTCGACCTCCTTGTGGCGCCACTCGGAGGCCCGGTAGACACATGCGATCAGTCCGGTTCGATGAACCCGCCGGAAGTCGCCGTAGACGAAGGCATACCGGGCCTTGGTCTCGTCGGTCGCGCCGTCGGTGAGGCCGAGGTGCCACTCGGCGTACTCACTCCACGAGTGTGACTTCAGGAAGGCGTTCTCTGCGCCGGCGCGAGGCTGCACCACTCCCCAGTCGCTGTCGAGGACGTACTGACGGGCGTCGATGAGCCGCCGGGCCCGGGCCACGGCGGCAGCGTTGACCGAGTACGAGGCCATGAGCGGATTGTGCCCACGAGGCCCACAGCTGACGCACCGGCGGCCCACAGGACCGAAGGCCCGTACTACTTCGACGTCGACATGGACGGCGCCGCCGGAGACGACTACATGCGGCGTCGACCCGGCCTGATCGTCACCGGAGGTCCGGGTGCTGGGTGCCGAGATCCAGCACGACCAGGTTGGCCTTCACAGCCGAAGCACAGGAAGTCCACACTCCACTCTCAGGTGCCGCACTTATCGTCCCCGGGTGTGATGAGGACACGCAGCGGCACGACCGGGGAGTTCGCCCACGACGGCCGTCAGGTCCGCCGTGCGGACGGGTCGCCGGTGCGGGTCCTCGTCGTCGACGACGAAGCCACCCTCACGGAGCTGCTGTCGATGGCCCTGCGGTACGAGGGCTGGGACGTCCGCACCGCCTCCGACGGGAGGACGGCAGTCAGCGCGGCCCGCGAGTTTCGTCCCGACGCCGTCGTACTCGACGTCATGCTCCCCGACATGAGCGGCCTGGAAGTCCTGCGCCGCCTGCGTACCGATGCCACGGACGTACCCGTTCTGTTTCTCACGGCGAGGGACGCGGTGGAAGACCGGGTCGCCGCGCTGACGGCGGGCGGCGACGACTATGTCACCAAGCCGTTCAGCCTGGAGGAGGTGGTCGCCCGCCTGCGCGGCCTGATCCGCCGAATCGCCCGCCTACAGGCCCACGGCGGAGCCCTGCTGGTCGTCGGCGACCTGACTCTGGACGAGGACAGCCACGAGGTCCGCCGGGCCGGGGAACCGATCGCACTGACAGCGACGGAGTTCGAGTTGCTGAGGTACCTGATGCGGAACCCGCGCCGGGTGCTGAGCAAGGCTCGGATCCTGGACCGGGTGTGGAACTACGACTTCGGCGGCCAGGCGAACGTCGTCGAACTCTACGTCTCCTACCTCCGCAAGAAGGTCGACGCCGGCCGCGCACCGATGATCCACACGATGCGCGGAGCCGGCTACGTGCTGAAGCCGGTGGAGTGACGGTGACCACGGGTCGGCCGGACGGCCCAGGCGCGGCGCCCCAGGAAAGTAGCACCGGCCGCTGGTCGCTGCGGACCCGGCTGCTGGCATCGGCCGTGACGTTGCTGGCGGCGGTGAGCCTCGTCGTCGGCCTGGCCAGCGTCGTGGCTCTGGACACGTTCCTGACCGCCCGACTCGACGACCAGCTGACGGCCGCGGTCGACCGGTCGACGCGGGGTTTCGACGCCGATGCACACCGATCTGCGGGCGGGCCCGAGGCCGACCGCTCCGTCGGCCCGCTGCAGGTACCCGGTCAGGCGGAGGGGACGCTGGGGGCGCTCGTCGACGGCGGAACGGTCGCCAGCTCGCGGGTCGTGGAGCGCAGTGGAGAGCTGTCGCCGCTGCCGTCCGACTCGGCGGCCCGGCTGGCCGATGTCCCGTTGGACGGACACCCGCATACGGTGGACCTCGGTGACGGCTTCGGTGACTACCGGGTCGTCGCCTCGGCCATCCCCGGCGGCGCGACGTTTGTCACCGGGCTCCCGCTGAGCCTGGTCGACGCTCCGGTGGCCCAGCTGGCTGGAGTCGTGGTCGCCGTCGGCCTGGCCGGGCTGCTGCTGGCCGGGGTCGTCGGCGCACTGGTCATCGGACACGCGCTGCGTCCGCTGCGCCGCGTCGCGGCCACCGCGACCAGGGTCGCGGAGATGCCACTGGACCGCGGCGAGGTTGCGCTGGCCGTGCGTGTGCCGGCCGTCGACACCGATCCGCGGACGGAGGTCGGCCGGGTAGGTGCAGCCCTGAACCACATGCTCGAGAACGTGGCGACGGCGCTGACGGCGCGGCAGGCCAGCGAGACCCGAGTCCGGCAGTTCGTGGCCGACGCCAGCCACGAGCTCCGCACGCCGCTGGCCGCGATCCGTGGGTACGCGGAACTGACCCGGCGCAGCCGCGATCCGATCCCGGACGACGTCGCCCACGCCGTGCGCCGCGTGGAGTCCGAAGCCGTCCGGATGACCGGCCTGGTCGACGACCTCCTCCTACTCGCGCGGCTCGACGCCGGCCGCCCGGTCGAACGCTCGCCGGTCGACCTGTCCGCCGTCGTGGTCGTCGCCGCCGGCGACGCCCACGTGGCCGGCCCGGAGCATCGCTGGGTCCTCGACCTGCCCGACGATCCGGTAGTCGTGACTGGTGACCGGGCCCGCCTGTACCAGGCGGTGGCGAACCTGCTCGCCAACGCCCGCATGCACACGCCTGTGGGCACCACCGTGCGCATCCGGATGTCCGCGCAACGGGCGGGTGATGGCGGGCCCGTGACCGCAACCCTCGACGTCGTCGACGACGGGCCGGGCATCCCGGCCGATCTCAGGCCCGTTGTGTTCGAGCGCTTCGCCCGCGGTGACGGCTCCCGCTCCCGCACCGCTGGCAGCACCGGGCTGGGACTTGCCATCGTCTCGGCTGTCGTCGCGGCCCACCACGGCGACGTGTCCGTCGACAGCCGGCCCGGCCACACGATGTTCACCGTGCGGCTCCCCGCGCTCCAGTCGGCTGCTCGTGCCGACGCCGGTGCTGCACAGCCGGCAGCGATCGGCCCGATGTCGTAGCCCGGACACAGTGTCCACACAGCCTGCTCCCAGGTTCGTGGCCGAGCCTCGGTTCCAGGTGCCCGGGATTCGCCCGGGCGGAGAAACGATGGAGGCAGGGCCACCATGAAGATCACCAAGAGGATCGCGCCGGCGGGGGTCGCCGGCGTCCTCGGACTCACCGGGCTGGGCGTCGTCGCGGTGGGTGCACCGCTCGCGATGGCCACCGGGATCGCAGCGACCACTCAGGACGACGCAGGCGAGGCGAGCGACGACCGGTTGCAGGCGATCAAGGACGCACTGGCGGATCTGGTCGACGACGGCACGATCACGCAGGACCAGGCGGACAGGGTCGCGGCCGCCCTCGACGACTCCGACGCCCTGCGTTTCGGCGGTCCGGGCGGCGCGGATCCGCACGACCGCATGGTTCCGCTGGATCTCGATGTCGCCGCGGAAACCCTGGGGCTGACGCGGGAAGAGCTACGCGACGCGCTGGCCAGCGCGGGCACGACACTCGCGGACATCGCTGAGGAACAAGGCGTCGAGAGCGACACGCTGGTCGACGCCCTGGTGGCCGCTGCCGAGGATCGCATCGACCAGGCGGTCGTCGACGGTCGGCTGACCCAGGAGCATGCGGATGAGCTGAAGGAGGCGGTGCCCGAGCGTGTCGCCGCCGCGATCGAGCGGGAGCTTCGATGGGAGAGGGGGCACAGTCCTGGCCGCGGCGGTCACCCGGGTGGGGGCGAGGGTGGCCCCACCGAGGATGCTCCGGCGGGGCAGTCGGACACGATGGAGAACGCCAGTCCGGTCTGACCGTCACCCAGCGGTTGCCGCCCTGCCTCTCCGGTCCGCCCGGAGCGGGCAGGGCGGCTACCGTTGCCGGTTCTCGGCCGGTCGGCGGTGCGCGAACATGCCCGTGCCGAACCGGGGAAAAATGCTGCTGTTCGCGACCTCACACCGAGAGGTGGGACGGCATGGCCTTTCACGGTGCGATCTTCGACGTGGACGGGGTCCTGGTCGACTCACCGCATGAGCAAGCCTGGCGGCAGTCGCTCGAGCAACTGATGAACAGCGACTGGCGCGACATTCGTGACCTGACGAGCTGGTCGGCCGAGCGGTTCACCACTGCCGTGTATCAGCAGGTGGTGGCCGGGCTACCCCGCATGGCGGGTGCCCGGGCCGCCCTGACCTATTTCGACGTTCCCGATGTCGATCGCCGCGTCGAGCAGTACGCCGCCGAGAAGCAGAGACAGGTCGTCGCACTGATCGAAGCGGGCAGGTTCGTGGCATTTCCGGATGCGCTCCGGTTCATCCTGGCGGTCAAGGGGATCGGCATCCCGGTCGCTGCGGCGTCGTCGTCGAAGAATGCCAACCTGTTCCTCCGCAAGATCCGCCTCGACACGTTCGCCGCCGAACAGCGGCTCGACTACGCGTTCATCGCGCCCGGGTTCACCCTGCTCGACCTGTTCGACGCGAACATCTCCGGCCGCGACTTCCCGCGGGGCAAGCCCGACCCCACGATCTTCCTCACCGCCGCCGAGGAGCTCGGCGTGAGAGCCGAGGGCTGCTTCGTGGTCGAGGACGCCGCCAGTGGGATCCAAGCGGCCAAGTCGGCGCGGATGGCGGGGCTCGGCGTCGCGCGCCTGAACGACCAGGCACTCCTGGCCGAGGCGGACGCGGACCTGGTCGTGACGACACTCGACGACGTCTCGCTGGAAGCAGTCGCCAGCGGTGCGCTCCGTGAACGGCGGGCGGCGGCCGATCGACGCCAGCGGCGGACCGAGCGACCCGCCAGCGTCTGGTCGCTGACCTACGACGGCTTCGACCCGGAGCAGCAGGGTGTGCGGGAAACGCTCTGCGCGCTGGGAAACGGCTACTTCGTGACCCGCGGCGCGCTTCCCGAAGCCGTGGACGACGGGGTCAACTACCCCGGTACCTACGTCGCCGGGCTGTACAACCGGCTGACCACCGAGGTTGCCGGCCACACCGTGGACAACGAGGACCTCGTCAACGTGCCGAACTGGCTGCCGCTCACGTTTCGCGTGGACGACGGTCCGTGGTTCGACCTGCGCGACGCCGAGGTCCTCGATCACCACCTGGAGCTGGACATGCGTCGGGCGACGCTCACCCGACATCTGCGATGGCAGGATCGGACCGGTCGCCGAACGAGCCTCGTGCAGCGCCGGTTGGTGAGCATGAAGGACCCGCACCTCGCCGGGGTGGAGTCGACCTTCACGGCCGAGAACTGGTCGGGGACGGTCCAGGTGAGATCGGGCCTGGACGGCCGCGTCGCCAACGCCGGGGTCAAGCGTTACCGCGCCCTGAACGGCCGGCACCTGACCGTGCTCCGCGCCGACGACGCGGATGCCGAGACGATCCGACTGCAGGCGGAAACCACCCAGTCCCGCATCCGCATCGCCCAGGCCGCCCGCACCCGGGTTCTGGCGGACCGTGCGCCCGTCGCGGCCGACCGGCGTCTGGTCACGGAGCCGGGGTACGTCGCGCACGAACTGGACCTCGACCTCCAGCAGGGAACGCCGGTGGTGGTCGAGAAGGTCGTCGCCCTCTTCACCTCCCGGGACCGGGCGATCTCCGAGAGCCTGCTCGCCGCGGCCGAAGCGGTTCGGCAGGCGCCGGGGTTCGACGACCTCCTTGCCCGGCACGCCCTCGTCTGGCAAAGCCAGTGGAGCCGGTTCGAAATGACAGTGCATGCGGCTGACGAGTGGATCACGACGGCCCTGCACCTGCACGTCCTCCACCTGCTGCAGACCGTGTCGCAGAACAGCGGCCATCTCGACGTGGGCGTTCCGGCCCGTGGCTGGCACGGTGAGGCATACCGAGGGCACATCTTCTGGGACGAGCTGTTCATCTTTCCGTTCCTGGACTTCCAGCGGCCGGAACTGGCACGAGCCATGCTGGACTACCGGCACGCCAGAATCGGCGCGGCCCGTGAGGCCGCACGTCGGTCCGGCCACCGGGGTGCGATGTTCCCCTGGCAGAGCGGCAGTGACGGGCGCGAGGAGACCCAGCGGATCCACCTGAACCCGCGGTCGGGGCGCTGGCTGCCCGACCACACCAGACTGCAGCGCCACGTCAACATCGCGATCGCCTACAACGTCTGGCAGCACTTCCTCGTGACGGGGAGCACCCGCTTCCTTCGGACCGTCGGCGCCGAACTCGTGCTCGAGATCGCGCGGTACCTATCCAGCATCGCCACCTACGACGCCGAACTCGATCGCTACGAGATCCTCGGCGTCATGGGGCCGGACGAGTATCACGATGCCTATCCGGACGGCGACCGCCCCGGCCTGGACAACAACACCTATACCAACGTCATGACGGTCTGGGTGCTGTTGCGCGCGTTGGAGATCCTCGACGTGCTCCCGCTGCACTACCGGCAGGAGGTTGTCGAGGAGCTGCGGATCGGCGAGGACGAGCTCCATCGGTGGCGGGACATCACCGCCAAGATGCGTGTGGTGTTCCACGGCGACGGCGTGCTCAGCCAGTTCGAGGGCTACGAGCAGCTGCCCGAATTCGACTGGCAGGGGTACCGGGCCAAGTACGGCGACATCCAGCGGCTGGACCGGTTGCTGGAGGCCGAGGGTGACACCGCCAACCGATACAAGGTCGCCAAGCAGGCGGACACCCTGATGCTGTTGTTCCTGCTGTCCGGCGGCGAGTTGCGCGATCTCCTACGCGGCCTCGGTTACGACGTGAGCGCGGACCAGATCACCCGGACCGTCCGCTACTACCTGGAACGAACATCGCACGGCTCGACCCTCAGCGGGGTGGTCACCGCGTGGGTATTCGCCCGCCACGATCCCGAGCTGGCGTGGCCGTTCGTGCTCGATGCGCTCGAGAGCGACATCGCCGACGCGCAGGGCGGAACCACCGCCGAGGGAATCCACCTCGGTGCGATGGCCGGCACGATCGACATCCTGCAGCGGGGCCTGTCCGGCATGCGGCCGCGGGGGGAGGTCCTCCGATTCGACCCGGCGCTGCCGACGGCAGTCAAGAGGCTCGGCTTCAGCGTCCACTACCGGGATCACCGGATCGACGTCGACGTGACCCACGACAGCCTGCGGGTCAGCTCCCGGCCCGGCACCGGTTCGCCCATCACGATCCTGGCCCGTGCCGCCGAGGCCGAGCTCCGACCGGGCGAACAGCTGGAGTTCGATCTCTAGCGCCTCCCTGGATGGCAAGTACTCGGGAGAGGTCCTGGTCAATCCGTCGCTGTGATGCTCTGGACGGGGTCGTCGCTGACGCCTGCCGGCTCGATCCCCCGTTCCCTCAGGAGCGCGTCGACCTTCGCCTCGAGGCGTTCGTCACTCTCGCGGGACTGAGACGATCCCCAGTAGTAGAACAGGGCGAGCCCGGCGGCCTGCCACACCAGCTGCAGGAACTCCGATTGCCAGTTCTCGAACGTCGAGGACAGGAACTGCGGGAGGAAGTCGGTCCACTCGAAGCGTCGTCCGTGCTCCTCGGCATCGTTGCGGACCGACAGGAGCTGGAAGACGAACTGGCCGACCCAGGAGACCAGGAAGAACGCGCCGGTAACGAGGGCGAACGAGTACGCCTTCGGGAAGGGTGGCTTGCGCTGGTAGATCGTCATTCGAGCCTCCGTTACTCCGCGGCTCGCTTCTGCAGCTCGTCCCGGAGCTCGTCCTTGCTCATCGAGCCAGCACCGCTCATGCCCACGTTGCTCGCCTGCTGCAGCAATTGCTCCTTGCTGACCTCGCCGGGCATCTGGCCGAGGTGATCGGAGCGGCTCTCGGCGAACGCCTGCCCCAGCTCCTCACGCCGGGCATCGTCCAGATGCGCCCGCATGACCGGCAGCACGCTGCTCTCCTCCTCCTCGACGTGATGGCTGACGGCATCGACGACCTGCTGCAGCAGCGTGTCGAACTCGGCACCGTCGGGGTCGGCCGCCTGCAACTGCTCGAGCAGCTGTTCGGCCTCGACGTGCTCCTCCTGGCTGTGCGCCACCTCGTCGGAGGCACCGGCCTCGTCGCGGGCGACCGGATACACCTCGGCCTCCTCGGCCCGGCTGTGGGCGACCAGCAGCGCCGATAGCATCGGCAGTGTGGTGACCCTTTTCTCCGGTTGCGATCTCAGCACCTCGAACAGCCGCTCGACCTCCCGGTGGTCGGACATGATCAGATCCACGACATCGGCACCCATCACACGCCTCCACTTCGCCGCTCACGGTTGCGGAGCCCACTGGCTCCGCAGCGCTTTGTACCCCGCCGGGGCCGCTCCAATCGGGCAATGGGCCGCCCCGCGGCACGCTGTGCGCAGTCGGACGCGTCGTCGGAGGTGCGCCCGATCTCGACGTGTTCGTGGGAGCGAGCGACCCCGCCGCCACCACGGACGGCCCCGGCAGAGGGTCAGCCGGGGAGCCCGTCGAGCGCCGCCAGCACCAGGCCGCGTGCCTCGGTGGGCAGGTGCACCATCGGCAGGTCGCGGAGCAGGCGGATCGCCTGTCGGACCTGGTCGAGATACCGGTCGCATCCCGGGCAGGTCGGGATGTGTGAGACGAAGTGCTGCTCGGCCTCCGCGTCGAGTGCATGGTCGAGGAAGGCCGTGACCATCTCGACGAACTCCCTGCAGGTCAGGCGGCTCACGCTGCCACCGCCGCGCCCGTGACACACGCACTGGCAGTCGCCGGTACGGGCTCCACCGCCGTCGCCGTCGCGTCGTCGTCCGCCGGGCCGGGCCGGTGGCCGAGCGCCACCTTCGCCAGCAGCGCACCCGCCAGCACCGTCACCACGGTGATCATCCACCCCGCCATGTGAACGCCGATCTGCTTGCTGACCAGGCCGAACACGAGCGCGAACGGCAGGAAGGCCATCCACGAGACCGCACTGACACCGGAAGCGACACCGGACCGGATGGTCGATGGCACGGCATCGTGCAGGAGCCGGGTCACGTGGATGCTTGCCGCCACGACCAGCATCGCAAGGACCACATGCGCCAGCGTCACGACGAGGATGCTCCGGCTGACGGTCAGCACCAGGCTGGAGAGGATCATCAGCCCGACCACGCCGCCGAGCGTCGCCGGGCGGTCGAACCGGAGCCTGCCGGCGATCAACCCACCCAGGCCGAGGGTCGACACCAGGCCGGCCCAGTAGGGCCCGTACAGGACGGCGGACGCCGCCAGTGCGACCAGCCACAACGGTCCGAACTCGAAGATCACCTGCAGGATGAGCGAGGCGAGCACGGCCAGGGCCACGATCGGCAGCAGCCGCCCGCGACGGGTGATGGTCTGGAAGGTCACGCTGACGTGGCTGCGCAGCGACGTCCGGGCCTCGGACCTGTGCAGTGTTGGTTCTGTGAACCTGAGGTACGCGACGATCGACAACGCGGCGAAGGGAACGGTGAGGAAGTACATGAGCCGGGTGCTGGTGAGTCCGGCGAGCCACCCGCCGACGAGGGAACTCGACACCAGCGTGATGCTCTCGACGAGCCGGACCCGGCCGATCCGCTTCTCGAACGTCTCGCTGCCGCCCGTCTCCTCGAGGACGGTGTCGTAGACGATGGCGTCCATCGTCCCGGAGTACATCGCGAAGTACACGCCGAGAACGAGCGCGCTGACGATGTAGGTGGCGACGTTGTCGCTGAGCCCACCGATCAGCGAGCACAGCATCAACGCGACGGTCGCGACGACGAGCACGCCGCGCCGGCTCCACCGGTCGGCGAGGATGCCGGACGGTATTTCGATGATCGGCACGACGGCTGCGTACGCGGCCGCCATCAGGCCGACGCTGGCCGCGTCGAAGCCGATCTCGCTCATGAACAGCTTCTCCACCGGCACCCAGAGCATCACGCCCTGCAGCGCGACCGCGACGTACAGCGGCAGCACCCGCCGGCGCAGCGATGTCCTCCGGTGCGCCCTCATCGGTACCACGGTGGCCCTCGGGGCACGACGACTGGTCATGGTGGTGCAGTGTCATGAGGGCCGCCGGACGTTACACCGCACGGCGCAGGATCTGACCGTCCTGTCCGTCCAGCGTGGCCGGGAGGCGGGACGCGGTCAGCGCGGCGGGCCGCGTAGCGCGGCCAGCAACGCGTCCCGGGCCTCCGGCGGCAGGCGCTCGGCCGGCAGATCACCGAGCACGCGAATCGTCTGCCGGACCTGGTCGAGATAGCGTCCGCATCCGTCGCATTCGGCCAGGTGGTCGGCGACGCCTCGCCGGCTTTCGGGCTCCAGGGCGTCGTCGAGGAAGGAGGTGACGAGCTCGACGAACTCCTTGCAGTCGAGGTCGCTCATGTCGTCACCTGCCCCGAGCCCGCCTGTTGCCCGACGGCTGCGAAGTACTCCTCCAGTCTGCTCCGGACGAACGCGCGAGCACGGTGGAGCAGTACCCGTTGGTTGCCAGCTGTGATGCCCAGTATCGAGGACACCTCGTCCGAGGTGTATCCCTCGACGTCGCGCAGCGTGATCACCATCCGCTGGCGGTCGGACAGCTGCTCGAGCGCGGCAGCGACCTGCTCGCGAACCTCGCCGGCGATAACCCGCTGCTCCGGTGACGGCCACGGCGCCGGGAACGCTCGCCAGTGCCCGGGATACGGATCGCCCGGGCCGCCGAACCGGGCCGGATCGACGGTCGGACCTTCGTCCTCGGCCGTGGGCATCAGGCTGCTCATCGGGACGGTACGGGCTTCCCGCCCTCCGCGCCGCTTGGCAGTGTTTACCAGGATCCGGTACACCCATGTCTTCAGTGACGACCGTCCCTCGAAGGTCCCTACACCCTGGATCACGGCCAGCCAGGTGTCCTGGACGACCTCGACCGCCGTGTCGGTGGTCGAGACGAACGAACGGGCCAGCCGCAGCAGTCCGTCGGACCAGGCGTCGAGCAGCATGACGAACGCCGTCTCGTCACGTTGCCGAAGACGGGCGACGAGCACGTCGTCGGGCGGAAGGAGTTGCCTCGACGATCCACTCTCTGCCGCCACCGTCGCGAGACTAGGCCGAACCGCTGACACGCCGTGGCGTCGCGTCGGACCTTTGACGACTAGCGGGAGTCGTCCTGCCCGTCGACGCCGGCGAAGTTCGCCCAGGGGTCGTAATCAACCTCCAGGGGCTCCTGCGGCGGACGCTCGCTCTCGGGGACGTGCTGCAGGTTGACCCGGATCCGGTACCAGAGGGAGCTGCGTCCCCGCATCCCGTCCACCAGCGTGTCGGCGGGCTGCAGGTGAGCGACGACCGACGGGTGCCGCGACCGCCATCGCCGCAGAGCCTCCAACGCCTCGTCCTTGGTTCTGGCCCGCGCGATCTCGATGAGCGGCATCGTGGACTGGCGACGGCCGGTGCCCTTGGGCGGCTTCTCGGCCGGTCCCAGCCGCTCGGCGAGGTCGAGCAGCCCTTCCAGTGGGCCGGATGCGGTGTCGATCCCCGCCCACGGGTCGCCGGCCACCCGGTAGCGGTCGAGAACGGTCATGAGGGTGAAGTCCTCCGGACGGCAGTCCGGGACCTCTGCCCAGCTGAGCGGGGTGGATACCCTCGCATCCGGGGTCGGCCGCACCGAGTAGGCGGAGGCGACCGTGCGGTCCTTTGCGTTCTGGTTGAAGTCGACGAAGACGCCCTCCCGTTCCTCCTTCCACCACTTGCTGGTAGCCAGGTCGGGAGCGCGGTTCTCGACCTCGCGGGCGACGGTTTCGGCCGCCAGCCTGACGTTCCGGTACGACCAGTGCGGATCGATGCGCGCGTAGACGTGAAAACCCCGCGATCCCGACGTCTTGGGCCAGGCTGTCAATCCGTGGTCCTCGAGCACCTCCCGCGCGACCAGGGCGACATCGACGATCTGCTTCCACTCGACGCCCGGCACGGGGTCCAGGTCGATGCGTAGCTCGTCGGGGTGATCCAGGTCCTCCGCCAGCACCGGATGCGGGTTGAGGTCGATGCAGCCCAGGTTGACCACAAATGCAAGCGTGGCCGCATCGCGGACGACGATCTCGTCGGCGGTCAGACCGGAGCGGTACCGCAGCGTCGCGACCTCGATCCAGTCGGGCCGTTTCGACGGTGCTCGCTTCTGGAAGAACGCCTCCTCCTGGATGCCCTTCACGAAGCGCTTGAGGACCATCGGCCGGCCCGCGACGCCGCGCAGGGCGCCGTCGCTGACGTCGAGGTAATAGCGCACGAGATCCAGCTTGGTGTGGCCATCAGCGGTGAAGACCACCTTGTCCGGGTTGGTGATCGTCACCTCACGCCCGGCGACCTCGAGGACCTGCGACTTCGGCACGTCATCACGATAGGTCGCGACGACCGCTCGCAGGAGATCACCCGCAACGAGGGGCCGCGAGCAGGTTCGGCATCCGCGTCGGGGTTCTAGGCTCCGCGCATGGACGAGATGCAGGGTTCACCGCCGGCGACCGGCTCGGTGGCCGTCGTCGAAGAGACTGCGCCTCCCGATGAGGGTCCCGAGATGGTGTGGATCCCATTCGTCACCTTCTGGCAGATAACGGCCGACCTGCCGATGGGGTTGGGCGTACCGGCCGGCCACGGCCACAACTACACCGGCGACCATGTCGACGGTTGGGCCGCCGTGTTGCAGCCGGACGGCTGGAGCTCCGGCGATGCGGCGAAACTCAGGCAGATCGTCCTGGCGGAGCCTGACGGATGAGTACGTCGACCAGATCGGTTTCGACGGCTGGCGACCTCGAGGCCGCTGCCGGAGATGCGGATGTGCGGCGGATCGTGGTAGATGGCGAGCTCACCGGAGTGCAACCGGTGCGGCTCGCGCCCGGTCAGCAGTTGGTGGGTGCCCAGGACGCGCCCGTCGTGGCCTTCGCGGCCGGCGTCGACGGTCTGCAGCTCAGCCGTGACAACGAGGTGTCAGGGATCCGGCTCGAGGTCGGTCCGGAGCAGAGGGCCGTGCTGAACGACACCGCCGTGGACGATCTCGGCACGATGCGGCTGACCGGCATCACGGCGGTTGGGCAGGTTCAGATACTCGCCCGCGATCGTGTACGGGCCGGGCACGTCGTCGTCGAAGGCCTCGACGTGGTCGCCGCCGACGTCCGCAACCGGCCCGACCGGCCCTACCTGCTCGGCGTCGGCGTGGTGCAGGGCGCGTTCACGCTCTGGAACCTCCAGCCAGACGATGGCGTCGTGCTCACCGCGGAGCTGCGCCGGATCTCGGCCGGGCGCGACGGAGCACCGGTGCGGGGAAGCGGCGTGTTCGTCGGCGGTGCCGATGCCGGCGGGAGGCTGGACGTGACCGTTCTGGAGACCGGCCCCGTCTTCACCGACGGTGGTATCGCCGAAGGCACTCGTGACCTGATCAGTGGCGGCGTGTTCGTGATCTCCGGCTGCCATGTCGACGAGGTCCGCAACCGCGGCCGGATCACCACGCACGGTGTCAACGACATGGCGCTCGACAACTGGGGCAGCGTGAACAACTGGATCGCCGAGGCACCGATCACGACGCACGGCCGTAGCGGTGTGGGATTCGTGAACTTCGGCAGCACGACGTCGCTGCGCGTTACCGCACCGATCGAGACCCACGGGATCGGCGCCCGCGGATTCAACGTCTACACGGGTGGCTCGATGGCGGTTGCCGAGTTCGACCGCATCACCACTCGCGCCGACGCTGCGATCGGTGTCCAGGTCGGCGAGCACCTCGGCCGGCTGGTCGTCCGTGGCGACATCCACACGTACGGAGCAGCAGGCGACTCGCTCGTCAAGGGCGTGATCACGCGACTGTCCGCGCACGCCCTCAGCGTGCTGGCAGGCGGAAGCATCGGCGAGGTGAGCGTTGCCGGTGCCCTCACGAGCACGGGGCACGGGGTCACCACGGTCGACGTCAAGGGCGAGATCGCGACCATGACCGTCCATGGCGGCATTCACGCACAAGGAGCGGGATCGGACGCGGTCCATGTCGACGGGGGGTCGCTGGGGCTGTACGACACCGACGTGACCTCTGGTGGCGGTGCAGCCGTCCGCCTCACCCGCCCGACCCGGTTCGAGCACCAGCGGGCCACGCTGCGCGGTGTCGAAGGCGAGCTGATCAGGGACTCGGCACCCGCCGCCGATGGCGCCGCGGAGGACGGGTGACGCCGACGACGCTGGGTCGGCCGTGGCCTTGCGTTCGCAGGCGTACTGCCGCCGAAGTAGAGCCGGACGAGCTCGTCAGCTCAGGTGCTGCGGCGCTCTATCTCCGTCACGATCTGCTCACAGAGGCGGTGCGACTCCAGGGAGTCGGCCGCCACCAGCCGCCGACCGGAGCGCACCGCCGCCACGAACTCCGCACACATCGCCGAGAAGCCCCGCTGCACCGCGACCGGGACCCACTCGTCCCGGCGTCTGACCGCCTCGACGCCGCCCTCGAGGTGCACGACCTCCGCGATCTCGGTGATTCGACGGCGTCGGCCGGGCGCCGAGACCTCGAGGATCTCCTGCGTGGTGCCGCTGACGCGGTCCATGATGCCGATCCCCTGCCGGGTGTCCTCGCCGACGTGCAGCAGCACCCGGTGTAAAAGGCCACCGTGGACACGGCTGCTGAAGTCGATCACCCGATCGTCCCCGACGAGGTACCGCAGCGTGTCGACGACGTGGATGAAGTCGTCGAAAACGACACGGCGTGGGTCGTCGGCGGATTCTCGACGATGCTTGTGCAGCACGACCAGATCACGATCGGGCCACAGCGCCACCTCCCGGTACGCGGGGGCATACCGCCGGTTGAAGCCCACCATGAGGCTGACCTGCCGGCGATCGGCAAGCTCGACCAGCCGCGACGCCTCGTCGTAGGAGGCCGCCAGCGGCTTGTCGACGAGGGTCGGGACGCCGGCCTCGAGTAGTGCTCCGACGACGAGCGGGTGCGAAGGCGTCGCGCTGTGCACCGTGGCGGCGTCGATTCCGGTCGCCAGGGCGTCGCCGATCCGCTCGTACGTCTCGTGCACCCGCCATGCCCGGCCCTGTTCTGTTCGCACCACTGGATTTCGGGTGACGAGGACGGGTTCGACATCCGCATCGGCGGCGAGCACCGGAAGGTACGCCTTGCGAGCGATGTCCCCGAGGCCGACGAGAGCGACGCGCACGGTGCTCACTCAGCGGATCTGGTCTGCGTGCACACGCGCGCATTGACGAGCAACATGGCCGCGCCTACGTTCGAGCCGGCAACCGATCTTGGATTGCCGAGATAGCCGGCCGTGGGTGGGTCGCACGGTGGCGACGGATTCTGGGGGATGCGTGATGGCCAGGAAGGATAGTGATCGGGCCGGGTCGGTCACCACCGGAGACGGCACGAGGCGAATACTCAATTGCATTCCGTCGTCCGGCACGGAGCGCGACTGGGAGTTCCGCAACGCCGAGGAGGCGGGGATTCTCGCCGCAGCGGCGAGTACGCCGAGGTCGAAGGACCTGCGGGACGACACCTGGTGGAAGATCGGCGACCAGGGTGCTACCGGGTCGTGCGTGGGCTGGGCATCGGCCGACTCCGTGCTGCGCTGGCACTTCGTCCAGAACGGGCGGATAGCGAAGACGGATGTCCTGTCGACCCGGTTCCAATGGATGGCGGCCAAGGAGACCGACCAGTTCGTCCGCCACCCCACGTCGTTCATCGAATCGGCCGGTACATCGCTGAAGAGCGCCCTGGACGTGGCCCGCAGGTGGGGGGCGGTGCGAGATCGGGAGCTTCCGTTCAGGAACAGGCGGCTCTACCCGGGCGAGGAAGCCACTTTCTACGCGGTCGCGACCCAGCTCAAGATCGCGGCATATTTCAACCTCGGCCGGGCGCTGGGCCACTGGCGTACCTGGCTGGCCAACAACGGGCCGATCCTCGCCCGCCTCGACGTCGACTCGACCTGGGACAAGGCGACCGACACCCAGGGCAAGCTGACGACCTACAAGCCGGCGACAGCACGCGGCGGCCACGCGATCGCGCTCGTCGGCTACACGGCCACGGGGTTCATCGTCCGCAACAGCTGGGGCACCGATTGGGGTGACGACGGCTACGCACACGCCTCGAACGCGTACGCCGGCAAGGCATTCACCGAGGCCTACGGCGTGTCCGTCTGATCGTCGGCACAGTAGGTGTTCGCCAGCCAGTCGCCGAGCTCGGCAAGCGTCAGCGCAGAGGTCCGACGACGCCGGCGTCTCCACCCCCGCGGCGCACGGGCTCGGCCGCGGCCAGCAAGGTGCCGTCCTCGAGGAGTTCTATCGCGGTCACGGCGCCGATCTCCGCCGTGGTTGTGAACGTATGCCCCCGGGCGCTCAGCCCGGCCTCCCACGCGGTGCGGAATGCCGGCTCGGCTGCGACCGACACCGTGTTGCGCTGGCTGGCGCGAGGGGCCGCTACCGCCTCGGGCAACGTCGCACCGAAGTCGAGCCGGTTGACCAGCGTCTGCAGGACGGTGGTGATGATCATGGAACCGCCCGGCGAACCCAGTGCCAGGACCGGCTCGCCGCCGTCGAGGACGATCGTCGGGCTCATCGACGAGCGCGGCCGCTTGCCCGGCGCGGGCAGGTTGGGGTCGGGCGCCGTGCCCTGCGTCGGGGTGAAGTTGAAGTCGGTGAGCTCGTTGTTGAGCAGGAACCCTCGGTCCGGTACCACGATCCCGGAGCCGCCGGTCTGCTCGATGGTCAGCGTGTAGGCGACGACGTTGCCCCACTGGTCCCAGGTGGTCAGGTGGGTCGTCGACAGGCCCTGCTCACCGTCGCCGCCCACGGCCTGCAGCGCGGCCTCGCACGGCGCGTACGTCCCGTCCGGTTCCCCGGGCGGCACCGGCTTCACCGCCGCGGTTGCGGTTATCTCGCAGGCGCGTTCGTCGGCGAAGCCCTGCGAGAGCAACTCCCGCAGCACCGCCGCGGGGGTGTCGTCACCGACGTAGCGGTTGCGGTCGGCGAAGGCCAGCGCGGAGGCCTCGAGGTAGCGGTGCAGTGCCTCCGTCCGGTCGAGGGCACCGAGGTCGCTGCCCTCGAGGATGTTCAGTGCCTCACCGACGGTCGAGCCGCCGGACGACGGCGGGCCCATGCCGGCAACGTCCAGCCCGCGGTACTCGACCATCGTCGGCTCCTTGACGAGTGCGTCGTAGGCCGCCAGGTCGGGCAGGCGCATCAGCCCCGGCCGGACGATGCGGGTGGAGCCCGGCACCACGGGTGGCTGCATCACCGTGTCGACGATCTCGCCGGCAAGGGGGCCTTCGTACAGGTACTCGGTGCCACGCTGGCCGAGTAGGTCGTAGGTCCGCGCCAGATCCAGGTTGCGCAGGACAGAGCCGGGTTCGGGCGGTGTGCCGTCGGGAAGGAACAGCTCTGCCGTGCTGGTGAAGTCGGCGAAACGGGCGGCGTTGTCCTCGGTCTGCTGGTGGAAGGTCTCGTCGACCACGAAGCCGCGCCGCGCCAGCTGTGCTGCCGGCCGCAGTGCGTCGCGCAGGTCGATGGAGCCCCATCGGTCCAGCGCCAGCTCCCACGTCGCCGGCGTTCCGGGCACGCCGACCGAGAGACCGCTGGTGACCGCCTCGGCGAACGGGATCGGGACGCCGTTCTCGACGAACGCGTCCTCCTCCATCAATTCGGGCGCGGTCTCCCGGCCGTCGATGGTCTCGACCTGGCCGGATCGAACGTCGAAGTAGACGAAGAATCCGCCACCACCGATGCCGGCGCTGTAGGGCTCGGTCACTCCGAGAGCGGCCGCCGTGGCGACGGCGGCGTCGACGGCGTTGCCGCCTCGTCTCAGCACGTTCAGGCCGATCTCGGTCGCGTAAGGATCGACCGACGACACGGCACCTCCGGTGCCGACGGCCACCGGATCCTTCGGCGGCGCCTTCGGCGTCGCCACCGCGGGTGGCGCCACCAGAGTCAGCGCCAGCAGCCCGGTCAGCGCGGCGGGAACGGTCAGCAGTGCTCGAAACGACGGCGGTGTCTGCATGGAGATCGTGTCCTTCGACGGTAGCCTGCGCGCATCGTGCCCGCGTGACCGAGCGGAGAAACGCAAATCCTGCCCGGTGTGTCTGCTGTCCACCGCACCACGCTGCTGCGAGATTGGCAAGGGCACGACGCATCACTCACCCAGCGCTGAACACACAGCACCGATGCGTGCGGGGCTAGCGAGGAGTGCGAGCTATGGCCGAGAACCCTGTTGCCGTCAATGCCCGCTTGGACGAGCCGCTCTCGCGGTGGTTGTGGCTGGTCAAGTGGCTGCTGGCGATCCCGCATGTCATCATCTTGATCTTCTTGTGGACTGCGTTCGTCGTCGTGACGATCATCGCGTTCTTCGCGATCCTGTTCACGGCGCGATACCCGCGCGGCATGTTCGACTTCAACGTCGGCGTGATGCGCTGGACCTGGCGGGTGGGCTACTACACCTACGACGCGCTCGGCACCGACCGGTACCCGCCATTCTCTCTCGCCGACGACCCGAACTACCCGGCCCGGTTGGACGTTCGCTACCCGGAGTCCCTGTCACGGGGACTGGTGCTGGTGAAGTGGTGGCTGCTCGCCATCCCGCACTACGCGATCGTCGCGCTGTTCGTCGGCGGCGCCTGGACGACGACCGGCTGGGAAGGGGAAGAGACGTCCGGATGGGAGTGGGCGTCCGGCGGACTGATCGCGGTCTGCGTGTTCTT
>DATFBR010000202.1:0-30362 GCA_035253685.1 Jiangellaceae bacterium
AGCAGATTGACCAGCAGGATCGCCGGGAACACCAGCAGTCCGACCGCGGCCAGCGCCGGATCGGTGAGCACGACCGCGACGACGGCGACGACGAGCATGACCAGGACCCCCACCGCCATCGGGAACGGTGCGATGGGATACCACGCCGCCTCGACGTCGGCGTTGGCGTTGGAGAGCAGCTGGCCCGTCGGGTGCCGGTGATGCCACGACAGCGGCAGCCGCAGGTACTGGCGGGTCACCCGCCGCCGGTAACCGGCCTGCAGGCGATATTGCATCACCCCGGCGAAGTACCGCCGGGTCACGATCCCGGCGGCCTTCAGGACCGAGATGCCCACGATCGCGACCGCTGCGCCGGCCAGCGCCGCCGTGGTCGTGTGTCCCCGGGCGAACGCCGGCACGATCACCCGGTCGGTCACGGCTCCGATCACGGCGGCGGTCAGTGCCGTGGCCGCGCCGAACACGGCGCTGCCGGTCACCGCGACGGTGAAGATGCCCGGTTCGTCCCTGACGGCCCGGCCGAGTAACCCCAAACCCTCGCGCAGTGTCACCTGGTCCGACCGGTCGGTCACACCGTCTCCGTCCTCGTCGTCGCGACATTCTCTCGACCGGCGAACGCGGCATACGCTCGCGGCCGTGACCGCCTTCGCCAGCACCGAACGCCGCGCCCGGTGCCAGACATTCCGCGCAGTGGGCCCGGACGCTGCACCTGCGACATGTGGCGGGATGGGAACGTCTCGGCGGCCTGGGACGCGTTGACAACCCACCACAAGATGCAGCGAGGTCAGGTCGCTGCGCGTCCCGGTCAGCGGACCTGGTGCCCTGCCACCGCCAACACCTGCTTGACGGCGGCGATGCGGAGCGTGCCGAAATGGAACACACTCGCGGCCAGCACGGCGTCGGCGCCGGCATCCACCGCCGGGGGGAAGTGTCCGAGTGCACCGGCGCCGCCGCTGGCGATCACCGGCACGGTGACGGCCGACCGCACGGCCGCGATCAGCGGCAGGTCGTAACCGTCGCGTGTCCCGTCCGCATCGACGGAGTTGAGCAGGATCTCGCCGGCGCCGAGCGCCACCGCACGTGCCGCCCACGCGACCGCGTCCACACCGGTTCCCCGGCGCCCGCCGTGCGTGGTGACCTCGAAGCCCGAGTTGGTGCCGCCGCCGCGCCGGGCGTCCACCGAGAGCACGAGAACCTGGGCGCCGAACCGGTCCGCGATCTCGGCCACGAGCTCCGGCCTCGTGACGGCAGCGGTGTTCACGCCGACCTTGTCGGCACCGGCACGGAGCAGGCGGTCGACGTCGTCGACGGTCCGTACGCCGCCGCCGACCGTCAGCGGGATGAACACCTGCTCGGCGGTCCGGGACACCACGTCATACGTGGTCGTGCGGTCGTCGCTGGAGGCCGTGATGTCGAGGAAGACGAGTTCGTCCGCGCCCTCGGCGTCGTACGCCGCCGCCATCTCGACCGGGTCGCCGGCATCGCGCAGATCGGTGAACCGCACCCCCTTGACGACGCGGCCGGCGTCGACGTCCAGACAGGGGATGATGCGGATGGCGACGCTCATCGGCCGACACCGGGCCGGTAGGCGACGGCCTCCACCTCGACCAGCATTCGTGGGTCGATCAGCCGTGACACCTCGACCATCGATGTCGCCGGCATGGTGGCACCGAAGGCCTCACCGTGGGCGCGCCCGTACTCCTCCCAGCGGGCGATGTCGGTGACGAAGATGCGGGTCCGCACGACATCGGACAACGACGCGCCCGCCTGCACCAGCGCCCACTCGACGTTGCGCAGAGCTTGGACGGTCTGGGCGTAGGCGTCGCCGTCGTGCACGACCTCGCCGTCGACGATCGACGTGCACCCGGTCACCCAGACGTGGTCGCCGGCGGCCACCGCCCGGCTGTATCCGACCACCGGCTCCCACGGCGCCCCCGAGCTGACCCGCCGGGTCATCCGGCCACCTCGATCGCGTCGGCGAGCGTGAACCTCCCCGCGTACAGGGCCTTGCCGACGATCGCCCCCTCGACGCCGAGCGGGACCAGCGACCGGAGCGCCGTGATGTCGGCCAGACTAGACACGCCGCCGCTGGCGACGACCGGCCGGTCGGTGCGCCCGCACACCTCCTGCAGCAGGTTCAGATTGGGCCCGCCGAGCGTGCCGTCCCTGCCGACGTCGGTGACGACGTACCGGCTGCAGCCCTCCCGGTCGAGTCGGTCGAGCACCTCCCACAGGTCGCCGCCGTCCCGGGTCCAGCCGCGCGCCGCCAGCGTCGTCCCGCGAACGTCGAGGCCGACGGCGATCGTGTCGCCGTGATGCGAGATCACCTCCGCGGTCCAGCGTGGATCCTCCAGGGCGGCGGTGCCGAGGTTCACCCGGGCGCAACCGGTCGCCAGTGCCGCTGCCAGGGACTCGTCGTCGCGAATCCCGCCGGACAACTCCACGGCGGCGTCGAGGCGGCCCACGACCTCGGCCAGCAGGTCGTGGTTGCTACCGCGTCCGAACGCGGCGTCGAGGTCCACCAAATGAACCCACTCCGCTCCCGCCGCCTGCCAGCCAAGGGCCGCATCGAGCGGATCGCCGTACGACGTCTCGGAGTCGGCGTCGCCGCGCACCATGCGGACAGCCCGTCCGCCGGACACGTCGACGGCCGGCAGCAGCACCAGCCGGGTCACGCGCCGACCTTCTCCGCACAGAACCGGAGCCGCCGGTAATCCGCCCACCAGGCGCCGCGACGCCACAGTGCCGGTCTGGCGATCTCGGCGGCCCGGTCCAGGACGGCGGGCGGAACGTCACCGAGCACGGTGCCGGCGAACATCGCCAGCCAGCCGACGAACCCGTTCCGGCCGGTCAACCGGGTCGGACGATCGCGGAAGTCGAGGCGGCGGACCTCCAGGCCGGCATCCTCCAGCATCGCCGCGTACTGCGCCGGGGACGGGAAGAACCAGGGCCAGGCCCGGTCCTGCAGGCCGGCCTCCCGGCAGGCCCGGTCGACCGCCTCGGTCACGGTGGCGACGTTGCCGGTCGCACCCATCTCGGCCACGAACCTGCCACCGGACCGGAGTGCGTCGGAGACGCACCCGAGCACCTCGACCGGCGCCGGCATCCAGTGCAGGGCGGCATTGGAGAAGACGGCGTCGACCGGCTCTTCCACGGTGAAGTCGTGCGCGTCGGCGACTCGCAGGTCCGCGTCGGGCAGCCGCCTGCGCGCCGCGGCGATCATGGCGGGGTCGGAGTCGATACCGATCACGTGTGCACCGGCATCGGCGATCCGGGACGTCAGCACTCCGGTGCCACAACCGAGATCGACGACGGTCTCTCCCGGCCGTGGGTCGAGCCAGTCCAGCAGCTCTGCGCCATAGGCCGAGACGAAGGCGAAATCCCGGTCGTAGACCGTCGTGTCCGCCGTCATGCCGCCAACCCTCTCACCCAGGTCTCCAGCAGCGTCGCCCCGGCGTCGCCCGATTTCTCCGGGTGGAACTGCGTCGCCGAGAGCGGACCGTTCTCGACGGCGGCGACGAACCGGTCCCCATCGTGCGCGGTCCAGCTCACGGCCGGTGGACGCAGGCGCGCCGGTGGAACCATCTCCCACCGGCGCGCCGCGTAGGAGTGCACGAAATAGAACCGCTCGTGCTCCACGCCGGCGAACAGCCGAGAGTCCGCCGCGGCCTCGACGGTGTTCCAGCCCATGTGCGGCAGCGGCGAGGCGACCAGCCGCTCGACCGTGCCGGGCCACTCCCCCAGCCCGCGACTCTCGACGCCGTGCTCGATGCCCCGTTCGAAGAGCACCTGCATGCCGACGCAGATGCCGAGCACCGGGCGGCCGCCGGCCAGCCGCCGGTCGACCATCTGGTCGGCACGGACGGTGCGCAGTCCTGCGACGCACGCCGCGAACGCACCCACACCCGGGACGACCAGCCCGTCGGCGTCAGCAGCCTCGCTGCGGTCGCCGGTCAGCGCCACCGCCGCACCGACCCGCTCGAGGGCCCGCACGGCAGAGCGGACATTCCCCGAGCCGTAGTCGAGGACCACGACCGACGGACGGCTCACAGGCTGCCCTTGGTGGACGGGATGCCACCTTCTCGCGGATCCAGGGCGACCGCGTCTCGCAGGGCTCGGGCCACGGCCTTGAACTGGGCCTCGACCACGTGGTGCGGATCGCGGCCGGACACGACCCGGACGTGCACGGCAACCTGTGCGTGGACGGCCAGGGTCTCCCACACGTGCCGGGTCAGCGACCCGATGTAGTGCCCGCCGATCAGTGCGTACTCCTGGCCCGGCGGTTCCCCGGTGTGGACGCAGTACGGCCGGCCGGCCACGTCGATGGCGGCCTGGACCAGCGCCTCGTCCAAGGGCACCAGCGCATCGCCGAATCGGCGGATGCCAACCTTGTCGCCCAGCGCCGCGCGCAACGCCTGACCGAGCACGATCGCGACGTCCTCGACCGTGTGGTGGGCGTCGACGTCGAGGTCGCCCTCGGCGCTCACCGCACAATCGATCAGTGCGTGCCGCGACAACGCGGAGAGCATGTGGTCGTAGAAGGGCACGCCGGTGGCGATGTCGTTCTCGCCGGTACCGTCGAGGTCGACCTCGACGACGACCCGGCTCTCCTTGGTCGCGCGTTCCACTCGCGCTGCCCGTCGGCTCACCTCAGCACCTCCTGGAGCGCGGTCCGGAACGCGGCCATGTCGGTCGGCGTCCCGACCGACACGCGCAGCCAGCCCGGCGGACCGATCTGCCGGACGAGCACCCCGCGGTCGAGCAGGCCTTGCCACACGGCGTGGCGATCGGCGAACCGGCCGAACAGGACGAAGTTCGCATCGGACTCCGGCACGGTCAGGCCGAGCCCGCCCAGCCACGCCGCGAGCTCGTCGCGGTCGGCGCGAATGGCATCGACGGTCGCCAGCAGGTCGGTGGCGTGAGCCAGTGCGACCCGGGCCACGGCCTGCGTGACCGCGGAGAGGTGATACGGGAGCCGGACGACCTGCAGCGCCCGGACGATCTCCGGCGCGCCGGCGACGTAGCCGAGCCTGGCGCCGGCGAACGCGAAGGCCTTGCTCATCGTGCGGACGACGGCGAGGCGGGGGTGGTCGGGTAGCAGCCCGAGCGCACTCGGTGTCCCCGCCCGGCGGAACTCCGCATACGCCTCGTCCACGACCACGACTCCGGCGGCGGCCTCGTGCAGCGCGGCGACCAGCTCGAGCGGGACGGCGGTTCCGGTGGGGTTGTTCGGCGACGCGAGCAGGAGCACGCTCGGCCGGTGCCGGCGCACCTGGTCGAGGGCGTGCTCGGCGTCGATGCCGAAGTCCTGCTCGCGTCGACCCACCACCCAGGTGGTGGCCGTGTCGCGCGCGTACTCCGGGTACATGGAGTACGTGGGTGCGAACGACAGCGCCGCGCGGCCAGGCCCACCGAAGGCCTGCAGCAGCTGGAGCATGACCTCGTTGGACCCGTTGGCCGCCCATACCCGCGACACATCCAGCCCGTGGCCGAGGTAGGCCGCCAGGTCGCCCCGCAGATCCACCGCCTCGCGGTCGGGATAGCGGTTGAGGCCGCGGACCGCCTCGGCCGCTGCAGCCGCCGCCTCGCTAACCAGGTGCTCCGACGGTGGGTAGGGGTTCTCGTTGACGTTGAGCCGGACCGGCACGTCGAACGTCGGCGCGCCGTAGGGCTCCAGGCCGCGCAGATCGTCGCGCAGCGGTAGTGCGCCGCCCATCACCGGAACCTGACGCGGACGGCCGCACCGTGGGCCGGCAGGTCCTCCGTCGCCGCCAGCGTCGCGACCTGATCGGCAACCTGCCCGAGCGCGGCGTGGTCGTACTCGACCACCTGGACGCCGCGCAGGAACGACTGGACGGACAGCCCGCCGCCGTGCCGCGCGGTGCCCCCGGTCGGCAGGACGTGGTTGGACCCGGCGGTGTAGTCGCCCAGGCTCACCGGCGACCAGGGTCCGACGAACACCGCACCCGCGTGCCGGACCCGCCCGGCGAGCGTACGGGCGTCGCGGGTGTGGATCTCGAGATGTTCCGCCGCGTAGGCGTCCACGACCGCCATGCCCTGGTCGAGGTCGTCCACCAGGACAACGCCGGACTGCTCGCCGGTGAGGGCGGCCCGCACCCGCTCCACGTGCTTGGTGGCCGCGACCTGCGTGCCCAGTTCGAGGTCGACCGCGGCGGCGAGCGCTTCGCTGTCGGTGACCAGGATGCTGGCGGCCAGCGGGTCGTGCTCGGCCTGGCTGAGCAGGTCGGCGGCAACATACCGGGGGTCGGCGGTGTCGTCGGCCAGGATCGCGATCTCCGTGGGTCCCGCCTCGGCGTCGATGCCGACGACCCCGCGCAGAAGTCGTTTCGCGGCCGCCACGTACACGTTGCCGGGTCCCGTCACGAGATCGACCGGCCGGCACACGACCTGGTCACCGTCGCGGAGGCCGTAGGCGAACATCGCAATCGCCTGCGCGCCGCCGACGGCGTACACCTCGTCGACACCGAGCAGAGCGCAGGCGGCGAGGATCGCCGGGTGCGGGTGGCCGCCGTGGTCGCGCTGGGGCGGACTCGCCACGGCCAGCGCGCCGACTCCCGCCACCTGCGCCGGCACGACGTTCATGACAACGCTGCTCGGGTAGACGGCCAGCCCACCGGGCACGTAGAGCCCCACCCGGTCGATCGGCACCCACCGCTGCGTGACGGTGCCGCCCGTCACCACCGTGGTCGTGACCTCGGATCGCCCCTGTGTGACGTGGACACGGCGAATGCGGGCGACCGACTCCTCCAGTGCCGCCCGTACCGCCGGGTCGAGTCCGCCCAGTGCGTCGGTCAATGCCGCCGGAGGAACGCGCACGTCGGCGACCTCCACCCCGTCGAAGCGGGCCGTGTACTCGCCGACGGCGGCGGGTCCGCGGCGTCGAACGTCGTCGCATACGACCCGGACGTCGCGCATGGCCGAGTCGACATCGACCGGCGCCCGCGGCACGAGCGCCTGGTAGTCGAGGTCGTCGCCGGCGGCGAGACGACCGCGCAGGTCGATGCGACGCATCACCCGGTCGAGTGTAGGTCGACCGTCCGAAGGCCGGACCGGCCGCTCGGATGCCAAGACAACCGCCCCTCGGGTTCCTCGCACCGTCGGGCAGGATGTCGGGATGGGCGTCTCGACGGGAGGTGCGACGCCAGCCACCTCGCAGCTGAGCCGGGCAGGGGTCGCGTTCACCGTTCACCGCTTCCACCACGACCCGGCCACACCGTCATACGGCCTCGAGGCGGCCCACGCGATCGGCGTCGACGCGGATCGCGTGTTCAAGACACTGCTGGCCGATGTCGACGGCAGTCTCGTCGTGGCGGTGGTGCCGGTGGTCGGGTCGCTCGACCTCCGGGCGCTGGCCACTGCGACCGGTGGCAAGCGTGCCGCCATGGCCGCCTCCGCTGCCGCGGAGCGGGCCACCGGGTACGTCGTGGGCGGTATCAGCCCGTTCGGGCAGCGCCGGCGCCTGCCCACGGTCGTCGACTCCAGCGCGGTCGAGTTCGCGACCGTCTACGTCTCGGCCGGTCGTCGTGGACTCGACGTCGGACTGGCGCCGGCCGACCTGATCAGGCTCACCAGTGCTACGACGGCTCGGATCGCTCGGCGGAGTTGACGGCATCGCCGAGCGCCCGGTGCCGGGGCGGGAGTGGGGAGGCCAGCCCACCGAGCACGAGCGTGGCGACGACGGCCATGATCGGCCAGAAGAGCAGGACTCCGGTGGCCTCGAGGTCGAGCGGGATGGCCAGGGTGACACCGTCGGCAGCACCGTCGGTGCGGTCGCCGAGCGGGCCGGGACCCAGCGTGGAGCCGACCTGCCAGGCGACCAGGGAGCCCACGACGCCGCCGAGTACCAGGCCGGCCAGGACGGCGGTCGGGTGCTCTCGGTGGCGGATGAACATCACCACGCCGAGGAGAAGCCCGGTCACGGCGCCGACCAGGCCGAACGAGGCGTCGACACCGAACAGGCCGCGGGCCTCCGCCGCGATCAGTACCGACTGCCCGCCGCGGACGCCGACCGTCACCTCGGGGGCGACCAGCCACCAGACCAGGCCCGCCACCAGGCCCGCCGCTACCGAGCCCAGCACGGTCTCTGCCACAGCACGCCTGGCCGCCCCGGCGGTGCGGTGGCGGCGGGTGCCCTCCTCCGGCACCGGCTCGCTCACCCCAAGCACGCCGGCCCGAGCAACGCTTTCAGATCTCCCATCAGCGCCGTCGACGGTGTGACCCGCAGGCCGTCGTCGAGGCGCATCACGGTCGTTCGGTCGCCGGTCTGCAGCCGCAGGTGGACCTCGGTGACACCCGGATGGGTGGCGAGGACGTCCTTGAGCTTCTCGACCACCGGGGGCGTGCACCTGGCCGCGGCCACGGTGACGACGACCGGGCCGGCCGGCGCCTCGGACAGATCCGGAAAAGTGAGCTCACTGGCGATCACCGCGGGCGCGTCGTCGCGACGGTCGAGTCGGCCCTTGACCACGATGACGGTGTCCTCGGCGAGCTGCAGCGCATGCTGCTGGTAGGTGGCCGGGAACAACATGACGTCCACCGAGCCCTCGAGATCCTCGACGGTCGCGATCGCCCAGGTGTCACCGCGGCGGGTCACCTTGCGCTGCAACCCGGTGACCAGCCCGCCGATGGTGACCGTGATGCCGGGCGGCGACTCGTCCTCGTCCGACAGCGACGCGATCGTGCGGTCGGTGAGCCTGGTGAGCACGTGCTCGAGGCCGAAGAGGGGATGGTCGGAGACGTAGAGACCCAGCATTTCGCGTTCGAAGCCCAGCTTGACCTGCTTGTCCCACTCGGCGAGGTCGGGCACGGCCACCTCGAGACCCTGATGAGGGCCGCCGGCGCCGCCGAACAGGTCGAACTGCCCGATCGCCTCGTTCCGCTTGACGGAGATCACCGCGTCGACGGTGTTCTCGCAGATCGCGGCCAGCGACCGCCGCGAGTAACCGAGGGAGTCGAACGCGCCTGCCTTGACCAGTGACTCGACGACCCGCTTGTTGCACACGACGACCGGGACCTTGTCCATGAAGTCCGGAAAGGACTCGTAGCGGCCCTGCGCGGCCCGTGCGGCGACGATGCCGTCGACCACGTAACCGCCGACGTTGCGGATGGCGGCCAGGCCGAAGCGGACATCGGTGCCGACCGGCGTGAAGTCGCCCTCGGACTCGTTGACGTCGGGCGGCAGCACCTTGATACCCATCCGGCGGCACTCGGCAAGATAGACCGCGGTCTTGTCCTTGTCGTCACGGACGCTGGTGAGCAGGGCCGCCATGTACTCGGCCGGGTGGTTGGCCTTGAGATACGCCGTCCAGTACGACACCAGCCCGTAGGCGGCGCTGTGCGCCTTGTTGAAGGCGTAGTCGGAGAACGGGACCAGGATGTCCCAGAGGGTCTTGATCGCGGCCGGAGAGAATCCGTTGGCCTTCATCCCGTCGGAGAAGCCGACGAACTCGGCGTCGAGCACCGCGCGCTTCTTCTTGCCCATCGCCCGGCGCAACAGGTCGGCCTTGCCGAGGGTGTAGCCGGCCACCTTCTGCGCGATCGAGAGCACCTGCTCCTGGTAGACGATCAGCCCGTAGGTCTCGTCCAGGATCTCGGCCAGCGGCTCGGCGAGCTCGGGGTGTATCGCGGTGATCGCCTGCTTGCCGTTCTTGCGCAGCGCGTAGTTGGTGTGCGACTGGGCACCCATCGGCCCGGGCCGGTACAAGGCGCCGACGGCCGAGATGTCCTCGAAGCTGTCCGGCTTCATCAGCCGCAGCAGCGAGCGCATCGGGCCGCCGTCGAGCTGGAACACGCCCAGGGTGTCGCCGCGCGAGAGCAACTCGTAGGTTGCGGGATCGTCCAGCGGGAGAGTCTCGAGCTCGACGCGTTCCTTTCCGTTGCGCTCGATGTTCCGGCACGCGTCATCGAGCACGGTGAGGTTGCGCAGCCCGAGGAAGTCCATCTTGACCAGGCCGAGCGCCTCGCAGGTCGGGTAGTCGAACTGCGTGATGATCGCGCCGTCCTGCTCGCGTTTCATGATCGGGATATGGTCGATCAGAGGTTGCGAGGACATGATCACGCCTGCGGCGTGGACCCCCCACTGGCGCTTGAGGTTCTCCAGGCCCCTGGCCGTGTCGACGACCCTCGCGACATCCTGGTCGGAGCCGTAGAGCTCGCGGAACTCACCTGCCTCGGCGTACCGCCTGTCCTCCGCGTCGAAAATGCCGGACAGGGAGATGTCCTTGCCCATGACCGACGGGGGCATCGCCTTGGTGATCCGCTCGCCCATGGCGAACGGAAACCCGAGAACCCGGGACGCGTCCTTGACCGCCTGCTTGGCCTTGATCGTGCCGTAGGTGACGATCTGGGCGACCCGGTCGACGCCGTACTTCTCGGTGACGTAACGGATGACGTCGCCGCGGCGGCGCTCGTCGAAGTCGATGTCGATGTCGGGCATCGAGGCGCGCTCGGGGTTGAGGAACCGCTCGAAGACGAGGCCGTGTTCGAGTGGATCGAGGTCGGTGATGCCCAGTGCGTAGGCCACGATCGCGCCGGCGGCCGACCCGCGACCCGGACCGACCCGGATGCCCTCGCTCTTGGCCCAGCTGATGAAGTCGGCCACGACGAGAAAGTACCCGGGGTACCCCTTGTCGCAGACGACCTCGGTCTCGTAGCCCGCCTGGCGGCGGACCTCATCGGGCACCCCGACGGGATAGCGCACGTGCAGGCCTCGCTCGACCTCCTTGACGAACCACGATGTCTCGTCCTCGCCGTCGGGCACCGGGAACCTCGGCATGAAGTTGCCGCCCTCGACGAACCGGACGTCGCACCGCTCGGCGATGCGCAACGTGTTGTCGCAGGCTTGCGGCAACTCCGACCAGATGCGGCGCATCTCCTCCGGCGACTTCAGGTAGAACTCGTCGGACTCGAACTTGAACCGGTGCGGATCGGCCAGTGTCGAGCCGGACTGCACGCACAGCAAGACGGCGTGCGCCTCGTGGTCGCGCTGGTAGGTGTAATGCAGGTCGTTCGTGGCGAGGAGCGAGAGTCCGAGGTCGCGGGCCAGGCGCAGGAGGTCGTCGCGGACGCGGCGCTCGACCGGCAGGCCGTGGTCCATCAACTCGACGAAGTAGTTGTCGGCGCCGAAGATGTCGCGGAACTCGGCCGCAGCGCGGACGGCGTCGTCGTACCGGCCCATGCGCAACAGGGTCGGGACTTCGCCGCCGGGACACCCGGTGGTGGCGATCAGCCCGCCCGAGTAGGTCTGCAGCAGTTCGCGGTCCATCCGCGGTTTGAAGTAGAACCCCTCGAGCGAGGCGAGCGACGAAAGCCGGAACAGGTTGTGCATGCCGCCGGTGTTCTCGGCCAGCAGGGTCAGGTGGGTGTAGGCACCGCCGCCGGACACATCGTCCTCGTCCCCGTTCCCCCACCGGACCCGTGTCTTGTCGAACCGGGACGTGCCGGGAGTCAGGTACGCCTCCATGCCGATCACCGGCCGGACGCCGTACCGGCCGGCCTTGGTGTAGAACTCGTACGCGCCGAACACGTTCCCGTGGTCGGTCATCGCCAGGGCGGGCATGCCCTGGCCGGCGGTTTCGGCGAGCAGGTCGTCGATCCGCGCGGCCCCGTCGAGCATCGAGTACTCGGTGTGGACATGCAGGTGCACGAAGGTGGCGTGCGGATCGGGCACGACGGCTGACGCCTCCTCGGGCAGGCTCGCGACTCGACGGCAACGCCGGAAACGTCGGCGGCCCGTCCTGGGCGAGTCTAGGAGGCCACGCCGACAGATACCCGCAGGCAGGCCTGGGCGATTCGCTCCTCACCTGACCGGTCCCGGCAAACTGGACGCGTCTGGTGGGAAACGCCGGCGTGTCTCCTCCCGTTGCGTCCAGTCTGTGCGGACTGTGGGCTCGGTCAGATGCGCCAGACCGGCTGGCCGCCCGCTCCGGCAGCCTCGGCCGCGTCCAGACCCGCGGTGATCACCGCATCCATGATCTTCGCGAGTTGCCGTCGGGGCACGGACGGCGCCCGGTGCGCCATCGCGTGCACGATCTCGGCCTCCCGGATCCGGTCCCGCCCGGCATGGCCGGCTACCGGCTTGTGCCGTTGAACCGCAGCCACCAGCGCCACGCGGTACTCGAGCAGGCTGGCGAACGCCGCGTCCACGCGGTCGATCGCCTCGCGGCAGCCGGCGAACGACGGCGGGTCGACCTGGCGGACGACCGGAGTGAGCGTCGTCGTGGCGTCGACGGCCGCGGCGACGTCCGCGGCGGCGGCATCCTCGGCCAGCCAGACGCCGTCGGCTCCGGCCGCCACCGCCGCACCCGCGAGCCATGGGGTGTCGCCGACGTCGACGATCACGGGGCGGCCGGAGCGGTCGCGCACCTCGGTGATCAGCGCGAGGTCCAGCGTGGTACGTCCACCCCAGTAGCGGCGGCTACCGGCCTCGCAGAGCACGACGGCGTCGTTCCCCTCGGCGACCAGGTACTCGGCCGATGACAGCCATTCGTCGACGGTGCAGTGGTGCCCGCGGTGGAGGACGACCGGCAGGCCGGTGCGTCCGACCGCGGCAAGCAGGCGGAAGTCCTGCATCCAGGCGCCGCCGACGACGACTCCGTCCGCGAACCGGGCGACAGCAGCCAGGTCGTCGGCGCTGAACGGTTCGACGAGCAGGGGTGCGGCCGTTCGGCTGCGGATCTCTTCGAGCTCCGCCTCGGCGCTTGCCGCGCCGTGTTGGCGGCGGAGGCTCAGGTGGACGACATCGGCGCCCTGCCGCGGTCCGGCGAGAACCGGCAGTCGTGTCCCACCGATCACCTGGGTTCCGATCCGGACGGGGCGCAGGGAGGTCGCCTGGTCGGGCGCTGCGGTCACGGGGTGCTCCTCGGGAGGCCGGAGGCCGGCACCGGTGACCTGCCCGGGGTCGGCCACTTTCATGAACAGAGGCCCCAGGCGATGCCTGGAGCCTCGTGCCGACTCGGGTGGATGCTGCGTCAGGTCACGTCGACGCCGCCGGCCACCCGGGCCGGCACCGTAAACGCGAAATACGCATCTCGCACGGGCTGGACTCTAGGGACGACCGTCGGTCCGCGTCCAGCAATACGGAATCGCCGTCTCGCATCACGAGATCGCCGCCGCTGGCCGCGCCGTCGGTCAGGCGGCCAGCAGGTCCAGGGACTGCCGGAGATCCGGCGGGTACGGCGACTCGAACTCGACCCGCTTACCTGTGCCGGGATGGTCGAAGGTGAGCCGGACCGCGTGCAGCCACTGGCGGTGCAGGCCGAGCCGCGCCGCCAGGGTGGGGTCCGCGCCGTAGAGGAGGTCGCCGACGCAGGGGTGTCGCAGCGCGCTCATGTGCGCCCGGATCTGGTGGGTGCGCCCGGTCTCGAGACGGACCTCGAGCAGACTGGCGGCCGGGAATGCTTCGAGGGTGTCGTAGTGAGTGATGCTCGGCCGCCCTCCGGCGACAACGGCCCAGCGAGCGTCATGGGTCGGGTGCCTGTCGATCGGCGCGTCGACGGTGCCGCGGGCCGGGTCCGGATGGCCTTGTACGAGTGCGTGGTAGACCTTGTCGACCGTGCGCAGCCGGAACTGGCGCTTGAGCAGCGTGTAGGCCCGCTCGGACTTGGCCACGACCATGAGACCGCTGGTGCCCACGTCGAGCCGGTGGACGATGCCCTGCCGTTCGGCCGCACCGCTGGTCGACACCCGGAACCCCGCCGCCGCCAGGCCCCCGACGACGGTGGGACCCGACCATCCGGGACTCGGATGCGCCGCTACGCCCACCGGCTTGTCCACCACGACGATGTCGTCGTCGTCGTGCACGATGCTCATGCCCTCGACCCGTCGTGGCGCGATCGCCGGCGGCTTCGGAGGATCCGGCAGGTCGATCTCGAGCCAGGCACCGGCCCGAACCCGGTCCGACTTCGCCGGCGCGCCACCGTCGAGTTGGACGTGTCCGCCTTCGACCAGGGCGGCGGCGCGACTGCGGGAGAACCCGAACAGCCGCGCCAGGGCGGCGTCGAGCCGCTCGCCCTCCAGGCCGTCCGGAACCGGCAGGCTCCGGCGGTCGGTCACGGTTCCACGCGCTCCGGCCCCTCCGATCCGTCGGTCCGGCGCGCGGGCGGCGACCCGTCGAAGCTGACGCCGCGCAAGCTGAGCCAGGCCACCAGGACGGCGGATCCGACGATGGCCGAGTCGGCCAGGTTGAACACCGGCCAGTTCGGCAGCTCGAGGAAGTCGATCACGTGCCCGCGAAGCGGTGCGGGTTCACGGAGGATTCTGTCGGTCAAATTGCCCAGCGCACCGCCGAGCAGACCGCCGAGCGCGACGGCCCAGGAGGTGCTGGTCAGCCGGCGGCTCAGTCGCATGATCACGACGACGACCGTCGCCGCCACGGCCGTCAGCACGATGGTGAGATCGGTGGCGAAGCTGAAGGCGGCACCCGGGTTGCGGACCAGCCGCAGCTGCAGAATCCCGTCGATCACGTCGACGACCTGGCCCTCCGCCAGCCAGGCCACAGCCATGATCTGGGTGAGCTGATCGAGGGCGAACACCACGGCCGCCACACCGACGAGGACACCGACCCGGCGACCCGTAGTGTCCTGCTCTGCGTCGCCCGTCAGCGACGCTCCTCCCGCTGCTTGCATGTCATGCACAGTGTCGCACGGGGAAACGCCTGCAATCGCGCCTTGCCGATGGGGTTGCCGCAACTCTCGCAGACACCGTAGGTGCCGTCGTCGATGCGGGCCAGAGCGCGCTCGGTCTGACCGAGGATGTCGCGATGGCTGGCTGCGAGTGACATCTCGTGCTCGCGCTCGAATGTCTTCGAGCCGGTGTCGGCCTGGTCCTCGCCGCCGGCATCGGCGCTGTCACGAAGCATGTCGGCGATGTCGGTCTCCGCGTCGCTGATCTCCTCACGCAGCCGGACGGCCTCGGCCTCGAGCAGGTGGCGCACCTCGGCCAACTCCGCCGCCGTCCACGGGCGCTCGTCAGCACGGACGACGAGAGCCTCGGGAGCAGCCTTCTGCGTCGCGGTCGTCGTCGCCGGCGCGATCTTGTTGGCCGGCGCGGTCTTCTTCGCGGGCGCGGCCTTCCTCGCCGGCGCGGTCTTCTTCGCGGACGCGGCCTTCTTGCTGGTCGCGGCCTTCCCCGCCGGCGCGGCCTTCTTCGCCGCCGCGGTCTTCTTCGCGGACGCGGCCTTCTTGGCCGGCGCGGTCTTCTTCACCGGCGCGGTCTTCTTCGCCGCCGCGGTCTTCTTCGCGGACGGGGTCTTCTTGCTGGTCGCGGCCTTCCCCGCCGGCGCGGCCTTCCTCGCGGGCGCGGCCTTCTTCACCGGCGCGGCCTTCCTCGCGGGTGCGGCCTTCTTCACCGGCGCGGTCTTCTTCGCGGACGCGGTCTTCTTGCTGGTCGCGGCCTTCTTCGCCGGCGCACTCTTCTTGCTGGTCGCGGCCTTCTTCGCCGGCGCGGCCTTCTTCTGACCGGCGGCCGCCTGCACGGCAGGGGTCGCCTTCTTCGTCGTCTCGGAGGTCTTCGCGGCGGCACCCGACGAGGCGGCACGGCGGGTCGACCCGGTGACCGACCGGGCAGCCGAGGCCGCGCCGGCCACGGCGCGACGCACGCGCCCGGTGATGCCCTTGCCGCTCTCGGACATGACCGGCTCCCTGCCTTCGGGTGATCGCTGAGGTCCCGTGAGGATAGGTCCCCACGGGCTAGGCTTCAATTCTCCCCGCCGAGCACAGCCGGATCACGGCGGCCCCGACATCCCCTGGGCGGATACCTCGACGACCTTCGACCCGCTGGACGCACCGCTGACCAGCCGAACCCGTGCTGGCCGCAGCCCGAGAGCTTCCGCCAGCGCCCGCAGAGCCGCCGCCGTGGCCCTGCCGTCCCACGGCCGGCTCGGTCACGGCGATGACCAGGGCGCCCGCATAGTCCCCGCCGACACGTGTTCCCGAGGCTCCGGGCCTGACCCGGACCGCAACTCGCGTCGACACCACGACAAACCAGTCTTCCCGATCTGGGCATGGCCGTACACTGGCACCGCGACAAGGTGTCGATGGGGACGAGTAGTCCGGCTGACGGCCGGCAGCGACCCGGGGATGGTGTGAGCCCGGGGGCCACGAACCGTGACGAACATCACCCCGGAGCCGCCGGAAGAAAGGGCGCCGTCGCCCGAGTAGACCCGGCCGCAGGAACGAAGTGGGTCGCCGTGAGGCGGCCAAGGAGGGTGGTACCGCGGGCCGCCATCCCCGGTCGCCGGACCGGGTGGGCTCGTCCCTCCGTCGACGACCGCCCGCGACGGAGGACCTCTCAGGCGATGGACACCCCGCAGTACCGCCCGGTGCCGACCCAGGTCGATCTTCCCGCGATGGAACGGGAGATCCTCGCGTTCTGGCGCGAGCACGACACCTTCGCCCGCACCCTGAAGGCATCCGCCGGCCGCCCGCAGTGGAACTTCTACGAGGGCCCGCCGACCGCGAACGGCATGCCGGGAACCCACCACGTCGAGGCGCGGGTGTTCAAGGACGTCTTCCCGCGCTACCGGACCATGCGCGGCCACCACGTCCCGCGGCGGGCGGGCTGGGACTGCCACGGCCTACCGGTCGAGATCGCGGTGGAGAAGGAACTGGGCTTCGCCGGCAAGCCCGACATCGAGGCGTACGGGGTTGCCGAGTTCAACGCGCGGTGCCGGGAGTCCGTCGAGCGCAATGTCGACGCATTCGAAGCCATGACCGAGCGCATGGGCTACTGGGTCGACACCGCCGAGGCGTACTGGACCATGGATCCGGCCTACGTGCAGAGCGTGTGGTGGTCGCTCAAGCAGATCTTCGATGCCGGCCTGCTCGTGCAGGACCACCGGGTGGCGCCGTACTGCCCACGCTGCGGTACCAGTCTGTCCGACCACGAACTCGCGCAGGGCTACGAGACGGTCGTCGACCCGTCGGTGTTCGTCCGGCTGCCGTTGACCTCGGGACCACTGGCCGGCCGCGCCTCCCTGCTGGTGTGGACCACGACGCCGTGGACGCTCGTGTCCAACACTGCGGTAGCGGCGCATCCCGAGGTCGCCTACGTGGCAGTCTCGGACGGCACCGAGACGCTGGTGGTCGCCGAGCCGCTGCGCGCGCCGACGCTGGGCGAGAACTGGACGGTAGTGGATCGCTTCAAGGGCGCCGACATGGAGCGCTGGAGGTACCGACGGCCGTTCGACCTGGTCGACATCCCCGACGCACACTACGTCGTGCTCGACGAATACGTGACCACGGGGGACGGCACCGGGTTGGTGCACCAGGCACCGGCGTTCGGCGCCGACGACCTGCGCGTGTGTCGCCGGTACGGCCTGCCCGTGGTCAATCCGGTGCTACCCGATGGCACGTTCGCACCGGACGTGCCACTCGTCGGGGCTCAGTTCTTCAAGCACGCCGACGCAGCGCTGGTGAAGGACCTCGACGCCCGTGGCGTCCTGTTCCGGCACGAGGGGTACGAGCATGCCTACCCGCACTGCTGGCGCTGCCACACTCCGCTGCTGTACTACGCGCAGCCGTCGTGGTACATCCGCACCACGGCGATCAAGGACGCGCTGCTCCGGGAGAACGAGCGCACCGCCTGGTACCCGCCCACGATCAAGTGGGGTCGTTACGGCGAGTGGTTGCGCAACAACGTCGACTGGGCGCTCTCCCGAAGCCGCTACTGGGGCACGCCGCTGCCGGTGTGGCGATGCGATGCGGACGAGAGCCATCTCGTCTGCGTCGGCTCCCTGGCCGAGCTCTCCGACCACGCCGGAGCGGACCTGTCCGGCCTCGACCCGCATCGCCCGTTCGTCGACGACGTGACGTTCGGCTGCCGCGACTGCGACGGGACGATGCGCCGCGAGCCTTACGTCATCGACGTCTGGTACGACTCCGGAGCGATGCCGTTCGCGCAGTGGGGCTACCCGTACGCGCCGGGCAGCACCGAGGACTTCGAGGCCAGCTACCCGGCTCAGTACATCTGCGAAGCACTGGACCAGACCCGCGGCTGGTTTTACACGCTGATGGCGGTCGGAACCCTGGTGTTCGACCGCTCGGCATACGAGAACGTGGTCTGCCTCGGGCTCATCCTCGCCGACGACGGGCGGCGGATGAGCAAGCACCTGGGCAACATCCTCGAACCGATACCGTTGATGGACCAGCACGGCGCCGACGGCGTGCGCTGGTTCATGCTCACCAGCGGCTCGCCCTGGCTGCCGCGCCGGGTCGGCCATGCCACGATCCAGGAAGGCGTCCGGAAGGTCCTGCTGACCTACTGGAACACGGCCTCGTTCCTGTCCCTCTACGGCCGCACCGCCGGCTGGACGCCCGAGCAGGGCGCACCGCAGGTAGCGGACCGACCGGTGCTCGACCGTTGGGCACTGTCCGAGCTGAACCGGCTCGTGCGCGACGTCGACGAAGCGTTGGACGGGTTCGACACCCAGCACGCCGGTGCCCGGCTGACCGCGTTCGTCGACGACCTGTCGAACTGGTACGTCCGGCGGTCGCGGCGGCGGTTCTGGGACGGCGATACCGCCGCGCTGGCAACGCTGCACGAGTGCGTGGAGGTGCTCACACGGCTGCTCGCTCCGATGGTCCCGTTCGCCACGGAACGGATCTGGCAGGACGTCGTCCGCACGGTGACCCCTTCTCCGGAGTCAGTGCACATGGCGTCCTGGCCGACGGCGGACGAGTCCACGATCGACGACCGGCTGGCCGACCAGGTGGCCTTGACCCGGCGGCTGGTCGAACTGGGCCGGGCGGCCCGGGCCGAGTCGAGGGTGCGCACCCGTCAGCCGTTGGCCCGGGCGCTGGTCGGGGCACGCGGCTGGGACGACCTCCCGCGGGAGCTGCGGACCGAGGTCGCCGACGAGCTCAACGTCGCCGAGGTGGCGCCGCTGGGCGGCAGCGGCGGTGAGCTGGTCGACGTGAGCGCGAAGGCCAACTTCCGCTCACTGGGCGGGCGCTTCGCCAAGGACACGCCGCGGGTCGCGGCGGCGGTCGCCGCAGCCGACGCCGGTGCCCTCGCTGCGGACCTGAGGTCCGGCGGCACGGCGACCGTCCCGGTCGACGGTCTCGGCGACGTCGAGCTCGACGAGCAGGACGTGGTCCTCACCGAGACTCCGCGGGAGGGCTGGGCGGTCGCGCGGGAGGGCGAGACCGTCGCGCTGGACCTCCACCTCACGCCGGCGCTGGTTCGGGCCGGGCTCGCCCGCGAGGTGATCCGGCTGGTGCAGGAAGCCCGGAAGACTGCTGGTTACGACGTGTCCGACCGGATCGAGCTCGCCGTGCTGGCCGACGGCGAACTCGATGCCGCGCTGCGCGAACACGCCACCGCCGTGGCCGACGAGGTGCTCGCCACGCGCGTGCACCACGACCTGGATGCGCTGGCCGGGCAGCCCGACCACGCCGACACCGACCTGGGCCTGACGTTCCGGCTGCGAAGGGTGCAGCCGGCCGGAAGCCGGTAGCGGCACCCGCCGCTCAGCGCTGGTCGTCCTCCAGCAGGCTCGCGACGGACCGCAGAGAGCCACTCGAGGTGGTGGCCCCCGATGCCGCCAGCGTGCCGGCGGCGTTCTCGTTCGGCGGCGCCGCCACGGCGCCGTCGGACACGCCGGAGGTCTCGAGCTTGCGGAGCTCGCTCTCCAGGTAGGCCTTCAGGCGGCTGCGGTACTCGCGCTCGAAGGCCTTGAGGTTCTGGACCTGGCTGTCGAGGTGCTCGCGCTCGGACTCGAGCTTGCCCACGACCTGCTGGTGGCGCTGCTGAGCCTCGCGCTCGAGCGCGTCGGCACGGCCACGCGCATCGTTCTCGATCTTGGACACCTTCGACGAGCTCTCCGAGTCGATCTTCTCCGCCCGCTCGCGGGCATCGGCGAGCAGCTGGTCGGCCTCCAGCTTCGCGTCGGCGACCAGCTCGTCGGCGGTCTTCTGCGCCAGCGCCAGCACCTTGGCCGCGGCCTCGGTGGGCGCTCCTGCCGCCGCGGCGGCCGGCGCACCAGGGGCTTCGGCGGCCGGCGCGGGCGTTGGCTCGGCCTGCCGCTGTGGGCCACCGATGGTCTCGGCGGCGGCGACGATGCCACCGCCCTGAGTCACCGCTCCGAGCTTCTCGCGCAGCTCCTCGTTCTCGCGGTACATCCGCGAGAGCTCGGCCGCGACCTCGTCCAGGAACTCGTCGACCTCCTGCATGTCGTAACCCTCGCGGAGGCGGACCGTCGTGAACTCCTTGTTGTCGACGGCCTCGGGCGTCAGCGGCATAGCGTCACCTCGGGGTAGAGCGCGGTCAAGAGGTCACCGTACCCCGTCATCGCAGGGACCCCACAACCGAGAGCAGGATCTGGACCACGATGATGAGGATGATGAACGCGAGGTCGAGTGCGATCGACCCCAGTCGAAGGGGCGGGACGAAGCGTCGGATCAGGTTGAGCGGCGGATCCGTGACCGTGTACACGGCCTCCAGGACGACGAGAAGGACGCCGCGCGGCTGCCATTCCCGAGCGAAGACTTGGATCCAGTCGGACACCAGACGGGCCAGCATGGCGATGAAGAACAGCCACAAGGCCACGTAGAGCACCTGGGCCACGACCGAAACCACGGGAGCTGAACCTACCCGACGCCCGGGGTTCGCCCGCCCAGGGCCCGAGGACTGCGCCACTAGACTGGACGCGACCCGGGGGCAGACCCGCGCGACGAGAGAGACGATGAGCCACCAGCCGGTCAGGGAGCAACGCCGGACGCGCCAGCGGGCCGCGGTGAACGATGTGCTCGACGAGGTCGACGACTTCATCAGCGCGCAGGACCTCTACCAGGTACTGCGTTCTCGCGGTTCGCAGGTCGGGCTGGCCACCGTCTATCGCGCGCTGCAGGCGATGGCCGACGACGGTCGCGTCGACGTGCTGCGCTCGGATGCCGGCGAGGCGGTCTACCGGCGGTGCGCCGAGATCGACCACCACCATCATCTGGTGTGCCGCTCCTGTGGTGCGGCCGTCGAGGTGTCCCGACCGGCAGTCGAAATGTGGGCCGCCGAGGTGGCCAGCGCGCACGGCTACGTCGACGTGACCCATACCGTCGAGATCTTCGGGCTCTGCCCGCGCTGCGCGGCGGCTAGCTCTGGTTGAAGAAGCCGCCGCTGGCGATCCGGGCCTTGTCCTCGGCCGTCACCGTGACGTCGGCCGGCGAGAGCAGGAAGACCTTCGCGGTGACTCGCTCGATGTCGCCGCGAAGGCCGAAGATCAGACCGGCGGCGAAGTCGACCAGCCGCTTCGCGTCCACGTCGTCCATCTCGGACAGGTTCATGATCACCGGTGTGCCGTCGCGGAAGTACTCGCCGAGCGTGCGGGCCTCGTTGTAGGTGCGGGGGTGCAGTGTGACGATCCGCGCCGAGTCGACCCGACGGGCGTTCGCGACCGCCACCGGCCGCCGGTCGGCCAGGGTGGCGACCGTGGCGGTGCGCTCGCGTTCCCGCACCTCGGCCTCTGCCGGCGCCTGGTCGTCGAACTCGTCGCCGTACTCCTCGTAGGCGTCCTCGGCGTACTCGTCGTCGTAGCTGCCCTGGTCCTCCACGAGGCCGAGGTAGACCGCAACCTTGCGCATCGCGCCGGCCATACTCACGTCCTCCGCACTGGTGGTGGAACGTCGCGCCGGGACCGACCGGGTGTCGATCTCCTTGGTCACCGACCCTAGCCCGCCGGAGGGCGCGCACCGAGGATTGCCGTTCCGACACGCAGGTGTGTCGCGCCCTGTGCCACGGCCGCCTCGAGGTCACCACTCATCCCAGCAGACACCCAGGTTGCAGCCGGATGTCGCTTTTGTACAGACTCGGCGATTCGGGCCAGCCGAGTGAAGGCGTCGGCCGGGTCGCCGCCGAGCGGCGCCACTGCCATCACCCCGGCCAGGTGCAGTGAGCGCGCCGCCGCGACGCGGTCGGCCAACACCAGAACGTCGGCCGGATCGGTACCGCCGCGTCCAGCACCGCCGCCCTGCGGCGCACCGCCGAATGCGGCCTGGACCAGGCAGTGGACTTCGCGCCCGGCTGCCGTCGCCGCGCGGTCGAGCGCGTCGACCAGACGGACCCGGTCGACCGAATGGACGACGTCGGCGTAAGCGGCCACCGAAGCTGCCTTGTTCGTCTGGAGCTGCCCGACGAAGTGCCAGGTGAGGTCCAGATCGGCGCATGCCGCAGCCTTGGGCGCCCCCTCCTGGTCGCGGCTCTCTCCGATGTCGCGGACCCCGAGGTCGGCCAGCAGCCGGACGTCGGTCGCGGGGAACGTCTTGGTGACGACGACGACCGTGACCCCGGCCGCATCACGCCCGGTCATGCGGCAGGCCCGCTCCACCCGGGTGCCGACGGCCGCCAGTCCGGCCGCGATCTGCTCGCGGCGGTTCACGACCCGGTTCCGGGCCCGCGCAGCCACACCAGGCCGGCGAAGCGGCCCGTCATGTGGTCACGGCGGTACGAGAAGAGACGGGAGTCCTCCACAGTGCAGCCTTCCAGCGTTAGCACGTCGACGCCTGCTCGCCGGAGCTGGGCCGCCACGCCGGCGGACACGTCGAGGGCCGGAGCGCCAGCGCGGGTGGTGGCCCACGAGGCGGGCTCCTCGCCGCCGACCGCGGCGCGCATGTCCGCCGGTACCTCGTAGCACCGCCCGCAGACAGACGGGCCTATCCAGGCCGTGATGCCGGCCGCCCCGAGCCTTCGCATCGCGGCCAGCGCGGCCGGCACGACACCGTCGACCATGCCCCGGCGTCCGGCGTGAGCGACTCCGACGACGCCGGCGACCGGATCGGCCAACAGCACGGGTACGCAGTCGGCCACCAGGACCGCCAACCCCAGACCGGTTGCCCGCGTGACCATGGCATCGACCCGGGGCGTGGGTCCGCTCCACGGTCCGTCGACGGTGGCGACGTCGGCGCCGTGGACCTGACTCGCGTACAGGACGTGATCGACGGGCAGGCCGACCCGATCTGCCAGTCGTCGACGGTTCTCGGCGACGTGCTCCGGCGCGTCGCCCACGTGTCCACCGAGGTTCAGCTCGGCGAACGCCCCACCGCTGACACCGCCGAACCGGTCGGTGAGCGCGAATCGGGCAGCACCGAGCGCCTCGTCGTGCCGCAGCACTACTTGAGGAAGTCGGGAACGTCGAGGTCGTCGTCGGACGGAGGGACGATACGCCGGGGCTCGCGCGACGCCGTCGGCGTGGTCACCATTGCCTCCTCGCGGGCGGGCATCTCGGCTCCGTCGGACGCCGGCGCCGCAGCGGCGGCCCCCGCGCCGTCGACCGAGTGTGCGGGCGACCCGTCCGCCGTCTCGGCCGACGGGATCGAGATCGACCGGCGCAGCGATCCGAGCTCGCGGCGCTTGGGCGTGCCACCGTCGAAGCCCGCGGCGATGACCGTGACCCGGACCTCGTCGCCGAGCGCGTCGTCGATCACCGCGCCGAAGATGATGTTGGCCTCCTCGTGCGCCGCCTGCGCCACCAGGTTGGCCGCCTCGTTGATCTCGAAAAGGCCCAGGTCGGAACCGCCGGAGACCGACAGCAGCACACCGTGCGCACCCTCGATGCTCTGCTCGAGGAGCGGGCTGGAGATCGCCATCTCCGCGGCGGCGACCGCGCGGTCCTCACCCCGCGCCGAGCCGATGCCCATCAGCGCCGAGCCCGCGTTGCTCATGACGGACTTGACATCGGCGAAGTCGAGGTTGATCAGGCCGGGTGTGGTGATGAGATCGGTGATGCCCTGGACCCCGGACAGGAGTACCTGGTCGGCGCTCTTGAACGCGTCGAGCACGCTGACCTGGCGGTCGCTGATCGACAGCAGCCGGTCGTTGGGAATCACGATCAGGGTGTCGACCTCCTCGCGGAGGCCCTCGATGCCGGCGTCGGCCTGCGCGGCCCGTCGCTTGCCCTCGAACATGAACGGCCGCGTGACCACGCCGATGGTCAACGCGCCCAGCGATCGGGCGATTCGTGCGACGACCGGCGCGCCGCCGGTGCCGGTGCCGCCGCCCTCGCCGGCGGTGACGAACACCATGTCGGCACCCTTGAGGACCTCTTCGATCTCCTCGGCATGGTCCTCGGACGCCTTCCGGCCCACGTCGGGATTCGCGCCGGCACCCAGACCACGGGTCAGGTCGCGGCCGACGTCGAGCTTGACGTCGGCATCGCTCATCAGCAGCGCTTGCGCATCGGTGTTGATCGCGATGAACTCGACGCCCTTCAGGCCGACCTCGATCATGCGATTCACGGCGTTCACTCCGCCGCCACCGATGCCGACGACCTTGATCACCGCGAGGTAGTTCTGCGGAGCAGTCACGTCGCGTCCCTCTCGCTCGTCCGTCCCCCCACCGGTGCGGCCAAGGTGGGCCCTGTCCTGAACCCTCACCCTCAAGTTGAGCTTCATAGTTATGTCAACCTGAGTGCTATGTGCAGAACGCTAGGTGGGTGCCCCGGCCCGGCTGCGCAGACACGCCGGGCGAGCCGTGATCGACATCCCGCAGTCGTGGCGCACCGAATACGAGCGGCCGGCTGAGGGGTTACTCGCCGGTCTGGCCGTCGATGAGCTCCCGGACGAGGTCGAGATGCCCGTTGTGCCGGGCCGTCTCCTCGATCATGTGCACGAGGACCCACCGCATGGTCGCGTGCCGGCCGTCACGCGCCGGCGCGGCCGCGAGGTCGTCGAGCTGCATCGACGCAGCTATCTTCCGCGACCGGTCGCACTGCCGGGAGTAGACGTCCAGCAGGCTCTCGAGCGTGTCGCCGCCGGCATGCTCGAAGTCGGCGTCGGGGTTCTCGTCAGTCCACGGCACCGGCAGCCCGGTCTCCCCGGCCAGCCGCACGCGGAACCAGCTCTGCTCCACGTAGCCGAGGTGCTTCACGATGCCCGCGGCCGACGTCAACGACGGCACGAACCGCCGCCATGCGTCGTCCTCGGAAAGGCCGGCGACCTTGAGGTGGACGGTCGCCCGGTGGTAGTCGAGGAACTCGGTCAGCGTCGAGCGCTCGTCGAGGTCGTACGCGGGATAGTGGCGCGGCGGCACGGTGGGCGTGGTCATAGCCCGATCATCGCAGGCTAGGGGACGATCGCCGGTCGCTCCGGGGCGGACACGTCGTAGATCGAGGCCTCCTGGTCCAGGAGCGCCAACAAGACCTCGGCCTTGCGATCGGCGAGCTCGGGCCTCCCCCACCGCACGGTGGCCCCATCGACGAGCTCGATGCGGACGTCGGCCTCGCTCTCGGCGCTCACGGCTTCGACCAGGTCGCGCAGGCCGGCGGGCAACCCGGCGAGGACCGCCACGCCAGCCGCCCGGGTGGCACCCGCAGCGGCGTCGACCGGGGCTTCGAGCACGGGTAGATCCGCCGGCTGCTCCACGGCTGCACCGAACAGGACGCCGGACGCGTCGACCAGCCACCACGTGTCGGCGTCCGTGATCGCGGCCGCGGCGACCCGGGGCGTCACGGAGATCACCACCGTCCGCGGCCACGACCGCGCCACCGACACCGAGGCCAGCTCCGGCAGGTCGCGGACCCGCGCAGCCATCGCTTCGGTGTCGACGCGGACCAGCGGGTCGCCGAGTGGCGCGTCGGCGACTTGTTCCACCACGCCGGCCAACTCACCGTCGGCGCCCTCCACGCGTACCGTCTCGAGCGCCATGACCTCCGACCAGCCGACCAGCCACACGACGCCGGCGACCGCGGCCACGGCCATCGACCCCGCCAGCACGGCCAGCACCTGACGTACGCGTCGGCGACGCCTGCGGGCGCTGAACCGGGACGCGGTCGCGGACGACCGTCGGCTGGACGTCGCCGTCCGCGACCCGCTCACGTGCCGTGCCCCGCCGGCTCGCGGTCGAGGATCTCCAGGATCTCCGGCCCGATCAACGTGACGTCGCCGGCACCGAAGGTGAACACCACGTCGCCCGGTCGCAGCCGGGCCGCGGTCACCAGCGGCACCGCGGACCAGGACGGCTCGTAGGTCACCAGCTCCGGCGGCAGCGGCACGGAGGACGCCACGAGCGCACCGGTGACGCCGGGCTCCGGATCCTCCCGAGCGGCGTAGACGTCCATGACGATCACCTCGTCGGCGGCGCCCAGCGCCTTCCCGAACTCCGTGGCGAAGATACGGGTGCGGCTGAACAGGTGGGGTTGAAACACCGCGACCACCCGGCCCTCGCCCGCCAGCGGGCGCGCCGCGGTGAGCACGGCGGCGACCTCGGTCGGGTGGTGGGCGTAGTCGTCGTACACCCACACTCCGCCGGCGTAGCCCTTGAGCTCGAACCGGCGCCGTGTTCCGGTGAACCCGGCCAGGCCGTCCCGCAGACCGGCGCTGGGGAAGCCGAGGCCGACGCCGGCGGTGAACGCAGCCGACGCGTTGAGAGCGTTGTGCCGGCCGGGCAGACGCAATGCCACCCGGCCCTGGCGGCGCCCCCGGGCCACGAGCTCGAACGACACGCTGGAGCCGGTCAGGTCGATCTCCGCCACGCGCACGTCGGCGTCGGATGCCTCGCCGTAGGTGCGTACGTCGATGCCGCGTGCCCGGGCCCGCTCGCCGAGCGCTCGCGAGCCGGGGTCGTCGGCGCAGGTCACGAGGAAGCCCGTGACCCGTGCGGCGAACGCGTCGAAGGCCTTCGTGTAGGCCTCGACCGTGTGGAAGTTGTCCAGGTGGTCGGCCTCGACGTTGGTCACGATGGCCACCTCGGGGTCGTACGCGAGGAACGATCCGTCACTCTCGTCGGCCTCGGCGACGAACACCTCGCCGGTCCCGTTGTGGGCGTTGGCCCCGGACTCGTTGAGGTTGCCGCCGATCGCGAAGGACGGGTCGGCACCGCAGTGCTGGAGCGCGACGGTGAGCATCGAGGTGGTCGTCGTCTTCCCGTGCGTGCCGGTGACGGCGGCCGCTCGGCGTCCGGCCATGACCGAGGCCAGCGCCGCAGCCCGGGGCAGGACCCGCAGCCTGCGCCGGTGCGCCTCCACGACCTCCGGGTTCGACTCGCGGATGGCCGTGGACACGACCACGGTGTCGGCGCCGTCGACCTGCTCGGCGGCATGGCCGACGTGGACCCGGGCGCCGATCGCCCGCAGACCGACCAGGACACTGGAGTCCTTGGCGTCGCTGCCGGAGACGGGAACGCCGCGCGAGAGCATGATCCGCGCGATACCGCTCATGCCCGCGCCGCCGATTCCGACGAAGTGCACCCTGCCGAGCTCGTCCGCCGAGAGCACCCGCTCGGGGGGCGCGACGATCACCACGAACCTCCGTTGCTGCGTCTCCCGGCCGCCGCACGGCGGACCATCGCCGCGAGGCGGTCATCGGCGTCGCGCCGGCCGAGGGCGGCGGCTGCTTCCGCCATTGCGGCCAGCCGGTGGCGTGCCGCCATCAGGGAGGGTACGTGGTCACCTACCCAGCCCGCGGTCAGGGCGGCATCGTCGACCATCAGGCCGCCGCCGGCCTCGACCACGGGCGTCGCGTTCAGCCGCTGTTCGCCGTTCCCGTGCGGGAGCGGGACGTACACGGCGGGCAGCCCCACCGCGGCCAGTTCGGCGCAGGTGATCGCGCCGGCACGGCACAACGCCAGGTCGGCCGCCGCATAGGCGCGCTCCATCCGCTCGAGGTAGGGGACGACCACGTACGGCACGTCGCCGTCGGAGGAGGCCACGGTCCCCTCCTTTCCGCTGCCCACGGCATGCAGCACCTGGATGCCGGCGGTCCCGAGCGCGCCGGCCGCGCCGCCCACGGCGGTGTTGATCCGGCGTGCGCCCTGGCTGCCGCCGAACGCCAGCAGGGTCGGCAGCGAGGGCCGCAGCCCGAAGCCCGCCCGCGCCTCGGACTGCAGCGCGGGCCGGTTCAGGGTCGCCACCGACCGCCGCAGCGGGATGCCCACGTGTTCCGCGTGCGGCAGCCGGACGGCCGGGGAGGCAACGGCGACGTGCCGGGTCAGCCGCGCTCCGATCTGGTTCGCGAGCCCGGGTCGCGCGTTGGCCTCATGGACGACGATCGGGACGTGCAGCCGCCGTGCGGCGAGGTAGGCAGGCAGCGCCACGTATCCGCCGAAGCCCACCACGACGTCGGCCTGCCAACCACGCAGGATCTCCGCCGTGCGCGCGACGGACTCGCGCAACCGCATCGGCAGGCGGAGCAGCTCGACGGACGGGCGACGGGGCAATGGCACCGCCGGGACCAGCGCCAGTTCGTACCCGCGCTCCGGAACGAGGCGGGACTCCAACCCGCGGGTCGTGCCGAGCGCGGTGATCTCGACCGCCGGATCGTACCGGCGCAGCGCATCGGCCGTGGCGAGTGCGGGCTCGATGTGACCCGCGGTACCGCCGCCGGCGAGCACCACGCGCACTAGATGGTCACTCCTCCCCGGTCGCGCCGCGCGGCGCGTACGCGCCGACGCGCCGCGAGCGCCTCTCGCGCCCCGGGCTCCTCCTTTGCGAAGGACACCAGCATCGCGATCGCGATCAGCATCGGGACGAGCGCGGAGCCTCCGTAGGAGACCAGTGGCAGCGGCACGCCGACGATCGGCAGCACCGCCAGGACGCTACCCATGTTGACCAAGGCCTGAACCAGCAGCCAGGCGGTGATGCCGGTGGCGGCGAGGCGGACGAACGGGTCACGGGCGTTCCATGCGATCCGGATGCCCGCGTAGCCGAGCACGAGGAACAGGACGACGACCATCAGCGTGCCCGGCAGCCCGAGCTCCTCGCCGATGATGGCGAGGATGAAGTCGGTGTGTGCCTCGGGCAGCCCGCCCCACTTCTCCACGCTGCCCCCGAGCCCGCGTCCCCACCACCCGCCGCCACTGAATGCGTAGATCGAGTGGGCCGCCTGGAAGGTCCGGTCATCGACGTCGGCGAACGGGTCGAGGAACAGCCGCACCCGGTCGAGCCGGTGCTCGGCGGACGTCACGAAGTAGGCACCGATGACCGCGACCGTGCCCACGGCCAGGCTGAACAGCCACGTCGGTACACCGACGACCCAGAGCAGGCCGAGCACGACCGCCATGAGCACGGCGGCGGTGCCGAGGTCACCCTGCCCGACCGTCAGGGCGACGACCACCGCGGCGACCGGGACGAACGGCATCGTCAGGTGTCTCCACTGCCGCAGCAGCCGGCCCTTGTGCGCGAACACCGCCGCCCCCCACAGCACGAGGCCCAGCTTGGCCAGCTCGGAGGGTTGGATGCGGAAGGGGCCGCCGAACTCGATCCAGTTCTGGTTGCCGCTGACCGAGACGCTGAGCCCCGGCACGTAGGTCAGGGCGAGCAACACCACGGCGAGGACGAGCAGCGGCAGGCCGAGGCGCCGCAGCATCCGCGGCGACGTCCGGGCGGCCAGGAAGGCCAGGGGCAGGGCGGCCAGCACCCACGCCGCCTGCCGAGCGACGATGTAGTACGACGAGCCGTGGAAGCGCAGCGAGTACACGCTGGACGCAGAGAACACCATCACCAACCCGAGCACGAGCAGCAGGCCGGCCGAGCCGAGCACGAGATGGTACGAAGCGAGCGGCCGGCGCAGCATCCGCCCGACGGCGGCGAGCCAGGCGGCGGGAAGCGAGCGCGGCAGGCGGTCAGCGCTGGTGGCCATGACGCCGCACGGCCGCGGCGAAGGCGTCGCCCCTCGCGGCGTAGTTGGCGAACATGTCCATGGACGCGCACGCCGGCGCGAGCAGCACGGTGCTCCCGGGCCGGGCGAGCGAAGCCGCTGCGGCCACCACGTGGTCCATGACTTCATTGTCGGTTCCCCGGACTTCGACAACGGGTACCTCGGGCGCGTGTCGCGCGAGTGCGTCGGCGAGCACGTCCCGGTCCGCGCCGATCAGCACGACCCCCCGCAGGCGGCCGGCCACGGCCCGGACCAGCCCGTCGAACTCGGCACCCTTGGCCAGGCCGCCGGCAACCCAGACCACGTCGTCGTAGGCCAGCAGGGACGCCTGCGCTGCGTGCGCGTTCGTGGCCTTCGAGTCGTCGACCCAGCTGACGTCGTCGACGGTCGCCACATGGGCGATCCGGTGCGGATCGGGGTGGAACGCCCGCAGCCCGTCGCGCACGGCCGCCGGTGGTACCCCGATCGAACGAGCCAGGGCCGCCGCGGCGAGTGCGTTCGCGACGTTGTGCGGAGCCGCCGGCGCGACGTCGTCGACCGACGCCATCTCGGCGGCGGAGGTCTGCCGGCCGGCGACGAACGCCCGGTCTGCGAGCACGCCGTCCACGACGCCGACCATGCCGACCGCGGGGACGCCGAGCGTGAAGCCGATCGCACGGGCGCCCGCCGCGACCTCGGCGGCCCGCACCAGCCGCTCGGTCTCGGCATCCTCCACGTTGTAGACGCAGGCGGTCTCGACACCGGTGTAGATCCGGCCCTTGTCACTCG
>DATFBR010000203.1:0-2211 GCA_035253685.1 Jiangellaceae bacterium
GCGGGCCGCGGCGATCACGTTGCGGCTGGTGCCGCTGGTGGACATGCAGATCAGGATGTCGCCGGGACGGCCGTGGGCGCGCACCTGCCGGGCGAAGGCGTCCTCGGCGCCGTAGTCGTTGACGATCGCGGTGAGGCTCGAGGTCTCGGCGGACAGACACAGCGCCGACAGCGGCCGGCGCTCGTCGACGAACCGCCCCACCAACTCTGCGGTGAGGTGCTGGGCCTCGGCCGCGCTGCCGCCGTTGCCGGCCGCCATCAGCCGGCCTCCGCTGTTCAGGATCTCGGCCAGCCGCCGCCCCCACGACTCGACTACGTCGGCATCCCGCTTCAACGCGTCGAGAGCCCACGACAGCTCGGCGACGTGCCGCATCAGCCAGGCGTCGGAGCTCATACCGCTGCTCCCGCTGCGGTCCGACGCGACCTCACGACCTCGAGGTACGCCCGCTCGGTCAGGCGCGCCACCCGACTCCAGCTGTAGAGCGCCACGGCCCGCAGGCGCGCCGCTCGGCTGAAGCGGGTGTGCAGATCCGGGTCGTCGAGCAGGTGGCGGACCGCACCGGCGAGAGCCGCCGGGTCGCGCGGCGGTACGAGCAGGCCCGTGATCCCGTCCACGACGGTGTCCAGCAGCCCGCCGACGGCGCTGCCGACCACCGGGCGACCGCAGGCCATCGCCTCGACCGGCACGATCCCGAACGGCTCGTACCACGGCGTGGCCACGACGACGTCGGCCGAGCGGAGCAGCGCCGGGATGTCGCCGTGGTCCACGCGGCCGACCAGCTTGAGCCGATCGTCGACAGCGAGCCCGCGGGCGATCGCCCTGAGTCGCCGGGCTTCCGGGTCGTCGGCCAGCTGCTCCGCCGCGGGCCCGCCCGCCACGACGAGTTCGGCGTCGGGGAGCAGGGTGAGTGCCTCGACCACCGTGTCGACACCCTTGCGCTCGACCAGCCGGCCGATGCAGACGAGCCGCCTCCGCTCACCACGCGGCCAGGCGGGACCATCCGGCGTGAAGAGTCCGATGTCGACGCCACAGGGCACGACCCGGGCATGCTCCACGTCGGCTCCCATCCGGGCCAGCTCGATGATCTCGTCGTTCGACGTGGAGATGACCAGGTCGACATCGCCGACGAGCGACCTCTCCAGGGCGATCCGGTCGTCCGGACTGGTGTCCCGGGCACCCTGGAAGCGCCGCTTGACCGAGCCGAGGGCATGGAAGGTGTGCAGAACCGGAACGCCGACGATCCGTGCTGCCTGGACCGCCGCGAGACCGGACATCCAGAAGTGCGAATGAACGACGTCCGGCACGGCACGGTTCGCCCAAGTCCGCGCCATCCACCGGCCGAAGTCGGGCATGTACGGCGCCAACTCGTCCTTCGGCACCGGACGGGGCGGTCCGGCGGGCACGTGGACGACATCGACGCGGTCGGTCATCCGCACCCGCGGGCGCAGGTGCCAGCTGTCGCGGCGGGTGTAGACAACGACCTCGTGGCCCCGGCCGGCGAGAGCCGTGGCCAGCGCGGCGACGTGTACGTTCTGGCCGCCGGCGTCGACGCCACCGAGCGTCGCCAACGGGCTTGCGTGCTCGGACACCATCGCGATCCTCATCGGGTCACCTCCTTGAGCAGTGCGTCCCAGTCGTCGAGAAACCGGCGCAGTCCGAATCGCTCGAGCGCGTGGCGGCGGGCGTCACGGCCGCGCTCACGTGCCTCGTCGGGCTCGTTCGTCCACCGGCGCGCGGTGTGCCGGAGTACGTCCAGGTCGTTGCTGAGGACGCCGGCCGTCCCCGGGACGGCCTCCGGTGCCGCCGTGGTCGCAAGGCCCAGCACGGGCATGCCCAGCGTCATGGCCTCGAGCAGAGCCAGGCCGAGACTGGTCCAGCGATAGGGATGGAAGTAGGCGCGGTGGCGCCCCATCCGGTCGTGCAGGCGGTGTTGCGGCAGGTCGTGAACCTTGCCGGCCAGCTGCGGCGCCCGCTCCACCAGCGCGTCCAGGCCCATGCCGAAGACCTCGACCGGCACGGCTCGCGACATCGCGAGCAACAGGTCCGTGCCGGCCACCCGCCAACGCCGCACGGGTTCGTTGACGACGGCGGCCAGCGACCCCAGTTCGCCGGTGTACCGGTAGCCGGGATCGACGATGCCGTGCTCGATGACCGACGTCGGTGCACTCCCGCAGTCCCACATCACCGCGTTGAAGGACGTCACGTGCACGA
>DATFBR010000204.1:0-5562 GCA_035253685.1 Jiangellaceae bacterium
AAGATGGGGCCGATCAAGAACCTCATCGGGATGCTGCCCGGCGCCGGGCAGATGCGGGAGGCGCTGGACAGCTTCGACGACCGCGAGATGGACCGGATTCAGGCCATCATCCGGTCGATGACCCCGGGGGAGCGGGAGAACCCGAAGATCATCAACGGGTCCCGGAGATCGCGGATCGCCCGCGGTTCGGGAACCCAGGTCAGCGAGGTCAACCAGCTCGTCGATCGGTTCTTCGTCGCCCGCGACATGATGAGCCAGGCCGCCCGCGGCGGCATGGGTGGCCTGCCCGGGATGCCGGGGATGCCCGGTGGCTTCGGGAAGAAGAGCAAGGGCCGGCAGGCCAAGAAGGGCAGGCAGCGCGGCGGCCGGTCGGGGAACCCCGCCAAGCGGGCCGCCGAACTCGCCGCAGCGGAGTCGGCCGCACAGGAGCGCCGGGCCGCCGGACCGAAACCCGGTGAGGTGCCGGCGGCGTTCGGTGGCGGCGAGGCGGACGCGGCGGACTTCCAGCTGCCCGACGACATCGCCGCATTCCTCAAGAACCGCTGATTTCGGCCACGCTCGAGGGAAGCCCACGTCATGAGGCCGGCGGTGCACGTGCGAGGGGTCGTCCTGCCCGACCGCGAGCACCAGGACCTGTGGGCGCGCGACGGACGGATCTCCTTCGAGCCGATGCCGGGTGCCGAGACCGTCGCGGAGGGTTGGATCCTTCCCGGCCTGGTGGACCTGCACTGCCATGTCGGACTCGACTCGCGCGGCGCCGTCCCGGACGACGAGGCCGAGCGGCAGGCGCTCGCCGACCGCGACGCGGGCGTGCTGCTCCTGCGCGATGCCGGATCGGCCGCCGACACGCGGTGGGTCGACGAGCGCGAGGACCTGCCGCGGATCGTCCGGGCCGGCCGGCACATCGCCCGCACCAAGCGCTACATCCGCAACTACGGGGTGGAGATCGAGCCCGACGAGCTGGTCGCCCAGGTGGAGACCGAGGCCCACCGCGGCGACGGCTGGGTCAAGTTGGTCGGCGACTGGATCGACCGCGACACCGGGGACCTCGGCCCGTGCTGGCCCCGTGGCGCGCTCGACGCCGCGATCGCCCGGGTACACGAGCTGGGCGCCCGGGTCACCGCACACGTCTTCGGCGAGGACGCACTGCCGGACCTGCTCGGGGCCGGCATCGATGGCATCGAGCACGGCAGTGGCCTCTCACCCGACCTGATGGCCGAGATGGCGGCGCGCGGCGTCTCGATGGTCCCGACGCTGGTCAACATCGACAACTTCCCGACCTACGCCGATCAGGGCGAGGCGCGGTTCCCGCTCTACGCGGCACACATGCGGGCGCTGCACGCGCGTCGCTACGAGAACGTGCGAACTGCCTACGAGGCGGGTGTGCCGATCTTCGCCGGTACCGACGCCGGCGGTGTCCTTCCGCACGGGCTGGTGGCCCGCGAGGTGCTGGAGCTGATCCGGGCCGGAGTCCCGGCGGTCGACGCCGTCGGTGCTGCGTCCTGGCGTGCCCGAGCGTTCCTGCTGGGCGGTACCGGCGCGTTGACTCACGGTGCCGTCGCGGACCTGACGGTCTACGCCGCCGACCCCGAGGTCGAGCCGGAGGTGCTGCTCCATCCGGACCGGATCATCCTGCGCGGCCGTGTCGTTCGCTGACACCCGTTGGTCGCCGCTCGTCGCAAGCCACCTGCATGGTCGAAAGGGCAGAGGTGAGGCACATGGGTGAAGTGTCCAGGCGGAGATTTCTCGCTGGGTCCGGTGCGTTTGCGGGTGGACTCGCGTTCACCTCGGTCGCGGCCTGCACGGCAGACGGAGATGACGCTCCCCCCAGCAGCCAGCCGGCCCGCTCCACAGCCGGCGGATTCGATCCGCGCGACTGGAGGTCAGTACGAGATCAGTTCTCACTGACTCACGACCTGAGCCATTTCGCCGCCTTCGTGCTCGCCGCACATCCTGCGCCCGTGGCTCACGCGATCGAGCGTCACCGCGCCGGACTCGACCAGGACCCGCACGGCTACTTGACCGCTCAGGAGGTCGACAACGAGATCGCCGTCCGTGCGGCGGCGGCCGAGTACCTGGACGTCGCTGCCGGCGAGGTCGCGCTGACGGACAGCACGACCATGGGACTCGGTCTGCTGTACGGAGGCCTGCGGCTGCGGGCCGACCAGGAGGTTCTCACGACGGAGCACGACTTCTACTCGACCCATGAGGCGCTGCGGCTGCGGTCCGCGCGCACCGGCTCGGCGGTCAACCGGGTGCGGTTGTACGAGTCACCCGCCGATGCCTCGGTCGACGAGATCGTCGGGCGACTGCTCGCCGCGGTCACGCCGAGGACCAGGGCAGTGGCCGTCACCTGGGTTCATTCCGGCACCGGAGTGAAACTGCCGATTGCCGCCATCGCCGACGGACTGCGCGATCTGAACGCCGATCGTGACGCCGACGACCGCGCACTGTTGTGCGTAGACGGCGTGCATGGGCTCGGTGTCGAGGACCTGACGGCTGCGGATCTTGGCTGTGACTTCCTGGTGGCCGGGACGCACAAATGGTTGTTCGGGCCCCGCGGGACCGGCATGGTCTGGGGGAGTGCCGAGGCGTGGGAGGCAGTCGACGTCGCGATTGCGCCGTTCGAACCCGTCAGCTATGTGGCGTGGGTGGAGGGCACTGCACCGACCGGGCAGGAACCTGGCCTGGCAGCAACGCCGGGTGGGTACCACAGCTTCGACCACCGCTGGGCACTCGCCGAGGCGTTCCGTTTTCATCTCGACATCGGGAAGGCGGCCATCGCCATGCGCACGCACGAGCAGGCGACCCGGCTCAAGGAAGGCCTCACCGACGAGCGCAGCGTCACGGTGGTGACCCCGATGTCGCCGGAGCTCTCCTCCGGCATCGTCTGTGTGCGCGTGGATGCGCCGCAAGAAGCACTTGGACGGCTCGCCGACGCCGGGATATCTGCCGGCATGACGCCCTATGCCGAGCCCTACGTGCGGTTCGGGCCGAGCATCGTGACATCTCCCGAGGAGGTCGACGCCGTCATCGAGGCGATGAGCGGCTGAGCCAGTTGGGTATGCGTCGAGCGGTCTGGCACAATGACCTGCTGAACCGGCGACCGCGCGGACCCTCTCACCCGCGGACGCCGGGCCCACCTGAGATGCCGGCGCCGGTGCCCCACCCTGCGACGGCGGCTCACCCGTGCATACGAACACAGGAGACTCCACAGCCGTGGCTGTCAAGATCAAGTTGAAGCGGATGGGAAAGATCCGCAACCCGCAGTACCGGATCATCGTCGCCGACGCGCGCACCAAGCGCGACGGGCGGGCGATCGAGCAGATCGGCAAGTACCACCCGAAGGAGGAGCCGAGCCTGATCCAGGTCGACTCCGACCGGGCCCAGTACTGGCTCGGCGTCGGCGCGCAGCCGACCGAGCCCGTCCTCGCGCTGCTCAAGGTCACCGGCGACTGGCAGAGGTACAAGGGCCTGCCCGGTGCCGAGGGCACCTTGAAGGTCAGGGAACCCAAGGCCGACAAGCGAGCCCGCTTCGATGCGGTGCTGGCCGAGGCCCACGCCGACACCAAGACCGAGGCCACGACGCCGCGGAAGCGGACCGCCAAGAAGGCGGCGGCAAAGGCCGAGCCGGACGCGGCCGAGAAGCTTGCGAAGGCCGACAAGGCAGCGAAGGTTGACAAGGCCACCCGAGCCAAGGCCGACGCGGCGAAGGCCGACACGGCGAATGCCGAGACGGCGAAGCCCGACACGGCGGAGGCGGCCGACACCGCCAATGCGGCCGCCGGGACCGACACGCCGCCCACCACCAAGGCCTGAGGCCGTGCTCGCGGAGGCACTCGAGCACCTCGTGAGAGGCATCGTCGACCATCCCGACGACGTCTCGGTCCGCACCCGGGAACGGCGGCGCGGGCGCCTGCTCGAGGTACACGTCCACCCCGACGACCTGGGCAAGGTCATCGGACGCGGCGGGCGGACCGCCACTGCGTTCCGTACCGTCCTCGGCGCACTTGCCGGCGGCGGGGTGCGCATCGACTTCGTCGACGTCGACGGCCGGTAGGACCTACGCCGCGGGCCGACGCGGGAGGTGTGCGGTGTTGGTGACGGTGGGGCGGATCGGGCGCGCCCACGGAATCCGGGGCGAGGTGAGCGTCGACGTCCGCACCGATACGCCGGACCTGCGCTTCGCCGACGGTGCCCGACTGACGACCGAGCCGGCCGGTGCCGGACCACTCGTCGTGGGACACAGCCGCTGGCACTCCGGCCGGCTGCTGGTCCGCTTCGCCGGCGTGTCCGACCGGGCCGTCGCCGAGGGCTTGCGGGGCGTCCGCCTGTTGGCGGAGGTCGGCGAGGGCGAGCGCCCGGATGACCCGGACGAGTTCTTCGACCATCAGCTGCTCGGGCTCCGTGCCGTCACAACGGCCGGTGACGACGTCGGCGAAATCACCGACGTGCTGCACCTGCCGGGTCAGGACCTGCTGGTGATCAGCCGGGCCGACGACTCCGAGACGTTGGTCCCGTTCGTGGCCGACATCGTCCCCGAGGTCGACCTCGCGGCGAAGCGGGTGGTCCTCGACCCGCCGGTCGGCCTGCTCGGCGACGAGGCGACGCCGTGAGGGTCGACGTCGTCACCATCTTCCCCGACTACCTGGCGCCGCTGCGCCTGTCGCTGGTGGGCCGGGCGCGTGACGCCGGCGTGCTCGACCTGCACGTGCACGACCTGCGCGACTGGGCGACCGACCGCCACCGCAGCGTGGACGACACGCCGTACGGTGGCGGAGCCGGCATGGTGATGCGTGCCGACGTCTGGGGCGCCGCGCTCGACGCCGTCGCGCCGCCGGACCTTGTGCCGCCGCCCCGGCTGCTCCTGCCGACGCCGTCCGGCCGCCGGTTCGACCAGCGGGTCGCGGAAGAGCTGGCCCGCGAGCCGTGGGTGGTCTTCGCCTGCGGCCGTTACGAGGGCATCGACGCCCGCCTGGTCGACGAGGCGGCGACTCGGATGCCTGTCGACGAGATCTCCCTCGGCGACTACGTCCTGACCGGCGGAGAGGCGGCCGTCCTCGTCATCCTGGAGGCCGTCACCCGGCTGCTGCCCGGGGTCGTCGGGAATCCGGAGTCGCTGGTCGAAGAGTCGCACGGCCAGGACGGGCTGCTCGAGTACCCGGTCTACACGAAGCCGCCCTCCTGGCGAGGTCGCGGGGTCCCCGAGATCCTGCTGTCGGGCCATCACGCCAACATCGCCCGCTGGCGCCGCGACCAGGCGCTGCGCCGCACCGCCCGGCATCGTCCCGACCTGCTCGGCCGGCTCGACCCCGAGGAGCTGGACGAACGCGACCGCCGGGTGCTGGCCGAGCTCGGCTGGAGCCCCGAGCAGGCCGGAGGCTAGGTCAGGTTTCGAGCAGCCCGCGCCGGTGGGCGACGGAGACTGCTTCGGTGCGGCCGGACGCGCCGAGCTTGGCCAGGATGTTCGACACGTGCACACTCGCGGTCTTGTCGGAGATGTAGAGCCGCTGGCCGATCTGGCGGTTGGTGAGGCCCTCGGCGAGCAGGGCGAGGACCTCC
>DATFBR010000205.1:0-3094 GCA_035253685.1 Jiangellaceae bacterium
GCCGGACGGCACCGGCAGCCCAAGCTCCTCCTCGAACTCCCGCCGGGCTGCCGAGGCGGGCTCCTCGTCCGGCCCGTACTCCCCTTTGGGCATCGACCAGGCGCCAGCGTCGCGCCGGACCCAGAACGGCCCACCCATGTGGCCGAGGAGAACTTCGACGTCGGTCTCAGTCCTGCGGAACAGCAGGATGCCCGCACTGCGCCTGCCTGCCATCTGACGAGTCTGCCGCTTCATAGCGACAGGAAGTCGGCGACCGCCGCCGCGAGTTCACCGGGTGCCTCCTCGGCGATGTGATGGCCGCAGTCGAAACGGATCTCCGTCACGTTCGTGGCCCACTCGCGCCAGATACCGGCCGGGTCGTCGTAGAGAAGGTGCAGGTCGTCGCGCCCTGCGTACCCGAACAGCACCGGGACCGCGATGCGGCGTCCTGCGTAGCGGTCGGCGTCATCGGCGTCCCGGTCGACGCCCAGACCGGCCCGGTAGTCCTCGCACATGGCGTGGACCGTGTCCGGGTCATGAATCGCCTGCATGTAGTCCTCGTATGCCTCCGCTCCCATCTGCTCGGCAGATCCGCCGTACCAGGCATCGGGATCGACACTGATCACCCTCTCGGCGGGCTTCGCGGTCTGGCCGAGGAAGAACCAGTGCCACCACCGCTGCGCGAACCGGGCGTCGGCACGTGCCAGCGCCGCTCCGATCGGGACTCCGTCGAGAACGACGAGATGGGTGACGGCGCCGGGATGGTCCAGCGCCAGGCGCTGAGCCACATAGGTGCCGCGGTCGTGGCCGACGACAGCGAAGCGGTCGTGTCCGAGAAGTCGCATCAGCGCGACGGCGTCGGCAGCCATCGCTCGCTTCGAGTACGGAGCGTGGTCGGCCGTCGTCGGCGGCGTCGAGGACTGGCCGTACCCGCGCAGATCGGGGCAGACGACCGTGAACCGTCCAGCCAACAGCGGGGCGACCCGGTGCCACGTGGCGTGGGTACGAGGATGCCCGTGCAGGAGCACGACCGGTGGCCCTGTACCGCCGTGGCGGACCCGCAGGACAACGTCGCCCACTGCGATCCGGTCGAGCCGGAACCCCTCGAACATGATCGCTGCCTACCCGCGGAGCAGCCGGGCCACGCTCGAGCCGGTGGAATACTCCCCCCATGGCACAGCGTGTGGTCGATCTCGACGAGCGCTTCTCCTTGTTCACCGAGCGGTGGTCGCCCAAGGTCGTGGCGCGTCTGAACGACTACGAGATCAAGATCGTCCGGATGCAGGGCGAGTTCGTCTGGCACACCCACGAGGACACCGACGAGCTGTTCTTCGTCCTCTCCGGCGAGCTCACCATCCGCCTCCGCGACGGTGATGTCGTCCTCTCCGCCGGCGAGATGTTCGTCGTGCCGCGCGGTGTCGAGCACTGCCCCGTCGCCGAGGGCGAGGTCCGGGCCCTCCTCATCGAGCCCGCGGGCGTCGTCAACACCGGCGACGCCGGTGGCCCGCTGACCGCCACAGACGACGACTCGCTCAGCTGAGCGACACCGGCGCAACTTGGTCAGACCCGGTGACGCCGGTGCGAATCGGTGACATGCTTGCCCGCGCACTGATCCGACGAGCAGGAAAGCTCGGCTCCATGGTGCCGCGAGGCTGTCCGTGCGCGGCCGGGCTGCGGGGACGGCTCACATGGCACGACACCGCGCTCGCAAGCGCCGGTCCTTCCGCGCGGTCGCTGCTCTCCTGCTCGTCGTGGTCGCGGCATCCGGCGCGGTAGCCGCGCTGGCCCTCGGCGGCGACGACGTCATCGGCGGCATCGTGGACTCGGACGGGCCGTCGGCGTCGCCGTGCGCCCAGACGCTCACGGTGGTGACCGCGAGCTCGTACGAGCCGGTGTTGAGCGAGCTGGCCGGGTCGCTCGGATCCGGCGAGGACTGCGTGGACCTCCAGATCACGGTCGCGGACGGCCGTGCGGCCGCGGCCCAGGTGGCAGAGGTCGGCGCACACGTCTGGATTCCCGATGACACGTCCTGGGCCGGCAGTGCGGATTCCGTGGCACTCGCCGAGCAGCCGGCCGGGGGATCGGGGACCGTCGTGGCGACGAGTCCGATCTACATGGTCACCGACGACTCGACCGCGGGTCTGATCGAACAGGCGGGCGGTGGCTGGCGGGCGCTGGCGGATCTGGTGACGAGTGATTCGGGGGTCCGGCTGGTGGTGCGCGAACCGGCCGGCTCGGGCGACGGTCTGGTCGGCGTGGGAGCCGTCGCGGAGGCCGTCTGGATCGACGACGGCATGGATGCCTCGGCCGAGGCGCTCATGACCGCACTGCCGTCGACGCGGACCGTGCCCAGCCACGCGATTCCCGAGGAGAACGGCGAAGTCGGGCTGGTCGCCGAGTACGCGCTCGCCCCCCTGCTCGCCAGCGGCAGCGGTGCGGCGGCTTCGACGGTGCGCAACTCCACGGTGCTCCCCGGCTCCGACTACTCGGTTCTCATGCGGTACACCTGGATGCCGACGACGGCGGCCGTCGAGGACCCGGCGCTGGCCGAGCCGATGGAACGCGTGTTGTCCGCGATCACCGGACCGGAGTCCGACGAGGCTCTCGCCGCGGCCGGTCTGCGCCGTCCGGAGGGCGGGCCGCCACCCGAAGCGGCCGGCGAGCTCCCGGAGGTCTCGGCGGCGCCCATGGAGGCGCTGGGAGCGCACAACGCCGACCACGTCTTCGCGGCCTGGTATCCCGAGGACCGCAGGTCCGATCTGCTGGTCGTCATCGACGTTTCCGGGTCGATGTCCGACAACGCTCCTGGGTCGGAGACGCCGCTGATCGATGTGGTCAAGAGCGGCACCCGCGAGCTCGCCGGGCTGCTGCCCGACGACGCCGAGCTCGCATTGTGGCAGTTCGGCTCGCTGCTGGACCCGCCACGCGATTACCAGACGCTGCTCGCACGTGGCCCGCTCGACGCCGCCCAGCGACAGCGCCTGGACGGCGCGGTCGGCACGCTCGCGCCGAGCGACACCGGAACCGGCCTCTACGACACGATCCTCGCGGCGTACGTGACCGCGCGGGACGGGCACCGGGAGGGCACGCCCAACCATGTGGTGGTCTTCACCGA
>DATFBR010000206.1:0-8752 GCA_035253685.1 Jiangellaceae bacterium
TGCGAGACCGGCACGCTGCCGGCCGGGCACGGCGTCCGCCCCCACCTGGCCGTCATCATCACGCTGGACAGCCTGCATGCCACGGCCGGAGACCGGCGCGGCGACGCCGGCGGAGGGCTCGGCGGCGGCGGGACCGCGCCCGGCGAACTCGGCTGGGGTGGGCCGATCTCGGCCGCGGCGGTGCGCCGCATCGGCTGCGACGCGGGGTGACCCGGGTGCTCACCGACCCGGCCTCGGTCCCACTGGATGTCGGGCGGGAACAGCGCACCGTCACCGCCGGGCAGTGGGCGGCGCTGGTGGTCCGCGACCGCGGCTGCGCCTTCCCCGGCTGCACCCGGCCTTCCGAGTGGTGCATCGCCCATCACATCATCCACTGGGCCGACGGCGGACCCACCGACCTGGACAATCTGGTCCTGCTCTGCGGGCACCACCACCGGGTGGTCCACCACCACGGCTGGGCCGTGACCATCGCCGCCGACCGGCGACCCCAGTTCACACCGCCGCCCTGGGTCGACCCCGACCAGACCCCCCGCCGCAACACCCGACCCCGATACGAACAACAATCGCCCGCACCATGACCACGGCGAATTGCCGTACTGCGATAGTCTAATAACGTTTGCGCATCACCAATCCACGCTCAGTGCAATACGGTTCGCGCACACAGTCGACCAGGTCGTTTCGCGCGGACCACTAGAGTAGGCGCGTGCCATTCGAAATAGTGCATCCGGCGAACAGGCGGATCGAACGCCGAAGGACGGCGCGAGTACTGCTCATCGATCCGGACGGAAAGGTGCTGCTCTTTCATGACAGCGACCCCGGGTATCCCGGTGTGCCGAGGTTCTGGATCACCCCGGGCGGCGGGATCGACCCTGGCGAGACGGTCGAGCAGGCGGCCCTGCGCGAGGTGGCTGAAGAGACCGGGCTCATGCTCGCACCGTCCCAACTGCGTGGTCCCATCGCCCACCGCGCCGTCGTGCACGGCTATAGCGACAAGGTCGTCGAACAGGACGAGACCTATTTCGTCGTCTGGGCCGACGCCTTCGATGTCGACGTCGCCGGGCACACCGTCGACGAGCAGACCACGTTCGTCGGACACCGGTGGTGGGCGAGCAGCGACCTACGCGACACCGATGCCCTGGTGTGGCCGACGGCGCTGGCGGACCTGATCGACGCTGCGGCGGAACCCGGCCGCTGGCCGATCACGATCGACGATGCCGAGGAGTCCATCGTTCCGGCGGATGCCGGATCCATCGACCGGACTACGGAATTCGCCCGTGCTCCACGACGATCGCCGCGGCCGTCGCCTGCGCCGGATACGACTCCATGATCGCGCCGTCCGCCCACGCCGATACGGTCGTACCCTCCGCCAGGTCGGCGAACGACACCGGCTCGTAGGTCTCACCCAGCCGATCCAGCAGCGCCGTGCCCTCCTCGATCGCGAAGCTGACCTTCGTGTCCCCCGAGGCGGCAGCCGGGTTCTCCTCAACCAGGACGTACCCCAGCAACGGTGTATCCGGGTCGGAGCAGGCCGGCGGGTCGTCGCTGCTCACCGAGGAGTCGGGCGCTGCCTGAGGATCCGGCTCCACACAGTCCTCGGTCACGGGCTCGAACGGTTCTACAGCTGTGATGACTCCGATCACGGTCGGATCGGTACTCGGCGGCTCAGCCAACGGCACGGCGGTGCCGCCCCCGGTCAGGTCGCCACACCCGGCCACGACCAGGACGACAGCGAGGGTCAGCACGGATCTGTAATGCATGCGCTCCCCTCCCGGCCGCACGTCGACGTCAGCGATATCGCCACTCCGCGACAGTAGGACGGCGAGCGGGTCGCGGCGGTTGCGTGCCGACACACACCCGAACGATCGGCGCCGTCAGCCGTCAGTCGTCAGCGCGAATTCGCCGCCGGAACGCGTCGATCTGCATCCACGGACGCATCCCGGCGGATTCATACAGGCGCAGCGCCCCGCTGACGTTTCTGGTGTCGACTCCGAGGCCGGCCCAGCTTCTGCCGTCGGCAGCGTAGGACGCCAGCGCACTCTCCAGCAGGTAGCGCCCAGCCCCACGTCCCCGAGCGGACGACATCACTCCAAGGTTTCGTATCCAGCCGCCGCCTTCGCTGACGAAGCGGCCGCTGGCCTGGCAGATCCCGGCGCGCCGGCCATCGACCACGGCGAACCGCCAGCGGGCGAACTCCGGATCCTCTTCCGCGGCGAGTGCCTCTCGCCATGCTCCGAAGCTGACCTCCTCGAACCCCCAGTGATCGGCGAAGGACGCGAACAGGATCTCGTGCCAGTCGGCCCAGTCACGGTCCGATCCTGCGTCGAAGCCCGCTAACGCGACTCCGGCCGGCCTCGACGGAACGGGGAAGCCCCCGTCGAAGTCGATCCGGAGCCGGTTGAACCTCCGCTCGGCCACGAAGCCACGCGCGCGGAGGGCCGCCGCGTAGGGCTCGTCACCGACGATCACACCCGCTCCGACCGTCACCTCGGCCTTCTCGCGTTCCCGCGCCAACTCCCGGACGCGCTCCAACAGGACGTCGAGCAGCAGCTCTCCGATCGCGCCCGGGTGACGCGGATCCGCGAACACGTCGAGGTCGATCTGCTCACCGCCGTAGTCGTCGGTCACCATCCCCCAGGCGACCGGTCCGCCACCGCTCTCGACCAGCCAGTGGTCCGTTTCCGGAGGCGTGCGCTTGCTGCTCAAGAGCTCGCGCGCCTCGGCGAGGGTAGAGTCGTCACGGCCCAGCGCGTCCCGTTCGGCGGCATGAACGACGGTCAACAGCGGCGCCGCATCCTCGAGACTGGGACGTCGGGCGGTGTATCCGGCGGGCAGGCCGGGGATGGTTGTCATCACCACCGACAAGCGTGCCCTGGCTGCTGCGGCGTCGACAACCACATTTGGCCCCGCGAGCGAACCGTCGGGCCACCGATGTCATCACGATGGCGATGCGGTAAGGATGGAGCCATGAGCGAGCCCCAGGACAACAACGCCGAGGCGGAGCGGACTCCGCGCGTGGTCGTGGTCGGCCCTGGTGGCACGGCCGTCGAGAGTCCGCGGTCCGACGACACCGAGCAGCGCGAGTCCCGGTCGCTGACCGAGCTGATCGAGCAGCCGGCCAAGGTCATGCGGATCGGCAGCATGATCAAACAGCTGCTGGAGGAGGTGAAGTCGGCACCGTTGGACGAGGCCAGCCGAGTCCGCCTGCGGGAGATACACCGCTCGTCCATCGACGAGCTGGAGGACGGCCTTGCGCCGGAGCTCGTCGAGGAGCTCGAACGTCTCACGTTGCCCTTCACCGAGGACAACGTGCCGACGGACAGCGAGCTGCGTGTCGCCCAGGCGCAGCTCGTGGGCTGGCTCGAAGGCCTGTTCCACGGAATTCAGACGACGTTGTTCGCTCAGCAGATGGCCGCCCGCGCCCAGCTCGAGCAGATGCGCCGAGCACTTCCGCCCGGCGCGCAGCCTGCACCCGGTCAGCTCGCGCCGCCGAGCGGGGAGGATACCCGGGGCCAGACCGGCGGGATGTACCTGTAGCCGCCGCTACCGGGCGTCGTCCGGGTGCTGACGGTGCTCGGGCAAGAGTCAGATCGCCAGCAGCGTCTCGATCACCTGCGCGACGCCGTCCTCGTCGTTGGACGGCGCCACGTGCTCGGTAGCGGCCAGCACGTCCGGGTGGGCGTTGCGCATCGCGTAGGCCGTGCCCGCCCAGGCCAGCATCGGCAGGTCGTTCGGCATGTCCCCGAACGCCACGGCCTGCGTCGGCTCGATCCCATGGCCGGCGGCGATACGGGCCAGCGTCGCCGCCTTCGTGACGCCGCTCGCCGAGATCTCCAGCAGGCCCGAACTGCTGGAATGGGTGAGCTCCGCCAGCTCGCCCGCCACCTCCCGGGCTGCCGCCAGCAGGCCGTCCGAATCCAGATGGCGGTGGCGCACCAACAGCTTCACCACGTCCTCACCGATGATGTCGTCCAGCACGCCGACAACGACCCCGTCCGCGTCCCTCGCGGACGGGTACTGCGCTTCGCGCGCGAAGCCACGCTGTTGCGACTCCACGGCGAACGACACGTCCGGGACGGCTGCTCTCACGGCCGCGATGACCTCGAGGACCACGGCCCTCGTGATCGGTGTGTGCTCGACCACGCGGTCGGTGTGCAGGTCGTAGACGATGGCCCCGTTCGCACAGATCGCCAGGCCGGTGTGGCCGAGCGCGTCCGCCACCGGGCGCATCCAGCGCGGCGGCCGGCCGGTCGCGACCACCACCGTGATGCCGCGTTCCTCTGCGGCGCGCAGCGCAGTCACGGTCCGCGGTGCCACGGTCCCGTCGCTGCGCAGCACCGTCCCGTCCAGATCGGTCGCGATCAGTCGAGGCGCCACGAGCGGTCAGGCGAAGTACTCGTCGAGCAGGTGGGCCACGCCGTCGTCGTCGACGCTGTCGGCGACCTCGTCAGCGACCTCCCGGACATCCCACGGCGCCTGGCCCATGGCGACGCTGTGGCCGGCCCAGGCCAGCATCTCCATGTCGTTGTGCCCGTCGCCGACCGCGAGGACGTCCTCGCGAGCCACTCCGAGCTCGGCGCAGACCGTCTGGAGCCCACCGGCCTTGGACACGCCCTCGGGCATGATGTCGAGCCACGCCGTGTAGCCGATGGCGTAGTCGACGCTGGGCAGGCCGGACGCCGCGGCCACCCGTCGAAGGTGCTCACGGTCCCCCTCCGGCCAGCGAACGACCAACCGGGTGACCGGGCCGTCGAGCAGCTCGTCGTGGGTCACCACCGTGACGCGCCCGTCCAGCTCACCTACCGGGAAGTCGCCCGTCACGCGGAACCCGACGCCGAGTTCCTCCACCGCCAGTACGGCGTCGGGGATCTCCTCGGCGAAGTACCGCACCGGGTCGCTCGCATCGAAGGTGACCACGTGCACCGGTAGTCGGGTCTCCACGTCGGCGACCACCGCGCCGTTGGAGCACACGGCATAGCCGTGGGTGAGCTCGAGTTGGTCGATCACGGGCACCGTCGAGTGCAGCGACCGGCCGGTGGCGAGGACGACATGGGCGCCGGCGTCACGTGCGCGCCGGACGGCCCTGGTGACAGCCCGGCGAGGAGGGGAGAAGAAGCCGGCATATGTGACGAGGGTCCCGTCGACGTCGAGCGCGACGAGCTTCGGCCGCCATCCGGTCGATCTCACGCGACGGGGTCGAGCAGGGCGCGGCCGCCCAAATAAGGCTGCAGTGCAGCGGGCACCCGAACCGAGCCGTCGGCCCGCTGGTGGTTCTCCAGCAGCGCCACGATCCATCGGGTGGTTCCGAGCGTCCCGTTGAGCGTCGCCACCGGCCGGGTGCCGTGCTCGGTTCGCTCCCGGATGCCGAGCCGCCTGGCCTGGAACGTCGTGCAGTTGGAGGCCGACGTGACCTCCATCCAGCGCTGCTGCGAAGGCAGCCAGGCCTCGCAGTCGAACTTGCGCGCGGCACTCGATCCGAGATCGCCGGCGGCGACGTCGATCACCCGGAACGGCAGTTCGACGGCGGCGAGCATCTCCTCCTGCCACGCCAGCAGCCGACGGTGCTCGTCGACCGCCTCCTCCGCGCGGCAGTAGGAGAACATCTCGACCTTCTGGAACTGGTGGACCCGGATGATCCCGCGGGTGTCCCGGCCGTGCGATCCTGCCTCCCGGCGGTAGCAGGCCGACCATCCCGCGTACCGGAGCGGCCCGGCCGACAGGTCGAGGATCTCGTCGGCGTGATAACCGGCCAGTGGAACCTCGCTGGTGCCGACCAGGTAGAGATCGTCCGCCTCGAGCCGGTAGACCTCCTCCGAGTGGGCGCCCAGGAAGCCGGTGCCGCCCATGATCTCCGGCCGGACCAGCGTCGGCGTGATGACGGCGGTGAACCCGGCGGCGGTGGCCTTGGTCATCGCCAGGTTGAGGATGCCGAGCTCGAGTTGGGCGCCGACGCCGGTCAGGTAGTAGAACCGCGAGCCGGAGACCTTGGCCCCCCGGGCGACGTCGATGGCCCGCAGCCCCTCGCCGAGCTCGAGGTGGTCACGCGGCTGGTCGATCTCGGGCCGCCGGCCGACCTCGTGGAGCACGACATAGTCGTCCTCACCGCCGGCCGGGACGCCGTCCTCGATCAGGTTGGACAGCTCCAGGGCCGTCCGGTCGAAGATCTCCTGCGTGCCGGCCGCATTCGCCTCCGCCGCCTTGACCGCCGCCGCCAGGTGCCGCGCCTTGTCCAGGAGCACCTGCTTCTCGTCGCCGGGTGCGCCCGGAATCTGCTTGCCGAGCGCCTTCTGCTCGGCTCGGAGCCGTTCGAACTCCGCCAGCGACTCGCGTCGGGCCCGGTCGGCAGCCAGCAGTTCGTCCACGGCCTCAGGCCGCTCGCCTCGGGCACGCTGGGAGGCTCGTAGGCGTTCGGGGTCGTCACGGACCACTCGCAGGTCGAGCACCCGCCCAGCCTAACGAGCGCCCGCCGCACCGTGCGCCACGCCAGACACGTCCGGCGACTGGCCTGAGCCGGGGCGTCCCGGCGACAACGGTCAGCCGCGTAACCGCGCCAACCACTCCTCGGCGTCGGCGAAGTCGGCGTTCGACGTCCCGCGGCCAACGGTGGCCGGCACGCCGTCCGCGCGGGGATACGAACCGAGGAACCGGACGTCGGCGCAAACGCGCCGCAGGCCCACCAGGGCTTCGCCGACCCTCGCGTCGGCCACGTGCCCTTCGCAGTCCACGGCGAAGCAGTAGCGGCCCATCCCGTGACCCGTGGGTCGCGACTCGATCCTGGTCAGGTTCACGCCACGGGTGGCGAACTGCTCGAGGATCTCCAACAGCGCACCCGGGTGGTCGTCGCTGATGAACGCGACCAGGCTCGTCCGGTCGGCGCCGGTCGGCGGCGTTGGCGAGGTCGGCCTGGTGACGAGGACGAACCGGGTCACGGCGTCCGGGTTGTCGCCGATGCCGCGGGCCAGCGTCTCCAGGCCGTACCGCTCGGCGGCCACGGGTGCGGCGATCGCGGCATCGTATGGACCGTCCGGACCACCACGACCGGCCGCCACGGCGGCCGCGGCCGCCGCCGTGGACGTCGTGACGGTGATCTGGGCATCCGGAAGCTTCGCGGCGACCCACCGGCGGCACTGCGCCTCGGCCACGGGATGGGTCACGATCCGGCGCACGTCAGCAAGGTCGATGCCGGGTCGCGCGAGGAGTGCCATCGCGACGGGAAGCAGCACCTCACCCGCGATCACCAACGGTTCGCCGCGAATCAACTCGTCGAGGGTCGCGTTGACCGATCCCTCCACCGAGCTCTCGACCGGCACGACCGCTCCGTCGACGTCGTGCTGGCGGACGGCGTCGAGCGCCGCGGGAACGGTCGGGAACGGGACCAGCGGGCCCCCGTCGACGACCTTCCTGGCGGCGGCCTCGGTGAACGTCGCCTCGGGCCCGAGGTACGCCAACCCTCGCGTGATCAGTTCCGGCACGCGGGCAAGCCTAGGAGCACCGCGCGCCAGGAGCACGTTCGGGGACCGTGGCGCCGACGACCGTCTGCGGGCGGCTACCGTCGGACCGGTGAACGACGACCCGGGCTGGCGCGACCTCGGTTTCGCCCGCCTGGACACCGACCGCGCCTCCCGCACGGGCGACCCGGAGGTCGTGTACGGGGCCGGTAAGTCTCCGGAACAGGTGGTCACGCTGCTGCGGACCCTCCGTGAGGCGCACCCGGAACGCCCGGCGGTGGCCACCCGCCTGACCGACGCGGTTCTCGCAGCAGTCCGGGCCGAGTTCGGAACATCGGCGCTGGTCGACGACGTCGCGCGGTGCGCGGCAGTGGGGTCGTTCCCGACACCGCTCGGCGAGGTCGTCGTGGTGGCGGCCGGCACGTCGGATCTCGCCGTCGCGGGCGAGGCCGCGTTCACGGCACGGGCGTTCGGCGCGGGAGTGACCGTCGTCACCGACGTCGGCGTCGCGGGCCTGCACCGCCTGCTTGCCGTGCGCGAGGACCTCGACCGGGCCGACTGCCTCGTCGTGGTCGCGGGCATGGAAGGTGCGCTGCCGTCCGTGGTCGGCGGCTTGACCGGGGTGCCGCTCGTCGCGGTTCCGACCAGTGTCGGGTACGGGGCCTCACTCGGTGGGCTGGCCGCCCTGCTGGCGATGCTGAACTCCTGCGCTCCGGGTGTCGTGGTCGTCAACGTCGACAACGGGTTCGGCGCCGGCGTCCACGCCGCCCGCGTCGCACGCCGGGCGATGCCGAGAGCCGTCACATGATCGGTTGGCTGGACTGCTCCTCTGGGGTCGCCGGCGACATGGTGCTCGGCGCACTCGTCGATGCCGGTGTCCCGATCGAGGTCATGCAGGGCGCGGTCGGCGCCGTCGCTCCGGAGCCGGTGCGCCTTCGGGTCGAGGAGACCAGCCGGGCGGGGCTGCGGGCCCTCCGGGTCCACGTCGACGGCACCGAGTCCGCGACGGCACGGACGTGGGCGGACATCCGGGTGTTGCTCGACACCGGGAGGATCAGCCACCCCGTCCGCGAACGCGCCACGGCGGTCTTCGAGCGCCTTGCGACCGCCGAGGGCCGCGTTCACGGCGTGGCGCCGGCGGAGGTCCACTTCCACGAGGTGGGTGCGCTCGACGCGATCGCCGACATCGTGGCTGCGGCCGCGGGCCTCGACCTTCTCGGACTCGAGGAACTGAAGGTGTCTCCGGTCGCGCTCGGATCGGGCACCGTACGCACGGCCCACGGAATTCTGCCGGTGCCGCCGCCCGC
>DATFBR010000207.1:0-17033 GCA_035253685.1 Jiangellaceae bacterium
CCTCGGTGACCTCGTCGAGCCGACCGAGACGGGCGAGACCGGCCCGTGCGAGCACGACCGCGTCCAGCGTCCCGTCGGCAACGCGTCTCAGTCGCGTATCCACGTTGCCTCTGACGGGGACCAGGTCGAGCCCCAGGCCCAGCGCCCGGATCTGTGCCATCCGTCGAGGCGCGCCGGTGCCTACCTGGGCTCCGGCGGGCAGCTCTCCCAGCGTGAGTCCGTCCCGCGCCACCACCACGTCACGGGGATCCTCGCGTCGCGGGATCGCAGCGACCGTGAGGCCGTCCGCAGGAGCGGTGGGCAGATCCTTCAAGGAGTGGACGGCCAGGTCGATCCGCTCGGCCAGCAGGGCGTCGCGCAAAGCGCTGACGAACACCCCGCTACCGCCGATGGCGGCCAGCGGCTCACGGGAGAGATCGCCGCGGGTGCTGATCTCTACCAGCTCGACCTCCCGCCCGGCTGCGGTAAGGGCGGCGGCGACGACTTCCGCCTGGGCGAGAGCGAGCGCACTGGCGCGGGTGCCCAGGCGCAGGGTGGCAGTGGTCATCGCAGCTCACCCCCGTCCCCGTCGAGGTCGGGGTGGGCGAGGGCGTCGACCGCCCGCGGATCGAGGGCGAACAGCTCGCGCAGCGCCGACTCGTACGACGCACCGCCCGGTTCTGCGGCGAGTTCCTTGACCCGGACCGTCGGAGCGTGCAGCAGCTTGTCCACGACGCGCCGCACGGTGGCCGCGATCTCGTCGAGCGTGCGTCCGTCGAGGCCGGGGAGGCGGCCCTCCATCCGGGTCAGCTCGGCGGCCACCACGTCGTCGGCCATGGCCCGCAGCGCAACCACCGTGGGCGCCACCCGAGCCTGCCGGCGCGCCCCGGCGAAGCCGGCCAATTCGTCGGCAATGATCGCGCGGACCGCAGCCACCTCGGTGGCCGATGCGGCGGTGTCCTCGTGGGCTGCCAGCGTCGCAAGGTCGGCGGTCACCACGCCGGGGATCGAACGAACGGAGGAGTCGACGTCATGGGGCAGTGCGAGGTCCAGGATGCGCAGCGGACGTCCGCCCCTGCGCGAGATGGCCGACTCGACCACCTCGTGGGGGAGCACGACCTCGGCGGCCCCGGTGCAGGATACGACCACGTCGACAGCATCCAGCGCCGCAGGAAGGTCGGCCAGCGCGACAGCACGCCCACCCGCGGACTCGGCCAGCCGAGCGGCCCGGTCGGCGGAGCGGTTGGCCACGACCACCTCCGCACCGGCCCGGGCCAATGTCGTTGTCGCGAGCGCGGCCATGGAACCGGCGCCCACCACCAGACCCCGCAGGCCCGCGACACCCGACGGAGCCACGGCGGCCAGCCCGACGGTGACCACGGAGCGGCCGGCGGCGTCGATGCCGGTCTCGGCATGTGCCCGCTTGCCGACCCGCAGCGCGGTGCGGAACACCTCCCCCAGGACCCGGCCGGCGGTGCCGGAGGTTTGGGCGGTCCGGTACGCCTCGCGCACCTGGCCGAGGATCTGGCTCTCGCCCACCACCATGGAGTCGAGTCCGGTCGCCACCTCGAACAGGTGGGCGACGGCGCGCTCCTCGTAGTGGACGTAGAGGTGGGGCGTGAGCAGTGCGAGGTCGACGTCCACCTGCCGCGCGAGCAGCCGCCGGATCTCGTCCACCCCGCCGTGGAAGGTCGCGGCATCGGCGTAGATCTCGACCCGATTGCACGTGACGACGGCGACCGCCTCGGCCAGGTACTCCGAGGTGTGGATCTCGTCCAGCAGCTTGCCGAGGGCGTCCTGGCCGATCGCGGCACGCTCGAGAACGTCCACCGGTGCACTGCGGTGGGACAGTCCGACGACCAGCACGCTCATGCGCGCACCGCCTGGGCGAGCTCCGCAGCCTGCTCCGCGGTGAGCGCGAGCGGCGCACCGTTCTTGCGCTGCTCGTGGTAGGCCAGGATCTGCAGTTCGATGGACAGATCGACCTTGCGAAGGTCGACACCATCGGGCACCTGCAGGAGTATCGGCGCGAAGTTGAGGATGCTCGTCACCCCGGCGGCGACCAGGCGGTCGCACACATGCTGGGCGGCCCGGGCTGGAGTCGCGATGACGCCGATCGCCACGCCGTGCTCCCGGATCACACGTTCGAGCTCGTCAGCGTGCTGGACGACCAGCCCGGCCACGACCTCACCGGTGCGGGTGGGATCTGCGTCGACCAACCCGGCGACGCGGAATCCTCGCGAGGCGAAGCCGGCGTAGTTCGCCAGCGCATGGCCGAGATTGCCGATCCCGACGATGACCACCGGCCAGTCCTGGGTGAGGCCGATCTCCCGGGAGATCTGACGCCGCAGGTACTCCACCTCGTAGCCGACGCCTCGGGTCCCGTACGAGCCGAGGTAGGAGAGGTCCTTGCGCAGCTTCGCCGAATTGACTCCGGCCGACTCGGCGAGCTCGTCCGATGAGACCGTGGCCACCCCGCGTTCGGCCAACGTCGCCAGCGCGCGAAGGTAGAGCGGCAGCCGCGCGACGGTGGCTTCGGGCACGCCTCTGCTGGCGATGTCCGTGGCTGGCTCAGCCGGCACGTGGCGGGTGCGACGGGTCACGGTTCTCCCGGGTATGCCCGGTCGCTCGCGGTAGGGGCGGCGGCCGGTGATTGCGTCGGCAACCCAGCCTAGGTCCTTGTGAACGCAGGCACAAAGTCGCGCGAGTCGGACACCCACGATTCCGTGAACGACATCGGCCGGGACGACCCTCAGTTGACCGCTCCCTCCCGTTGATCATGGCGAAGTGGGGCGCTTCGCCAGCTCCGGAAGCCCCGGTTCGCCATGATCAACGAGGTGTTGGGGGGCGGCCTATGGCCACGGGACCTGCCGCGAGTGGTGGAAGTCGACCCCCATGGCCTGCCAGCGGGGCGCGTGCGCGGCCAGTCGCCGGCGGAAGTCGTGCCACTCGCGTCGGTCGGCGGGCGACCAGGCCACTTCGGCGATCGCGGGCAGCCGTGGGATCGTCATGAACTCGACCCGGTCGATGTCGGCCACGGTCTCGGTCCAGAGCGCCGCCTCGACCCCGATCACGTCCGGCTCGGTCATGCCCTCGATGATCGTCGCCGGATCCCACGCATAGGCGTCGCGAACGTCGACGAGGCCGGCCCAGTCGGTTCCGACAGCCGTCCTCGCGTCGTACTTCATGTCCAGATATACGCGATCCGCCGGGGAGAGGATCACCCGCGCACCCGTCTCGAGAGCCTTGACGACCCTCGCCGGGCCCTCCCCCGGGTTCCAGTACTGGACGACGGTGCCAGGCTCGAGCTCGCCGGCCGCCAGCTCCTGCCACCCGACGACAATCTTCCCGGTGGACGTGACGATCTTCTGGATCCGGGACGCGAACGCCGCATACTCGTGCTCCGCAATGGTGCTGGCCTCGTCACCTCCGACATGGAGGAACGGCCCGGGGGTCATCGCGGCGATCTCGGCGAACACGTCGGTCAAGAACTCGTACGTCGAGGGCAGGTCCAGGCACAGCGCACTGAACCCGACCTCGGTACCGGTGAACGGTTCCGGCGCCCGGCCGTCGCAGTTCAGCTCCGGGTACGAGGCCAGTGCAGCGTTCGTGTGGCCCGGAACATCGATCTCGGGAACGACCGTGACGTACCGCCGGCCGGCGTACTCGACGATGTCCCCGTAGTCGGCCTTCGTGTAGAAGCCGCCGCGGCCACCACCGACCTTGGTGCTCGCCCCGATCCCGGTCAGCTCGGGCCGGCTGTCGATCGCGATCCGCCAGCCCTGGTCGTCGGTGAGATGCAGGTGAACAGTATTGATCTTGTACAGCACGGCCAGATCGATGAACCGCTTGACCTCGTCAACGGTGAAGAAGTGGCGTGCGACATCCAGCATGGCGCCACGCCAGGGAAACCGCGGCCGGTCGACGATGCGGACGCCCGGGACCTGCCAGGGTCCGGCCTGCGCCGTGCCCTGCTCGACGACGGCAGGCAGCAACTGGCGGAGCGTCTGGACTCCTCGGAACAGGCCGGCCGGTTCATAGGCGCGGATGCGGATGCTCGCAGCAGTGACATCGAAGTGATAACCCTCCGCACCCAGGCTGGTGTCCCCGTCGAGGCGGAGTGAGATCGCACCGTGGGTCGCTGGGTCCGGCGTTACTGCCAGCGGCAGTCCGGTCGGTGTGCGCAACGCCTCCGCGAGGTAGCCGGCGACGGTCGCGGCGTCACCCTCCGCCGAGACTCGGGTCGAGCCGTCGAGGACGAACGGCTCGCCCGCCGCGACCATGGATACCGGAGCCGGGATGACGGGGGTGAGTCGATCGGCAGGCATCAGCCCGCCAGGGCAGACCGCAGCCGTGCCTCGTCGACCCGCCAGTAGTCGTGTTGACGGCCGTCGACGAACGTCACCGGGATCTGGTCGGCGTAGCGCCGCTGCAGTTCCGGGTCGTCGACGATGCTGCGCTCCTCCCAGGTCACGTGCATGTCGGTGCAGACGCGGGACACGATCGCGCGAGCCTCTTCGCAGAGATGGCAGTCGGGCTTCCCGAGTAGCAGGACCCGAGATCCGTGTCTCGCAGCGGTCATCGCCCGCCCCATCTCCTCGGCCTCTGCTGCGGGCAGGCCATGGGTCTCGTCCGTGCCGTTACCCTCGGGCCATGCCTTTCCGGCAGTCCAGGAGCCTACGTGACCGGTCCGTGCTCGCCGGCCAGGCCTCCGCCGCGGCCGCTGAGGCCGAGGCCGGCGTCGACGGCACACCCGGCGCGCGCGGCGCCGCGTTCTTCGACCTCGACAACACCGTCCTGCGTGGCGCGGCGATCTTCTACCTGGCCCGCGGCCTGTACGCCCGGAAGCTGTTCAAGCTTCGCGACATCGCCGGTTTCGGCTACCAGCAGGTGCGGTTCCGCCTCGGCGCCGAGCACCCCGAACACGTCGACAGTGCCCGCTCCGCCGCCCTGTCGTTCATCGCCCACCGCTCGGTCGGGGAACTGGAGGAGATGGCCGAGGAGATCTTCGACGACGTCGTGCGTGAGAAGGTGTGGCCGGGCACCCGAGCCGTCGCCCAGAGCCACCTCGACCAGGGCCAGCTCGTCTGGCTGGTCACGGCGGCACCCGTCGAGGTCGCCACGATCATCGCCAAGAGGCTCGGGCTCACCGGGGCGCTCGGAACGGTCGCCGAACACGTCGACGGGGTGTACACGGGCCGCCTGGTCGGCGACCTGCTGCACGGACAGGCCAAGGCCGAGGCTGTGCGTGCGCTGGCGACCAGGGAAGGTCTCGAGCTCGAGCATTGCTCGGCCTACAGCGACTCGGCCAACGACATTCCCATGCTCTCCCTGGTCGGATACCCCTGCGCGATCAACCCGGACTCCGCCCTGCGGGCGCACGCCAAGGAGCACGGCTGGCGGATCCTCGACTACCGGGCACGGCGGCGTAACACGGCCATCGGCGTGGCCGCGGGCGCAGGCGCCATCGGTGGCGCGCTCGGCGGCATCGCCCTTGCGCGCCGCCGCGATCGCCGCAGCTGATGACGCGCCGAGGATCGGTCAGAAGAACGTGCTGCGCCGGCGGACGAGCAGCGAGTACAGCGTCTGCTGGATGGTCTCGCGGATCCGGTCGGTGAGATCGAAGACGAGCATCGGATCGTCCGCCGCACCTGCGGGGTGGACGTCGGTGAGAATCGGCTCACCGAACTCGATGATCCACTTCGACGGCAGGGGAACGAGGCCGAGCGGTCCGAGCCACGGGAACGTCGGCGTCACCGGCACGTACGGCAGGCCGAGCAGACGCGCGAGTCCACCCAGATTGCCGATCAGCGGATAGGTCTCTTCCGCGCCGACGATCGCACACGGGATGATCGGCGCACCTGACCGCATGGCGGCCGCCACGAAACCGCCTCGACCGAACCGCTGCAGCTTGTACCGATCGGCGAACGGCTTCCCGATGCCCTTGAAACCCTCCGGCCAGACGCCGACGAGCTCACCGGCGTCGAGGAGGCGTTCGACGTCCTCGTTGCAGGCGAGCGTGGTACCGCTCTTGCGAGCGAGGTCGGCGACGAACGGCAGCTGGAAGACGAGGTCGGCGCCGAGCATCCGCAGGTGTCGCCGCGACGGGTTTTCGTCGTGGACGGCGACCTGTGTCATCAGCGAATCGAGCGGGATCGTGCCGGAGTGGTTGGCGACGATCAGGGCGGCACCCTCCGCCGGGATGTTCTCGGCGCCGCGCACGTCGACCCGGAACCAGTACCGGTACAGCGGTCGCAGGAGCGGGAGGAGGGCCGTCTCGGTGAGCTCCTCGTCGAAGCCGAAGGGGTCGACGTCGTAGTCGCCGGTCAGCCGCCGACGCAGGAAGGTGATCGCCTGGACCGCCCGCTCCTCGCCGTCCGGGCCGAACAACTGCGTGGCCACCTCGCCGAGAACCTTGAGCAGCTCGTCCACGGCCGCCGAGCCGACCGCGGCACCTTCGCCGACAACGGTCCGACGCGGTCCGGTGGTGGACGTCCCGCCGTCGGCGGCGGCGGACGCCGACGAACCGGACGCGGCCCTTGCGGTCCGGGCTCGCGCGGGCTTGACCCGGCGGGCGGCGGACGCCGGGGTGACGCGTCGCACCTTCGGTACTGCCTTGATCCGGCGGGCGCCGTCGCCGGCCTCGACTCGGCGGGCGCCGTCCGCGGGCTGGCTCGGCTTGGAGCGCGCGCGCGTCGCCCGCTCCGCAGCCGCCGGTTCGGTTCGGGCGCCCTGGTTCGCCGACCGCTCAGCCATCGGACCCGGTCCGATTCAGCGCGCCCACGAGCATCTGCTCGACCGAGCCCACCCGATCGCGGTCGAGGACGCCGTCGCGGCTGCGTGTGTCGACGAAAGCCGCGAACGCCTGGGCGGTGGTGTGCATCGGCCGGAAGCCGAACTGCTTGCGCATACGGCCCGTGTCCACTCCGCGGCCGTAGGTGAGGAATCGGATCTGCTCGGGCGAGAAGTCGGCGATCTTGGACCGCTTCATCAATCCCCCGACCACCGAGGATGCGAGCCCGGGCACCGGTAGCACCGGCCGGCCCGCTCGTCGCGCTGCCTGGCTCAGCATGAGGATGCCGTCACCGGCGACGTTGAAGGTGCCAGGGTGATTCTCCACGGTCGCGCGGCGAAGCGCCGCCAGCCCGTCGTCCTCGTGGACGAACTGCAGCCTGGCGTCGTGACCCAGCACGACGGGCAGCACCGGCAGCATGAAGTACTCGGTCAGCGGCGTCCGCACCGTCGGGCCCATGAAGTTCGCGAAGCGAAGCATCGTGACGCCGACGTCGGGACGGCGACGCGAGAAACCCCGCACGTACCCCTCCACCTCGACCGAGTCCTTTGCGTATCCGGACCGCGGCAGCACCTTCGGAGCCATGTCCTCGGTGAACATCGCGGGATCACGAGGGCTGGCGCCGTAGACGGTCGTCGAGGACTTGACCACCAGGCGGCTCACCGTCGCTGACTTCTGGCAGGCGGCGAGCAACTGCATCGTGCCGATGACGTTGATCTCCTTCTGCGGCGCCCGTCCCCCGGCGTCGAGCGGTGTGGCCAGAACGTTCATGTGGACGACGGTGTCGACCTTGGCGCGGGCGATCATCTTCGCGACCACCGGGTTGCGGATGTCTGCCTTCACGAACTCGCTGTTTCCGATGTCGTGGGTGGGCTTGATGACGTCGACTCCGACGACCCGGGCGACATCAGGATCGTCGGCGAGCATGCGGGCGAAGCACGCGCCGAGATAGCGCGCGACCCCGGTCACCATGACGACCTGCGACACCGGCCCTCCTTCGCCCCGATGGCCCGACCCGGCGGACGGCCTGACCGTTTACTTTCCCTGACGCCGACGCTGAACACGCGTCTTGCGCAGCAGCTTGCGGTGCTTCTTCTTCGCCATCCGCTTGCGGCGCTTCTTGATCACAGAGCCCACGGGGCACCCTCGCTCGTCGGTCGTGCGGTCTCGAGTTCGCAGGCAGACAACCTGCGACACAGGTCGATGACGCGGACCGCTGCCCGCGTGTACCGGCGCAAGCCTACCCCGCATGGAGCGGGCACTGGCTCGAGAGCGCGCTCAGCCGGCCTGGACGTACGAGTCGCGCAGGTAATCGGACACGGCCTGCTCGGGAATCCGGAAGGACCGGCCGACCTGGATGGCCGGCAGCGTGCCCGCGTGTACCAGCCTGTAGACGGTCATCTTGGAGACCCGCATCGCGGACGCCACCTCGGCAACGGTGAGGAACCTCACCTCTCCGAGACCCCCACCTTGCCCCTTCGTGCTCATCGCACCCGACCTCCGCGCCGTGTCCGTCGCGCCTTCGACAGCGCGATCCGTGAACACCGCGTGCCCGCATCGTAGATGCGCATGTGACTGATGGGGAAGGGAGGTCACCAACCAGGATCGATGCCATGCCATGGGAAGACCGCCTTGCGGGTGGCCACGACGGCCTGGTCGAGCCAGTCCCCCGGGTCGTATCCTGCCGCCCAGTCGTTGTACTCCACCGCGTTGCCGTCGGTCATCCGGGCGGGTCCGCGCCGGCCGAACCTGAGCGTGACGTGCTCCCGCCACGACGCCGGAACCTTCGTCCCGGGCTCGATGGGCGCCTCGGACGCCTCGGCGATCAGGTGGGTCCAGACCCGCGGCACCACGTCGACAACTGCGTATCCACCACCACCGGTGGCCAGCCAGCGACCGGAGCAGAGTTCGTGGGCCAGGCCGTGCAGGACCGCGTAGGAGACGCGCTGACCGTCCACGGTCAGCGCCAGGTGTGCCAGTGGGTCTTCCACGTGGCTGTCGCACCCGTGCTGGGTCACCAGCACCTGTGGCTGCCAGGCGCGCAACAGTGGGGGGACGACGGCGTGGAAGGCACGTAGCCATCCGGCGTCGGTCGTCCCGATGGGCAGGGCGACGTTCACGGAGGTGCCCTCGGCACCCGGCCCGCCGATCTCGTCCGGGAACCCGGTGCCGGGGAACAGCGTGCGTGGACTCTCATGCAGGCTGACGGTCAGCACTCGCGGGTCGTCGTAGAAGATCGCCTGCACGCCGTCGCCGTGGTGGACGTCGACGTCGACGTACCCGATCCGTTCCGCCCCGGCGTCCAGCAGCGCCCGGATCGCGACTGCGACGTCGTTGTACACGCAGAACCCCGACGACCGGTCCGGCATGGCGTGGTGCAGACCCCCGGTGATGTTCACACCGTGCGCGACGCGTCCTTCCCACACGGCCAACGCGGCGTCAACTGAGCCTCCGACGATCGTCGCGCTGGCCTCGTGCATCGAAGTGAAGCACGGGTTGTCCTCGGTGCCGAGGCCGTGGTCGAGGTCGTAGGCCGCGCGACGTACGGCAGCAACCAGCGAGGGGGTGTGAACCGTGGTGAGCACATCGTCGCCGGCGACGGTGGGCTTGATCACGTGGACGTTGGGACGGTCGAGCACACCGAGCGCCCGGGCGAGGCGGATGGTCAGATCCAGCCGGACCGGACTCATCGGGTGCGAGGGGCCGAAGTCGTAACGGGTCAGCGAGTCGTCCCAGACGACGTGCACCGACTCCATGGCCTCGACCTTAGACGCTGCTCACGAGGCGTTCGTGGGCACCAACGCGGCATGCGCTTGCCCACGCCCCTCGGACAGCTGTGTGCGGGCGCCGACGAACCCGATCACCGCGGTCGGTGAGATCGGGTAGACACGACGCATGCGCTGCGCGGTCAGCATGCCCAACGCCGGAGATCCGCGTGAGCTGGTCGACCTTGCAGTCGCCGCCGAGCGGTCCGGATGGGATGGCTTCTTCCTCTGGGATCACCTCCAGCTCGACGCCGTGGCGCGTCCGAAAATGCTCGACCCCTGGGTTCTCCTCGGCGCGATCGCAGCGCGGACGACCCGCGTCCGGCTCGGAGTCATGGTCACCCCGCTCGCCCGCCGACGGCCCTGGAAGCTGGCGAAAGAGATCACGACGCTCGATCACATCAGCCGCGGGCGGGTGATCGTCGGGGTCGGCCTGGGCGTGCCGGCCGACATCGAGTACGGCGCGTTCGGCGAGCCCACCGACGCCCGGGTTCACGCCGCGATGCTCGACGAAGGACTGCCTCTGCTCGACTCCTTCCTCCGTGGCGACCCGGTCGACCACGACGGCGACCACTACCACGTGCACGCCCACCTCAATCCGCCCGCATTCCAGCGGCCGCGGCCACCGATCTGGGTCGCCGCGACCCTGTCACGTGCACGACCCATCGCGAGGGCTCGCCGTTGGGACGGCATCTTCCCGCTCGGCACCGACAGCGGTCCGCTCACTGCCGACGAGCTGGCAGACCTGGTGGCCAGGCTCGATCCGCCGGTCGGCTACGACGTCGTCGGGCTGTTGGTGCCGGGGATCACCGTCGACGATCTCGCCCGGTCCGGGGCCACCTGGGCGGTCGATGGGCCGGCCGACCCATCCGAGTCGCTGGCCGACGTCCGTCGCCGGGTCGAAGCCGGCCCTCCAACCGCAACCGCACCGCAATGAGCGGTATAGGCGATGTGGTTGAACCATTACTGGCGTTCGTCGCCCAGTAACGGTTCAACGATCACGCGGGCGGGCGCACGGGCAGCGGGTTCGTCGGCGCCTGGAGCCGGCGTTCCTCTCTCACGCCAACGCGGGCGGATGGGCAGCGGGCTCGTCGGCGCCTGGAGCCGGCGTTCCTCTCACGCCGGCCCAGACGGCGACGGGACCGGCGTAGACAACGGGAGGCGCATTGCGAACTCGTCGAGGGCGGGATTGGACGGCAGCGGCTTGGTGACGCCGGTGGAGACGAACCCGTGCCGGGCGTAGAGCCGCTCGGCCGGGTCGTTACCGCGCGTCACCCACAACTCGACGGCGTCGGCGTGCCGCTCCCGGGCCCAGTGCACGACCTCGTCGACGAGCGCGTCACCAACGCCCCGCCGGCGGGCATCGGGCGAGACCCACATGGAGATCAGTTCGACGACCCCGTCGCCCTCTGGGTGGCCCGCAGCCATCCCGACGATCCGACCATGGAGCATCGCCAGGCAGGTCAGGCCGTTCGCAGGATGAAGCCGATCCCTCCACTGCTGCTCGGTTCGCCCCACCTGGCTTTCATAGGTGGAGCCGAACGCGGTGCGTGCGTCCTGCAGGGCCTTCAGGCGTATGTCCCGCCATACCACCCAGTCATCGGGTCCGACCCGGACGACCCCGATCTCGTCATTCATCGCCGGCGGCGGCGAGAGCGCGCGACCGGTCCCGCGCCGCCTCGATCGCCGCGAGGAAGTCGGCCCGGACCTTTCCCTCCTCCAGCAGGCGCATTGCCGCCGCGGTGGTTCCCGCCGGCGACGTGACCCGTTCGCGCAGCACGGTGGGGTGCTCACCGGTCTCACGCAGCAGCTTGGCCGAGCCGACCACGGTCTGGACGACGAGTTCAGTGGCCGTCGCGCGTGGCAGGCCCAGGTGCACACCGGCTTCGATCATCGCCTCCACGACGAAGAAGACATAGGCCGGGCCGGTGCCGGAGATCGCCGTGACTGCGTCCTGCTGCTTCTCGGGTACCCGCACTACCTTCCCTGTCGCCTGCAGCAGCTGTTCGGCCTCGTGCAGGTGGCCCTCGTCGCATTTCGAACCGGCCGAGATCGCGGCCATGCCCTCGTCCACCAGTGCCGGCGTGTTCGGCATGACCCGGACCACGGCCACACCATCAGGCAACCGGGACTCGATGTAACGCGTCGTGATGCCTGCCGCGAGGGATACGACCAGCTGCCCGGGCCGGACATGGTCGGCGATCTCACTCAGCAGGATGCCCATGTCCTGGGGTTTGACGACCAGTGCCAGCGTGTCGGCACGCCGGGCGGCGGTCGGGTTGTCCACGACGTCGACGCCGTAGCGCTCCTCGAGCTCCTTGCTGCGCTCGGTGCGGCGCTCGCTGATAAGCAGGTCCTCGGCCCGCCGCCCGGCCCGCAGCAGTCCCGACAGGAGCGTCTCGCCCATGACGCCGGCGCCGAGGATCGCGACGCTCACTTCCGGCCTGCCAGCGAACGCAGGAAGAACATCACGTTGGCGGGACGTTCCGCCAGCCGACGCATCATGTAGCCGTACCACTCGTGGCCGTACGGAACGTAGACGCGGACCGTCTCGCCCGACCTCGCCAACCGGCGCTGCTCCTCCGGCCGCACGCCGTAGAGCATCTGATACTCGTAGCTGCCCTGCTCACGCCGGTAGCGCGCGGCGAGCGACCCCGCGATCTCGATCAGCCGCGGGTCGTGCGTGGCGATCATGGGATATCCCTGTCCGGCCAGCAGGACCTTCATGCACCGGACGTAGGACCGGTCGACGTCATTGATCCCCTGGTAGGCGACGCTCGCCGGTTCGTTGTACGCGCCCTTGCACAGCCGCACCCGCGACTCTGCGTGGGCGAGCCGACGGCAGTCGCCCTCAGTTCGGTGCAGGTATGCCTGCAGGACTGCGCCGGTCGACGGGAAGTCGGTGCGCAGGTCGTGGAGAATCGAAAGCGTCGAGTCCGTCGTGGTGTGGTCTTCCATGTCCAATGTCACGGTGGTGCCGACGTCCGCGGCCGCCTGACAGATCTCGCGCGCGTTGTCCAGCGCGATCCGCTCGCCGTCGCCGACCAGGGCCTGCCCCACGGCGGACAGCTTCACCGAGACCTCGGCGCTGGAGGTCAGACCCGCCTCGTTCAGGCCCTTGAGCAGGGCGACGTAAGCAGCCGCGGCCTCCTCGGCCTGCGCCCGGTCGGCGGTGTCCTCGCCGAGGTGATCGATCGTTGCAGTGAGTCCGTCGGCGACGATCTCGCGGGTGACGCGCACGGCGTCCTCGGTCTCGGCGCCGGCAATGAACCGGGCCACGACGCTGCGTGCGATCGGCGCCTTCTCCACCAGGTAGCGCAGCCGCTCGCTCCGCGAGACACCCAACAGCACCCGCCCGACCACGTCGGCCTGCCTTCCGATCACCAGCCCAGACCGCGTCAGGCTACGCCCTCCGCGCGATAGCAGGGTTCAGGCGGTCCGGCGGCGAAGCGTGGCGGCGCCCAGAGCGAGCAGGCCGCCCGCGAACCCGATGATGATCGCGGCATATCCCCAGACGCGTGGATCGGCATTGCCCTGGACCTCGCGCATTGCGTCGACGGCATACGACAGCGGCAGCGCGTCGGAGATGCCGCTCAGCACCGGCGGCATCGCGTCGCGGGCGATGAGCAGGCCGCAGAGCAGGAACTGAGGAAGCACCAGTGCGGGCATGAACTGCACGACCTGGAACTCGGTCGCGGCGAACGCACTGACGAACAGCCCCAAGGCCACACCGAGCAAGGCGTCGAGGATGGCGACCGTGACCAACAACCAGGCCGGCCCCGCGATCTCGAGCCCCAGAGGTCCAAGCGTAATGCCCGCAGCGATCATGGCCTGAGCGGCCGCCATCAGCCCGAACGCGAGGGCGTAGCCGAGCAGGAAGTCCAGCTTGCCGGTCGGCATCGCGAGCAGCCGCTCCAGCGTCCCGGACGTGCGCTCCCGAAGCGTCGCGACCGACGTCACGAGGAACATGCTGACGAAAGGGAACAGGGCCAGCAGGGCGGGTCCGATGCTGTCGAAGATCCGCCCGCCGTCGTAGATCCACCACAGCAGGGTGATGAGCACGGACGGCACGAACAACAGCAGCGCCAGCGTCCGCGGATCGTGGCGGAGCTGCGTGAGCACTCGGCTCGCCGTGGCGAGGGTGATCCGTATGCTCATCGGCTGGCCTCCTCGTCGATGAGGTGCAAGAACGCCGCTTCGGCAGCGCCGGCACCGGTGTGCTCGAGTAGCTTCGGCAAGGTGTCGTCGGCGAGAAGCTTGCCGTCGCGCAGCAGCAGCAGCCGCCCGCAGCGCTCGGCCTCGTCCATGACGTGACTGGACACGAAGATCGTCACTCCGCGGCCGGCGAGCTCGTTGAACAGGGTCCACAGGTCGCGACGCAGCACCGGGTCGAGCCCGACCGTCGGCTCGTCCAGAACGAGCAGCTCCGGATCTCCGAGGAGGGCAACCGCCAACGAAACCCGGGACCGCTCACCGCCGGACAGCCGGCTGACCAGGTCGTCGGCGTGCGCGGCGAGGTCCACCTGGCCGATCGCCCGGTCCACGTGCGTTCGGTCGGCGCCGAGCACCGCCGCGAAGTAACGCAGGTTCTGCGTCACAGTCAGGTCGCCGTAGACGCTCGGTGCCTGCGTGACGTAGCCGATCCGGTGCCGGAGCTCGGGCGAGCCGGCCGGCCGGCCGAGCACGTCTACGCGGCCGGCGGCGATCTTCTGGACACCCACGATGGCTCGCATCAGCGTCGTCTTGCCACTGCCGTTCGGCCCCATCAGACCGGTCAGGCTGCCCTTGCGCACCGTGAGGTCGAACCCGTCGAGGACGACGCGGTCACCGCGCACCACCCGCAGGCCTTCGATCCGGACCGCCGCCACATCCGCCGCAGTGGTCGTCGGCGATGCAGTGGACAGGCTTGATTTCATCATACGTTGAATAATCCCCCTCGAACTCGCCGGTCGTCAAGTGCGCACACGTCCACCGTCCGCCTGCATCGCATCTTGTGGCTGGTCCGCAACGTGTCATCGCGCAACGAGACGTTCCGAGCCAGCCACATGTTGGGGGTAGGGAAGGGGGAGGGGCGGCGGCCCCGCTGGGACGTTCGGCTCTACTCGTCGAAATATCGCTGGATCACCGGTCCGACCAGGACCGCCAGCTCGTCGTCGGAGACGGACGCGACCGGTTCGATCTTGACCACGTACCGCACCAGGGCCAGGCCGATCAAGTGCGAGACCGCTGCCTCGACCCGCAGCTCGCGGTCGGGCAGATCCAGCCCTGCCACGGCTCTGGTGAGGATGGTCCGGCGCGCGAACTGGCGAAGCAGCGCAGCCGCCGCCTCGTTGCTCATGGCCGAGCGCAGCATGGCCAGAATGGGCGTCCGGCGAACCGGGTCACCCCACACCTCGAGGAACCTGCGCACCGCGCGCTCCCCGACGCCGTCCATCGACCCGGAGAAGATCTCACCGACCACTTCCGAGGGTGCGAACGGGACCTCCATCGCCTCGAGGAACAGATGTTCCTTGGTGCCGAAGTAGTGGTGGACCAGTGCTGGGTCCACGCCGGCCCGGCCGGCGATGGCTCGGATCGACGCCCCGTCGTATGCGCGCTCGGAGAACTCGGCACGCGCCGCGGCCAGGATCTCACCGCGCGTATCCGGTCCCCCGGGCCGCCGTCCGGCGCGCCCGCGTCCGCTCGCCCGCACAGGAACACGTCCCCTGATCACGTCGGCATCGCCCGCATAGCCGGCCGCTGAACCGACGTGAGCGCGAACAGGCTCATGGGACGGATCCGCGGAGCACCTGCACGGCGGTGCCGTCGGAGGCAACCGCAAAGGCCGTGTCGACCAGTGCAGTGGCCAGGTTGAGGCGGGCGAATGCCAGCGCCTCGGCGAGATCCGCCTCGCGCTCGTCGGCCGTCCGTGCCCGCCGGGTGGCCACCTCGACCACGATCCCGCCCGCCCAACCCCGCTGTGCGAGACGTTCGAGCAGCGCGGCACACGGCTGGTTGCCACGGCCTGGAACCAGGTGCTCGTCCCGCGCCGAGCCGGTGCCGTCGGCGAGGTGGACGTGGGCCAGCCGGTCGCCGAGCACGTCGGCCATGACGAGGGCATTCGAGCCGGACACCGCGGTGTGCGACAGATCCAGCGTGTTGTGCGCGTAGGGCTCGTCGGTGGGGTCCCAGTCGGGTGCGTAGGCGGCGATCTCCCGGCCGGCCGCGCGCCACGGGTACATGTTCTCGACCGCGATCGCGACGCCGGTCTCCTTCTCCAGGTCGGCGACGCCTCGCACGAATCGGCGGGCGTAGTCACGCTGCCACCGGAACGGTGGATGGACGACGACGGTCGGCGCGCCGAGGCGCTGGGCGGCATCGACGGTGCGGGTGAGGCGCTCCCACGGATCGGGCGACCAGACGCGTTGCGTGATGAGCAGACACGGCGCATGGATCGACAACACCGGCAGCCGGTGTCGTTGGGCCAGGTCCTCGACCATGCCGATGTCCTGGCTGACCGGGTCGGTCCAGACCATGACCTCCACACCGTCGTAACCGAGCGACTCCGCCATCTCGAAGGCCACGGTGGCGCTCTGCGGGTACACCGACGCCGTCGACAGGCCGACCGGCGCATCGGGAACGCGCAACACCTCCGACAGATCCCGTCGTGGTTCGGTCACGGGTCACAGCGTAGGCGGGTCAGTCGCGCTCCGGCGCGCTACGCCGCAGCATCGGGCAGGTTGTCCAGGCGGCGGAGAATGACCCCTTCTCGCAACGCCCAGGGGCAGATGTCCAGCGAGTCGATCTCGAACAGGTCCATGGTCGCGTCGGCCACGATGACACCGGCGAGCAGCTGCGCTGCCCGCTTGGCCGAGACGCCGGGGAGCCGGGACCGCTCCGCGGTGTCCATCCGGGCGAACCTGGAGACCATGTCGGCCACGGCGGCACGCTCGAGCGTCCGCCGGATGTAGGGGCCCTCATCCGACGATGCCGCTCCGGCTACGCGGGCGATCGAGCGGAACGTCTTGCTCGTCGCCACCGCCTTGTCGGGACGGCCGAATCGGCTGACCGCACCGACCACGGACGCCACCTGCGCTCGGACATGGCGGCGCAGCTCACGGATCTCGGACTTGGCCGGCGGGTCCGCGGTGAACCAGGCGCGAGTGAGCCGGCCCGCTCCCAACGGTAGGGAGACGGCGGTGTCCGGGTCCTCGTCGATGCCGACGGCGATCTCGAGAGAGCCGCCGCCGATGTCCACGCACAACAGTCGCCCGCTGGACCAGCCGTACCACCGCCGGACGGCCAGGAAGGTCAGGCGGGCCTCGTCCTAACCGCCGAGCACTCGCAGGTCGAGCCCGGTCTTCTCGCGAATGCGCTCGATCACCTTGTCGCCGTTGGTGGCTTCACGCAGCGCCGACGTCGCGAACGCCAGCATCGACTCCGCACCCTTGTCCTCCGCGATCTCGAGCGCCTCGGCACAGAACGCGACCAGGCGGTCGACGCCGTCGCTGGTCACG
>DATFBR010000208.1:0-2194 GCA_035253685.1 Jiangellaceae bacterium
GCGACGTCGGTGATCTTGCGGTTCAGGCGTTGAGATGCACGCCGCAGCACGTCGAAGGCATGGCCCGCGGAAAGGCGTTGGCGTTCCATCAAGATGCCCTTGGCCTGCCCGATGACGTCGCGCGTGCTCAGCGCCCGGTGCAGCGCCGCTTCGCGACGGTCGACCTCGTCGCGATGGTCGGCCATGGCGACGGCCACGGCAACATATGCGGCCAGGATGGAGCCGAACTCCTGATCTTCCTCGCTGAAAGCCTCGGATGTCGCGCTGTACAGGCTGAACGTACCGAGCGGCGACCATTGGGCCGGCTGGTGCAGGAACAGGCCATATGACAGGCAGCTGGCCACGCCCAGCTGAGCAGCGGTATCCGCCAGCGCCGGCCAGCGCGGCGAGTCGCCCAGCCGGGGCACGTAGATGGGGTTCTCGCTCTGCAGTGCTTCGGTGGCCGGGCCGAGTCCGGTGCCGAACTGTATGTCGTCGAGTTCGGCGGCGACAGCGTCGCTCGTCACACTGCCGACGACGCGTCCGTTGCGCCACAGCGTGATGCTCGCCCAGTCGCATCCCGCCACGGCACCGACGGTGAACTTCAGCACCTGCGGAAGCGCGCCGCTCACATCGTCGGAGTCGAACAGTCCCCGGGCGAGCCGGGCGAAGCTGGCCACCAACGTCGGCCCGTATTCCTGCGGACCCCACACAGCGGCAGTGCGGGACCGGTCCTTCGCCGCGGCCCGCCGGCTGCTTGCCGCCCGCTCGCGCTGGTGCTCGCCCTTGGCGCGCAGGGCCGCGTGCGACACGTGTTCCTGGCTTGCGGTCAGCCACGCGGCGGTCGCCGGGCGGCCGTTTCGCCATGCGGCGTCGTGGCCTCGCTCTCTCTCCAATGCCGTGCGCTCCCGTTCGTCGGCCAGGCGCTCGCGCAGCTCGGCCGTTTCGTCGCGCTGGTCGGCGATCTCGTCCCGCTCAGCGGCAAGCGCCTCCCGTTCGGCGGCAACGAAATCGCGCCGATCTGCCAACCATGCGCGGTCGTCGACGTCCACGATCTTCTCGGCGTGCTGAGCTGCCGCGGCCCGCTCGCTTCCGACCAGATGCCGAGCAGCGCGTGCCCCGACCCGAGCGGCAGCCTGCCGCGCGCGGGTCAACTCCGCGTCGGCTCGCCGCACGGCGGCCTCGGCGCGGCGCAGTGCGACCTGCGCCATGGCCGTCTCCGTCGGCCCTTCGACGTCACCGGTGGACGAGAGCTGAGCCTGCCGATCCACTTCGCGGCGGTCCAGTGCGCGCTCGTGTCGATCGGCCAGCCCTTCGCGCTCGTCGGCCAGTGCCTCCCGCTCGTCGGCGAGCCGCTCTCGTTCGTCGGCCAGCCGCTCCCGCTCATCAGCGCCGGCTTCCCACAGGTCAGCGCGTCGCTTCCGCTCCTCCAGCGACAACGCCTCCTCCGGCATCGCCGACGTCGCATCACCCTTATCCACCGACATTCCCTTCCGATGTCTGGCTGCTGCGCGCGAACATCGACTCCAGCCCCAGGAGCCGGACGACGCGAGCCGGCAGTCCGCGCAGCCCGTCAACCTGCAGCACCTGACCACGCACCTCCGCGGCCATCGAGGCATGGAGGATGACACCGATGCTATGCGCATCGATGAAACTGACCTTTGACATGTCGAGCACAATCGTTGCCGCCGCGTCCGTCTCTACAGCCTCCAGCAGTCGGCGCAACTCCGCTGCCGTCGAAAGGTCCATCTCGCCGGCGAGACGGATCACAACGGCGTCATCCACGCACTGCTGCGACCAACGAAAAGACGCCGGCCTCGTGGGCCGAGGGCCGGCCTCGCCAACCGGGGTTTCGGACACGCCAGCCATCTCCTCTCGGAGTATTGGCTGGGTCGTCAACCACAGCGATTCTCCCCCCGACCCGGGCGCATTGCAAACCGGGACCGCACGTCATCACACAGGTTGCCGCTGCACTACCGACACCCCTGCTCAACGACCCGCCCGCATCACGCCTCCGCGCCCGACCCTGGTGCACAAGTTGCGGACGGGGTGGGTCTGCATGCCTCAGCGAAGGCCGGTGGAGCGGGTGAGGGCGGTGGTGAGAAGGCGGTCGACGAGCGCCGGATAGTCGAGTCCGGTCGCGGCCCACAACATCGGGAACATGGACGTCGGCGTGAACCCCGGCATGGTGTTGACCTCGTTGACCAGCAGCGAA
>DATFBR010000209.1:0-4737 GCA_035253685.1 Jiangellaceae bacterium
GAGTTCCGCAGCGACATGACCGTCGAGCTGGTTCGATCGAGCGCCCACGACTCCGACGTCCTCTTCGCGGCCAGGGTCTCCACTAAGGGAGAGCAGTCCCTCGAGGACGTCGAATCGGACGCCCGCACCTCGAAGGGCCTGATCAACTTCCTGATGAGGGACCGGCACGGGACCCCGTTCGAGCAGAACTCGATGACCTTCTACGTGCATGCCCCGATCTTCGTCTTCCGCGAGCACATGCGACACCGGATGGCCAGCTACAACGAGGAGAGCGGGCGGTACCGCGAGCTGCGGCCCGTCTTCTACGTGCCGGCCGCGGACCGCAAGCTGGTGCAGGAAGGCAAGCCCGGGCACTACACGTTCGTCGACGGCACCGTGGAGCAGCACGCGCTGGTCGACGCGGAGACCCGGCGCGTGTGCACCGAGGCCTACGCCGCCTACCAGCGCATGCTGGCGGCGGGAATCGCGCGCGAGGTGGCCCGGATCGTGCTGCCGGTGACGATCTACTCCTCGATGTACGTCACCTTCAACGCCCGGTCCCTGATGAACTTCCTGTCCCTGCGGACCAGGCGCGAGGACTCCCGGTTCCCGTCCTTTCCGCAGCGGGAGATCGAGATGGTGGCGGAGAAGATGGAGGCCGAGTGGGCGCGGTTGATGCCGCTGACCCACGCCGCCTTCGAGGCCAACGGCAGGGTCGCACCGTGACGGTCGACGGCGGCAACCGGGTCGGGCCCGGGCGGTAGCCTTCCGGGCATGGCCGACAACCTCCGCACCAGCTCCGCGGCACCCTTCGGGCGCGTCCTCACCGCGATGGTCACGCCGTTCCGCGACGACGGCGCACTCGACCTCGACGGCGCGGCCCGGCTGGCCAGCCATCTCGTCGACGAGGGCTGTGACGGCCTCGTCGTCAGTGGTACGACCGGCGAGAGCCCCACCACCACCGACACCGAGAAGGAACAGATCATCCGGGTGGTTCGCGATGCCGTTGGTGACCGCGCGGTCGTCGTCGCGGGAGCCGGGACGTACAGCACCCACCACAGCGTCGAGCTCGCCCGACAGGCCGAGAAGGCGGGCGCCGACGGACTGCTCGTCGTCACGCCGTTCTACAACAAACCGCCGCAGTCCGGCCTGGTCGAGCACTTCACGGCCGTCGCCGACGCGACCGCGCTGCCGGTGATGCTGTACGACATCCCGGCGCGGTCGGGCATCCCGATCACCACCGAGACGCTGGTCCGGCTGGCCGAGCACGACCGGATCGTGGCCGTCAAGGACGCGAAGGACGACCTGTACGAGTCGTCGTGGGTGCTCGCGCGGACCGAGCTGGCCTACTACTGCGGCTCCGACGCCCTCAACCTCGCGCACTTGACCCAGGGTGCCGTGGGCATGGTGAGCGTCGTCGCCCACGTGGCGGCCGCCCGCTATGCCGCGATGGTCCGTGCCGTCGACGCGGGTGAGCTGGCCGGGGCGATCGGGCTGCACCGGGCCCTGTTGCCCGCTGTGCGTGCGATCATGACCCGCACTCAGGGGGCGATCATGGCCAAGGCCGCGCTGCAGCTCGCCGGCGTGCTGCCGAGCCGGGCCATGCGCCCTCCGCTGCCGGCCGCCACCGACGCCGAGGTCGCCCAGCTGCGCGACGACCTCGTGGCGGCGGACCTGCTGTGAGCCATCCGCATCCGGAGCTCACGGCCCCCCCGCCACTAGTCGAGGGGGGTCTGCGCATCGTCCCGCTGGGCGGGCTGGGCGAGATCGGGCGGAACATGACGGTCTTCGAGCAGTCGGGCCGCCTGCTGGTGGTCGACTGCGGCGTGCTGTTCCCGGAGGACCATCAGCCCGGGGTCGACCTGATCCTCCCCGACTTCGACTACATCAGGGGCCGACTCGACCGGATCGAGGCCGTCGTGCTCACGCATGGACACGAGGACCACATCGGGGCCGTGCCGTTCCTGCTCCGTGAGAAGCCCGACATCCCGATCGTCGGTTCGCGGCTCACGCTCGCCCTGGTGGAGGCGAAGCTGACCGAGCACCGACTCGACGCGTATCAACTCGAGGTCGCCGAGGGACGTACGGAGAGGTTCGGCCCGTTCGAGGTCGAGTTCCTCGCAGCGAACCACTCCATTCCCGACGCGCTGGCACTGGCCATCCGCACGTCCGCGGGTGTCGTGCTCCACACCGGCGACTTCAAGACCGACCAGTTACCCCTGGACGGGCGGCTCACCGACCTCAACGGCTTCGCCCGGCTCGGCGCCGCCGGTGTCGACCTGTTCATGGTCGATTCCACCAACGCGGAGGTGCCCGGCTACAACGCACACGAGCGCGACATCGCGCCCGTACTCGACCGGGTGTTCGCCGAAGCACCCCGGCGGATCATCGTCGCCTCGTTCGCCAGCCACGTGCACCGCGTCCAACAGGTGCTCGACGTGGCCGTCGCACACCGGCGCAAGGCGGCCTTCGTCGGGCGCTCGATGGTCCGCAACATGGGCATCGCCCGCGACCTGGGCTACCTCGACATCCCCGGGGGCACGCTGGTCGACGCCAAGAGCATCGACGACCTCCCCCCGGAGGAGGTCGTGCTGATGTCGACCGGCTCGCAGGGCGAGCCGATGGCGGCGCTGTCGCGGATCGCGAACCGCGACCACCCGGCCATCCGGATAGAGCCCGGCGACGTCGTCGTGCTCGCCTCGTCGCTGATCCCCGGCAACGAGAACGCGGTCTCCCGGGTCATCAACGGCCTGACCCGGTGGGGCGCCACCGTCGTGCACAAGGGCAACGCGATGGTGCACACCTCGGGGCACGCCAGTGCCGGTGAGCTGCTCTACGCCTACAACCTGGTCAAGCCGCGCAACGTACTCCCGATCCACGGCGAGGCACGGCACCTGCACGCCAACGCCGGCGTCGCGGTCAGCTCCGGTGTGCCGCGCGACCGGGTCGTGCTGGCCGAGGACGGCGTGGTGGTCGACCTGGTGGGCGGGATCGCCCGCGTGACCGGGGCGGTGCCGTGCGGGTACGTCTACGTCGACGGGTCGAACGTCGGGGGCGTCGCCGAGGCATCGCTGAAGGATCGGCGGATCCTCGGCGAGGAGGGCTTCATCTCGGTCGTCGTCGTGGTCGACTCGGTCACCGGCAAGGTCACGGGAGGCCCGGAGATCCACGCCCGCGGTTTCGCCGAGGACGACAGCGTCTTCGACGAGGTGCGGCCGCAGATCGCCGAGGCGCTCGAGAAGGCCGCCCTCGGCGGCGGTGCCGACACCTACCAACTCCAGCAGACGATCCGGCGCACGATCGGCCGCTGGGTCAGCGGACGCTACGGCCGCCGACCGATGATCATCCCCGTCGTCGTCGAATCCTGAACCGTTCAATTCACCTGTGGTCGAGCGCTGTCCGCATCCGGTCCCGCGGCGGTGGCTGCTTCGTTGCGGAGCATCCACGGGCGCAGCACGGCATGGATCGCCTGGTTGGCCGGCACCACCACCCGCCGCCGGGCCGCCCGCCGGACGACCGCGCCGTGGAGCGCGTCCAGTTCCATCCGTCTCCCGGTGACCAGATCGTGGTGCAGGGAGGAGTACGAGCCGGACGGCAGCCCAGCGGCGAAGGTGCACTGCTCGTCCACGACGTCCGCCGCGAGCGGCACCTCCTCGGCCCGCGCGAGCTCGGCAACCTCGGCGACGATCCTGCGGAGCATCGCCCACGACTCGGCGCAGTCGCGGATCTCTCCCAGCGGCCGTCGGACGGCTGCCGTCATGCCGGCCACACCGCAGATGAACGCCAACTTCGACCAGAGCACGGTGCGGATGTCGGTGGGAACCTCGGCCTCGATACCCGCACCTCGACAGGCTGCGAGGAGCCGCTCCACGCGCGCGGACCGGGAGCCGTCCAGCTCGCCGAAGGCGATGCGAGCCGGACCGCTGGCCCGGGTGATGACGCCGGGTTCGGTGATGGAGGAGAAGATGAAGGCCGCACCGCCCAGCACATGATCCGGCCCGACGGCCGCCGCGATCTTCTCCTCGTTGTCGATGCCGTTCTGCAACGAGAGAACGGCGGTGTCGGCGGCCACGAGTGGGCCGAGCCGGGAGGCCGCCGCCTGCGTGTCGTAGGACTTGACGCAGAAGAGCACGACCTGGCGCGGCCCCAGATCGGCCGGCTCGTCGCTGGCTGTCACGGCCGCGGTGAAGTCACCCTCGACATCGTGAACCTGCAGTCCATGCTCGCGGATCGCCGTCAGGTGCGGTCCGCGAGCCACCACCGCGACATCGTGACCGGCCCGGGCCAGCAGCCCGCCGAAGTATCCGCCGACTCCGCCCGCACCGATCACTGCGATCTTCATCGTCCCCCCGCGGCATGCTGAGCGACCCTCGCCGGTCGGCGGGCCCAGCGGCTCACATGGCACACCCGGGTGCATGCGTGGATGATGCGCCCGAAATGTGGATCCGGTCAGTGTGCCACGTCGGCATTGGATGACTCGGATGGTCGGCGGCGCCGATCCCATGATCAACCAGATACGGCGTGTGACGCATGGTACGGGTGTGTTCTCCGGGTAGCCTGCCGACCATGGCGACGCGTACGTCCACGGCGACCCGGTCGCGCAAGTCGGCCGCGACGAAGGGCGACAAGCGCGCGAACGGCCGCGTCTCGTCCCGGCGAGGCCTGGGTCGCGGCTCCGCGAAGGGTCGTCCTGGCCAGCGCGCGCCTGCTTCCGGCCGATCGAGCCTGACCGCTGGGCTGGCCCGCGGCATCGGCCGG
>DATFBR010000210.1:0-3731 GCA_035253685.1 Jiangellaceae bacterium
GTACACCTATGCACCGAAGATGCCGAGGCCGTAGATCGCGCCGCCGCTCGCAGCGGCACCGGAATTCCTGCTCACGTCTCCCCATCCTCTCCGTGTCGATGTCAGTGTGCTCGCTGACGGCTGCTCACGCACTTGCCCGTACCGGTGGGATCAGGGGTACGCTCACACCTGTCACATGAGTCACACGAATCACTGGACTCCCACGACAGAACGGGGGATCGATGAGTTCTGTCGATACCGAGTTGCGTCCGCCTCGTCGCCGACTCATCGGGCTGACGCTGTCCGTGCTGCCGGTCGGGGTAGCTGGATTCGTCATGCTGCCCTCGGTTCAGCGCCCCGTTGTGCCCCAGCCCGTCGCATCGACCGTCCAGGAGATCCCGCTGACGGGTGCCGCCTCGCGCAGCGAGGGCAGGACCGTGCCGACGGTGCCAGAAGCGACGGTCCGTGGGGGCGATGACTCCACCCGCACGCCCGCGGTGGTCAGCCGTGAGCTCGACGTCGAGCCGTTCTTGCTTGCAGCCCTCACCTGGGAGACCCCGGAGGACGACATCGACCTCGCCGCCTGGGTGCGAACTCGAAGCGACGGAGCCTGGTCGGAATGGAACCGGATACCAGTCGGTGACGACCACGGTCCCGATCCGGGCTCGGCCGAGGCCATCCGCTCTCGCGCAGGGACAGATCCGCTCATCGTGGCCGAGTCCGACGGCGTCCAGGTACGGGTCGACACCGATAGCGGCGTGATTCCGGACGATCTTCGGTTGGACCTGATCGACCCTGGCGAATCGCCTGCCGACACGTCGATCGGCGCACTGGGCGGCGCGGCCGTCGCCGCTGTCGACCGGCCCACGATCTACACCCGGGCCCAGTGGGGCGCCGACGAATCCATCCGCGGAGCTCCCGAATACGGTGAGGTCAACGGCGCATTCGTCCATCACACGGTGAACGCCAACGACTACTCGGCCGCCGAGGTCCCGGCGATCATTCGGGGCATCTACGCCTACCACGTCAAGTCCCGTGGCTGGAAGGACATCGGATACAACTTCGTCGTCGACCGCTTCGGCCGGATCTGGGAAGGGCGCTTCGGCGGCGTCGAGCGGGCTGTCATCGGGGCGCACACGCAGGGCTACAACGACGACGCATTCGCGATGTCCGCGATCGGTACCTACACCAGCAAGGTGCCGGAGGCGGCCGTCCTGTCGGCCTACCAACGGCTGTTCGCGTGGAAGTTCTCGCTGCACGGTGTGGACCCCCGCCGGCCGGTCGACTACGACGGCGAGCGCTGGCCCGCCATCGCCGGTCACCGCGACGCCGCGCTGACCGAGTGTCCCGGCCAGCAGCTCTACGACCGGCTGCCGACCATCCGTACCGGTGTGACGGCTCTGATGTTCCCGCCGTCCGGCGACGACACCTGGCGCGACTTCTCCGGTGACGGGCGGGATGACCTGATCGCACGGGCACGGAGTGACGGGTCACTGTGGATGTGGCGCGGCACCGCTGGGGCCGTGTACGGCACGGCCCAACGCATTGGTTCCGGGTGGGGCGGCATCAGCAGCATCGTCCGCCCCGGCGACTGGGACGGTGACGGCGCCGACGACGTCGTCGCCCGGATTGCCTCGACGGGAGAGCTCCGCCTCTATCCGGGCAACGGCCGCGGCGGCTTCCTGCCGCCCCGGCGGATCGGCACGGGCTGGAACGGCATCGGGATCTTCGGGCCTGGTGACCTGACCGGCGACGGCCACACCGACCTGCTCGCCCGCTTCACCGACGGCACGCTGTGGCTCTACCCGGGCAACGGCAGCGGCGGCTTCGGCCGCAGGAGCGAGGCGGGCCACGGTTGGGCTGCATCGATGATGATCGTCACGCCTGGCGACTGGAACGGCGACGGAGACAACGACCTGGTCGCGCGTCGGTCGGACGGAACGCTCTGGCTCTACGCGGGCAACGGGCGCGGGGGCTTCCCGAACGTCGGGAGGATCGGCACCGGTTGGGGCTACTTCACGTCCATCTCGGGTGCCGGTGACGTCGACGACGACAGACGGGCCGACCTGCTCGCCTGGACGTCGTCCGGACGGATGATCCTCTATGCGGGCAACGGCCGCGGCGGCTTTCTCGCGCCGCTCGCGGTCGGCAGCGGCTGGACGGGCTACGACTTCCGAGGATGAGTCGACTGCCGGTGAACGGGATCCTGTGCGATCGTCGTTGCCGTTCGTGACGACGCCTCTGCAAGGAGTACTTGTGGCGAAGCCGCCGATTCCCGCCAACCTGGTCGACATGCTCAAGAGGCCGAACCCGGCAGTCATGGGAACCGTCCGCGCCGATGGCACACCGGTCACGGTCGCGACGTGGTACCTCTGGGACGGCGGGCGCGTCCTGGTCAACATGGACGCCGGGCGGAAGCGCCTCGAGCACATCCGGGCCAACCCGCGGATCTCGCTGACCGTGCTGGACGGCGATGCGTGGTACCGGCACGTGAGCATGCAGGGGAGCGCGACACTCCGGCCCGACGACGACCTGACCGACATCGACCGGATCGCCCGGCACTACACCGGCAAGCCCTATGCCAATCGTCGGCGCCCGCGGATCAGCGCCTGGCTGGACATCGACACGTACCACGTCTGGGGCTTCCGCTCGGCTGCTGCGTGACGCGGTCAGCCGCACGGCGTCAGTGGCCGCGGAAGGCCTCCTCCAGCCACCAGGACCCGTGCGGTGCTGCGACCTTGGCGTCCACGAGCAGGGCCCGGTTGCGAGGGCCGTCGACCCAGCGGCGCACGGCATCGAGGTCGTCGGGCCTTCTCACGACGGCAGCCTCCAGGCCGTAGCCCGCACCGACCGCCGCGATGTCCGTGTCCGGGAACGTGACGGTGTCCAGTGGCCGGCCGTCGATGAAGTGGTGCACCTCTGCGCCGTAGGCCGCATCGTCGTACACGACGACTAGCATCGGCAGCCCCAGCCGGCGAACGGTGTCGAGCTCCGCGGCGGCCATCAGGGCACCACCGTCGCCCAGCGCCGCAACCGGCAGCCGGTTCGGCTGTGCCAGTGCGGCGCCGATCGCGGTCGCCAGCCCGAGCCCGATCGACTGGAACGCCTGCGTGAAGCAGAAGCCGAACTCGTCGGGCACCGACAGGAACATGCTCGGATAGCCCATGAAGTTGCCCGAGTCGACCGCGACGACCCGCTCGGCCGGCAGCAGGTCGTCGAGCGCGATCGTCAGGGTGCGCGGGTCGATCGTCCCGTCGCCGCCCCAGTCGTCGTACGGCACGTCCCGCCACCGGACCTCCACGGCGATCCGGTCGCGCACCGCCTGCGTCCGATACCCGGTGGCGGAGCGAGGCGACAAAGCCTCCGCGACGGCGGCGGCCGTCGCCGCGCTGTCGCCGACGACGCCTAGGTGAACCGGGCGGTGCTTGCCCAGGGCGTCGGGCTCGTCGTCGACCTGCGCCACGCGTGCCCCCGGCCCGATCAGCCGGCCCTGCCGCATGGTCCACATGTTCAGCGCACAGCCGAAGCCCACGATCACGTCGGCGTCGGTGATGAGAGACGCCGCCAGCGGTGACGCGAACCCACCCGACACGTCCAGGGACCACGGGCTCGCGTTGAACAACCCCTTGGCGACCGCGGAGGTCGCTACCAGAGCCCCACAGGCGTCGGCCAGTGCGAGCAGCTCCTCGCGGGCGTGCCGGGCACCCCGGCCCACGATCAAGACCGGCCTGGCCGCTCCGGCGAGCAGTCCG
>DATFBR010000211.1:0-2180 GCA_035253685.1 Jiangellaceae bacterium
GAGTACCTCGCCGAGCACGGCTACGCGCCGTCGGGCAGCCGGGCTTTCACGATCGGGCAGTACGTCACCAGCGACCCCGATGCGGGCATCCGCAACTACAACATGAGCGCGAGTCCGCTGAACTACAGCCACATCGATTACGACTTCGTCGGGCTGCAGGTCCACGCCTCGGGTGAGGTGTGGAGCGCCACCAACTTCGACATCCGCGCCGCGATGATCGGCCGGTACGGAGCCGGGGACGCGGCGCTGCAGAAGTCCTGCGCCAACGGCGAGACGCCGGTCACCAGCTGCCCGGGGAACCGGCGCTGGGCACAGCTCATGTTCGACTCGTACCTGCTCATGGCCGTCTCCCAGGTGAGCATGGTCGATTCCCGGGACGCTTTGCTGGCGGCGGACATGATCCGCTTCGGCGGGGCCAACCAGGACCTGTTGTGGAACGCGTTCGCCAAGCGCGGCCTTGGTGAGGGTGCGGCCAGCAACGGTCATACGGATCCGAACCCCACGCCGAGCTTCGCGTCGCCCCATGCGAACGAGGCGGCGGTGACGTTCGCGCCGGTCGACGAGGCCGGGCAGCCCGTCGCGAATGCCCAACTGTTCGTAGGCCCCTACCAGGCTCGGGCGCGTGCGGTGGCAGACACCGCCGCCGCGACCGCGCTGGGCACCACCGTGCAGGTCGTGCCCGGGACGTACGAGCTGCTGGCGACGGCACCGGGTCGAGGGCACGTGCGGATAGGCCCGATCGCCTTCGGCGCGGGTACGGCGGTCACCCTGACCGTCCCGATGCCCACGAACCTGGCGTCGAGCGCGGCTGGCGCGACGGTGAGCGGCGACGGCATCAACCTGGCGCGGATCGTCGACGACAACGAGGCCACCAACTGGGCCTCGCTCGGCAGTCCGGTTGCCGGCAAGCAGGTGACCGTGAACCTGGCCGGCGACAGCGCTGAACGGGTCGGTCGCGTCCAGGTCAGCGCGATGCTGCGGCCACCCGTGACGGCAGATCCCGACCCGGGCTCGCAGGGCCGGGTCTCGGCGCTGCGGCAGTTCCGGGTACTCGCCTGCGCGGCGACGCCCGCGAACGACTGTGCGGACGCCGCGGACTTCAGCCTGGTGTACACGAGCCCGGCCGACGCGTTCCCGTCGGTCGCGCCGCGGCCCCGCGCACCCGAGCTGATCATCCGGGGGTTCGACATCCCGGACACCAGGGCAACCCACCTGCGTCTCGAGGTGGTGACCAACCAGTGCACGGGTGCCCCCGAGTATGCCGGTGAGCAGGACGCCGATCCGCGTGCGAACACCGACTGCAGGACGGCGAGCTCGCAGGCTCTCGTCGTCCGGGCAGCGGAGTTCCAGGCCTTCGCCGTCGAATAGGAGGTCGCACCGACAATGGGAGGGCGGACCGACCGGTCCGCCCTCCCCGTCGCCTGTCAGACCGAGCGCTGGTACGACCGGAAGGCCCTGGTGGCAATCCAGCCCATGACCAGCGCGACCGCCAGCAGGCCGCCGATCCGGGTCAGCACGGCTGGCCAGTCGGGGTTCGCGGACAGCGCTTCCCGGCTGGCCACGACCGCCCAGTCGACCGGGTTGTAGCGGGCGGCGGTCTGGATCCACTCCGGGGCCGCCTCCTTCGCCATCATGGCCGACGAGAGGAAGGACAGCGGCAGCGTCAGCATCGTGGAGAACCCGATCAGCGACTCGCGGGTGCGAAGCAGCAAGGCCATGCCGTTGGACAGCGAGCTGAATGCAGCGGCAAGCAGGATCGCCGCGAGGAGCATGACGGACACGCCGAGCACGCCACCGGCGAAGTCGGCGCCCAGCAGCAGACCGACCCCGACGATGACCACTGCCTGGATGGCGATCGTGACTGCCTGGTTCGCCACCGACGAGGCCATCATCGCCCCGCGGCTGGCCGGCGAGGACAGCATCCTGTCCATGACGCCGCGATCCATGTCCTCGATGAACGCCATGCCGCTCCACCCGCTGGTGAAGAGCACCGTCATGACGATGACACCCGGTGTGAGGAAGTCGATGTAGGAGCCGCCGCCGAAGCCTGGTACCTCGACCACCCTCCTGAACAGCTGGCCGAACAGCAACAGCCAGATCATCGGCTGGATCAACATGATCACGACGAATGCCGGCTGCCGCCCTGTCGCGCGCATGAGGCGTCCGGTCAGGTACCCGGT
>DATFBR010000212.1:0-4305 GCA_035253685.1 Jiangellaceae bacterium
CCTGTTGGCCAGCTCGCTCGTCGTGACCGCAGCGGTGGTCGTGTGGATATTCCGGCGAGTCTGGACCGACCATGACGTCAGCGACCCGGGAATCACCTAGCAGGCGACCGAGAGCGCGGTATGCGAACGAGCGAGCGCAGCTCGAACAACGGCAGGTGATGACGCCGAGTGGGCCGCCTTTCCCGTCCGGGCCGGGAAGGTAATGCGTGATGCATGACCTGGACATCGCTCGCTGGCGACTGCGCAGCCAGTACCTGGTCGCGCCGCATGCGGCGTCGGCGCCCGAGGCGGTCGGCGGGTTGCTGGCCGTTCAGGCTGAGAATCCGGGTCAATCGGCATGGGCGGTGGCCGCGCGCACTCAGGCCCCGGGCGAGGCCGGCCTGGCGTCGCTTCTCGATGACGGCGGTGTCCTCCGGACACACGTGCTGCGCCCTACGTGGCACTTCGTGCGGGCCGACGACATCGGCTGGCTGCTCGACCTGACCGGTCCGCGGGTGCGGCGGATCACCGGCCAGCAGTTGCGCAACGCCCATGGCCTCGACGAGCGTGCGATCGAACAGGCCGTGGCCGCCGTCACACAGGCACTTGCCGGCCAGAGGGAGCTCACTCGTGCGCAGCTGGCCGACGAACTGCGCGACGCCGGTGTCCGGAGCAGCGGGCAGATGCTGATGATCTTGCTGGCCGACGCTGAGCTGGCTGGGCTGATCTGCAGTGGACGCCTCGTCGACGGCGAACACACCTACGCGCTGATGGCCGACCGCGTGCCGGCACCCCGTCGGCTCGCCCGTGCCGAGGCCCTGGCCGAGATCGCGCTGCGCTACTTCACCGGGCACGGCCCGGCGACAGAACGGGACCTCGCGTACTGGGCAACGCTCACCCTCAGCGACGTACGGCTCGGCCTGGAGCAGGTTCGTGATCGACTCGACTCGTTCGAGCACGATGGCCGCACCTTCTGGCACGCCCCGGCCGACGCCCCCTCGAGACCGCAGCAGCCCGCCGGCCACCTCCTGCAGATCCTCGACGAGACCTACCGCGGCTACCAGGACTCCCGCTGGGTTCTCGACGTCGCCGGCGACGTGCCGCGCACCCGGGAGTCCGCGGCCGGGATGGCACTGGTGGATGCACAGATCGTCGCCGCAATGCGGCGTGCCGTCGCCAACGACCACGTCGAGTTCGACCTGCGCCCCTACCGAGCCCTGCTGCCCACCGAGGTCGAAGCTCTCGAACAGGCCGCGAGACGGTACGGCGACTACCTGCGGCTCGAGGCCCGTCTCAGCCTGCCCTGACCGTGCGCTTCTATCTGGTCGATTGGCGCCTCATCGGAGCTCTCAGCGCCCGCTCGGGCCCATGACCCGGACCACGAGCGCGAACGCTCGGGCTGGACGGACGTCCGCGTGAGCGTTGAGCGCATGCAGCCAGGCCATGACGACCGCGTCGCGGCTCGAAAGACGGCCTAGACTCGAACTCGTGGCCCTGACCGATGCCGTCGACGGTGCACGCCTGTCGGAGATCACCGCGACCGAGACCTCGTTGCGGCGGTTTCTGCACGGGCTACCGGGCGTCGACCAGGTCGGCGCCGAGGCGCGGGCGTCGACTCTCGCCACACGGTCGATCAAGACGACCGCGAAGCAGTGGGCGATCGACCTCGCCATCTCGATGATCGACCTGACCACGCTCGAGGGCCAGGACACCCCCGGCAAGGTGCGTGCACTGTGCTCGAAGGCCCGGCGCCCGGATCCGTCTGATCCGGGCGTTCCCCCAGTGGCCGCCGTCTGCGTCTACCCCGACCTCGTCGCGGTGGCCAAGGACTCGCTGGGGCACAGCGGCATCAAGGTCGCGAGCGTCGCCACGGCGTTCCCCAGCGGCCGGTCCAGCCTCGCGGTCAAGCTGCAGGAGACGGTCGACGCCGTAACTGCAGGTGCTGACGAGATCGACATGGTCATCGACCGCGGCGCGTTCCTCGCCGGCCGCTACGGCGAGGTCTTCGACGAGATCGTCGCCGTCAAGCAGGCCTGCGGCGACGCTCACCTCAAGGTCATCCTGGAGACCGGGGAGCTCGCCACCTACGACAACGTCCGACGGGCCTCCTGGCTGGCCATGCTCGCCGGGGGGGACTTCATCAAGACCAGCACCGGGAAGATTTCACCGGCGGCGACCCTGCCGGTGACCATGATCATGCTGGAAGCCGTCCGTGACTTCCGTGACTCCACCGGGCGACAGGTGGGTGTCAAACCGGCGGGCGGCATCCGAACCACCAAGGACGCCATCCGTCACCTGGTGATCGTCAACGAGACCGCCGGCGACGACTGGCTCGATCCGGACTGGTTCCGCATCGGTGCGTCCAGCCTGCTCAACGACCTGCTCATGCAGCGGCAGAAGACCGCCACCGGTCGCTACGCGGGCCCTGACTACTTCACGTTGGACTGAGGCGGATGGCCACCTTCGAATACGCACCAGCCCCCGAGTCCCGGGCGATCGTCGACATCGCCAGTTCCTACGGACTGTTCATCGACGGCGAGTTCGTCGACCCCGTCGACGGAACCCCGTTCAAGACCGTCAACCCGGCGACGGAGGAGGTCCTCGCCGAGGTCTCTGCGGCCGGATCCGAGGACGTCGACCGTGCCGTGAAGGCTGCCCGCCGTGCTCATGCCCGGGTCTGGTCCACGAGGTCCGGACGCGACCGCGGCAAGTACCTCTTCCGGATCGCCCGCATCATCCAGGAGCGCTCCCGCGAGCTGGCGGTCCTGGAGTCGATCGACAACGGCAAGCCCATCCGCGAGTCCCGGGACGTGGATGTGCCCCTGGTGGCCGCGCATTTCTTCTACTACGCGGGCTGGGCGGACAAGCTGGGCTACGCCGGCTTCGGGCCGGACCCGAAGCCGCACGGCGTCGCCGGCCAGGTCATCCCGTGGAACTTTCCGCTGCTCATGCTGGCGTGGAAGATCGCACCGGCGCTGGCTGCGGGCAACACGGTCGTCCTAAAGCCGGCCGAGACCACCCCGCTCACGGCACTGCTGTTCGCCGAGATCTGCCAGCAGGCCGACCTGCCGCGCGGCGTCGTCAACATCGTCACCGGCGCGGGTGAGACGGGCCGCAGGCTGGTCGAGCACCCCGACGTCGACAAGGTCGCGTTCACCGGTTCCACCGAGGTGGGCAAGCAGATCGCGCGGAGCATCGCGGGCACGCCGAAGAAGGTCACCCTCGAGCTCGGTGGCAAGGCCGCCAACATCGTCTTCGACGACGCCCCGCTCGACCAGGCCGTCGAGGGAATCGTCAACGGCATTTTCTTCAACCAGGGCCACGTGTGCTGCGCCGGATCGCGGCTGCTGGTGCAGGAGTCCGTCGCCGACGACCTGATGGCCCGGCTCAAGCGGCGGCTACGCACCCTTCGGGTCGGCGACCCGCTGGACAAGAACACCGACATCGGCGCGATCAACTCCGCCGAGCAGCTGGCCCGCATCCGCGAGCTGTCCGAGGTCGGTGAGGCCGAGGGGGCCGAGCGCTGGTCGCCCCCGTGCGACCTGCCCGATCGCGGCTTCTGGTTCCCGCCGACCGTGTTCACCGGTGTCTCGCAGGCGCATCGGATCGCCCGCGAGGAGATCTTCGGACCGGTGCTGTCTGTGCTGACGTTCCGAACCCCCGCCGAGGCGGTGGAGAAGGCCAACAACACCCCGTATGGCCTGTCGGCCGGCGTGTGGACCGACAAGGGCTCGCGCATCCTGTGGATGGCTCAGCAACTGCGTGCCGGCGTCGTCTGGGCGAACACGTTCAACCGCTTCGACCCCACGTCGCCCTTCGGCGGCTACAAGGAGAGCGGTTACGGCCGCGAGGGTGGCCGCCACGGCCTCGGTGCCTACCTGTCCACGGACGGTGCGGCATGACCGAGCGGCTGGCCGTCCGCAAGACCTACAAGCTCTACATCGGAGGCGCGTCCCCGCGCTCGGAGAGCGGCCGGTCCTACGAGGTCACCGACGCACGCGGCCGATTCCTCGCCAATGCCGCGATGGCCTCGCGCAAGGATGCCCGCGACGCCGTCGTCGCAGCCCGCAAGGCGTACGCAGGCTGGTCGGGCGCGACGGCGTACAACCGTGGCCAGGTGCTCTACCGGGTCGCCGAGGTGATGGAGGGCCGACGCGCGCAGTTCGTCGACGAGGTGGCCGCGGGCGAAGGCCTGACCCGGCCCCGCGCGGAAAAGGCGGTGGACGCGGCCGTCGACCGGTGGGTCTGGTACGCCGGTTGGGCGGACAAGATCGCCCAGGTCACCGGCTCGAGCAACCCGGTGGCGGGCCCGTACTTCGACTTCTC
>DATFBR010000213.1:0-2815 GCA_035253685.1 Jiangellaceae bacterium
TCGGCGTCGGCCACCAGGCTGACCTGCTCGAGGAACGCCGTCAGTAGGCCACCGTCGGCCGTGGCGACCTCGGCGGCGGGCACGAACTCGCTCGCGACCGCGACCAGCTCGCGCAGGTTGTCGGCTCTCGTCTCGTCCTGCGGGTCGTCGGAGGAGGCCAGCTCGGCCAGGTAGCCGGTGCGGTCGAGGACGGCCTCGAGGATCGCCGCGGGCGGAGCGCCGTCGGCGACGACGGCGCGTAGCTCGTCGATGAGCGCGACGAACGACTCGATGCATCGTACCGACCGGGTGGCGATCGCCGGCGCGTTCGCCGCATCCCGCAGCGCCTGCCAGAACGTCACACCCTCGCGCTGGGCCAGCGCTTCGACCACGGCCTCGGCGCGGTCGCCGATTCCGCGGCGCGGCGTGTTGAGGATGCGGCGCAACGAGACGGAGTCGTCGGGATTGGCCAGCGTCCGCAGGTAGGCCAGCGCGTCACGGACTTCCCGGCGTTCGTAGAAACGAACTCCCCCGACGACCCGGTACGGCAGACCGACCCGGATGAAGACCTCCTCGAGCACCCGGGACTGGGCGTTGGTCCGGTAGAAGACGGCGACATCGCCCGACCGGGCCAACCCCTCGTCTCCGAGCCGGTCGATCTCCTCGGCGACGAACTGAGCCTCGGCGTGTTCGTCGTCGGCGACGTATCCGATGATCCTGGGGCCGTCGCCGCTGTCGGTCCATAGCCGCTTGGGTTTCCGGTCGGGGTTGCGCGAGATGACCGCGTTCGCGGCGGTGAGGATGGTCTGGGTCGACCGGTAGTTCTGTTCGAGGAGGATCACCCGGGCGTCGGGATAGTCGGCCTCGAACTGCAGGATGTTGCGGATCGTCGCGCCGCGGAAGGCGTAGATGGACTGGTCGGCGTCGCCGACGACGCACAGCTCGGCCGGTGGGACCTCGGGTGTCGACGACGCGCCGCCGACGAGCTCGCCGTCGACCGTCCGACGTTCCCGGGTGCCGACCAGTTCGCGCACCAGGACGTACTGCGCGTGGTTGGTGTCCTGGTACTCGTCGACGAGGACGTGCCGGAAGCGCCGCCGGTAGTGCTCGGCGACCTCGGGAAAGGCCTGGATCAAGTGGACCGTCGTCATGATGAGGTCGTCGAAGTCGAACGCGTTGGCCTCGGTGAGGCGGCGCTGGTAGACCCCGTACGCTTCGGCGACCGTCTTCTCGTGGTGGGAAGCAGCACGGGCCGAGGCCGTCTCGTGGTCGATCAACTCGTTCTTGAGGGTGCTCACCTGATGGCTGAACTGCCGGGGCGGGTAGCGCTTCGGATCGAGGTCGAGGTCGCGGCAGACGAGCGTCATCAGACGTTGCGAGTCGGCCTGGTCGTAGATCGTGAACGAGGAGGTGAAACCGAACCGCTTGGCCTCGCGACGCAGGATGCGGACGCAGGCGGAGTGGAACGTCGACACCCACATCACGTTGGCCCGCCGGCCCACCAGGGCGGCGACCCGCTCCTTCATCTCGCCGGCCGCCTTGTTGGTGAACGTGATGGCCAGCACGGCACCGGGATGCACGTCGCGGGCGGCGAGCAGGTAGGCGATCCGACGGGTGAGCACCCTGGTCTTGCCCGAGCCCGCACCCGCCACGATGAGCAGGGGCGAGCCAACATGGGTGACGGCCTCCCGTTGCGGATCGTTGAGGCCCTCGAGCACCGACTCCGGGTCGGTGCGACGGCGCCCGCCGCCGCCCACGGAGGAATCGGTCAGCGTCATGGGGAGGTCGTCGAAGTGGGCACCCATCTCGGTCATCGAGTCTAGGAGGCGGACGTGACATGCCCGTCACGATCGGCCCGACCGACGCCGTCAGGTCCAGAAGACGGCCACGACCACGTTGGCGATCGACAACAGGCCGATGAACAGGTAGAGCCCGTCGGGCAGCGTCGGCCGACGCCGGTTCGCCCAGCACAGCACCGCGACGGCGAGGGCGACGACGAGCTTGACCCCCATCTTCGCCATGTCGAGGTCGCGGTCGAGTGATTCGGCGCCCTCGGCCAGCCCGACGAGCAATACACCGGTGACGACCTGGGTGAGCACGCCGTGCACCATCGCGGAGTTGACGTACCGCTCCCTGCGCGCCCGTAGCTGCACCAGCCAGCCACCCACGAGCGAGGCCAGCCCGAGGAAGTGCAGGACGAGGAGCAGCTTGTAGACGACCTCCATCGGCGCAGACTAGCGACGTTGCGCCGGTGCGGCGGGGGCAGACGCACCTCCCGTCGCGTCCGCCGCTGGCTGGACCGGTCGGTCTCTCGCACTTGTGGCGTGTTGCCAACGCCTCGGACGCGATCCAGACGTGCCTTTCCCGCCACAAGTCGGGGGAGTTGGTGCGACGTGTAGGGGCGGGAGAGCCGCACGACGGGCGGACGCGCCGACTGGGTCAGACCAGCCGGCGGTCGGTGGCCCACCGGGTGAGCTCGTACCGGTTCGAGAGCTGGAGCTTGCGCAGTACGGCCGACACGTGGGTCTCGACCGTCTTCACCGAGATGAACAGCTCCTTCGCGATCTCCTTGTAGGCGTAGCCGCGCGCGATGAGCCGCAGGACCTCGCGCTCGCGACCGGTGAGCCGGTCGAGGTCGTCATCCACGCTCGGCGGTTCGGATCCGGCGAACGCGTCGAGCACGAACCCGGCCAGCCGGGGCGAGAAGACCGCGTCGCCGTCGGCCACCCGCACGATCGCGGCCACCAGTTCGTCACCGGTGATCGACTTGGTGACATAGCCGCGGGCGCCCGCCCGAATGGTGCCGATGACGTCCTCGGCCGAATCGGACACGGAC
>DATFBR010000214.1:0-2351 GCA_035253685.1 Jiangellaceae bacterium
TCGGACTCGGTGACGCACCCGGCGAGCTCGAAGGATACGGGCCGGTCCCGGCGTCGGTGGCTCGCCGGATCGCCGGGCACGGCATCTGGCGCCGCCTGCTTACCGATCCTGCCTCCGGAGCTCTGCTCGACTACGGAACCACGCGCTACGTCCCGCCGCCGGACCTGGTCGACCACCTGATCACGCGTGATCGCACGTGTCGCTTCCCCACCTGCTCACAGCCTGCGCGGCGGGCCCAGATGGACCACACCATCGCCGCCGGCAGCAACGGCTGGTCGACCAGCGACCACAACTGCGGTCCGCTCTGCGGAGGTGGTTGCCACAACGGCAAGACGCACGGCGGCTGGCGCTTGGAGCAGACCGAGCCCGGCCGATTCGTCTGGACGGCTCCCACCGGACACCGATACACCGTCGATCCGGAGATCGTCGGGCCCATCGTCCGACGCGACGACACCATCGCCGATCCGCCCGAGCACGGCCCTCCGCCCGAACTCGAGCCACCTCCAGAGGTCGACATCCCGCCCTTCTGACCCGGACGACCGATGCGTCTGACGCGGGCCGACCCTCGGGGCACTACACGTCGGCCAGGCCGAGCGCGGCGGCCTCCTCCCACAGCTCGGCGCGCACACGCGGATCCGCCGCGCGATCGATGAGGTTCTCGGCCTGAACCCGCTCGGGTCGCCCGAAGATCTCTGCCACGCCGTGCTCCGTCACCACCGCCGTCGGCTGGAACGAGGTCACCGGCTCCTCCACCATGGGGACGACCGTCGAGCAGTCGGCCTTCGGATGCCACGACCGCAACGCGATGACCGCCTGGCCGCCGCGCGAATGCAGCGCACCGACGATGAAGTCGGTCTGGCCGCCGAACCCGGAGTAGATGTAGCCATTGATCCGAGAGGCGTTGACCTGCGCATAGAGGTCGACCTGCAGCGCCGAGTCGATGCTGACCATGAGGTCGTGCGCGCGGATTCGGGCCGGGTCGTTCGTGGTCTCCGTGCGGAGCAGGCGGACGCGCGGATTGCGGTCGACCCAGGCGTACAGTTCCGGCGAACCGAACATGAACGACGCCGTTACCGGCACCGAGCGGTCGAGAGCCCCACGCTGTTCGAGCGCGAGCACGCCGTCACTGATCATCTCGCTCCAGATCCGCAGGTCCCGCCGACGTGCCAGGCCGCGCAGAGCGGCGTCCGGGATTGCCCCGATGCCGAGCTGGAGCGTGGATCCGTCGGAGACCCGGACGGCGACGAGTTCGCCGATCTGCCGTGCCGCGTCCTCGATCACGGCCGACGGGGGCGATGGCAGCGGCTCGTCCACCTCGATTCCGTAGTCGACCTGATCGACGGGGATGACGGCGTCACCGTAGGTGAACGGCATGCTCGGGTTGACCTGGGCAACGACCAGCCCGCCTCGGCTCCGGGCGGCCTCGATGGCGGCCGGCAGCACGTTGACCTCGGTGCCTAGAGACACCGTGCCCTCGTAGGGCACCGACGTCTGCACCAGCACGAGGTCCGGCGGCAGCGACGTGCGGAACAACTGCGGGACGAGAGACAGCCGGGCCGGGACATAGTTCAGTCGTGGGCTGCGCCGCATGCCCGGACCGACGAATGACGTCTCGTAGGTGACGCCGGGCCGGTCCGGGATGCCCTTCTGCGCGTTGAGCACGGTGAGTCGGTACGACTCGAGTGACTCGTCGACGACCCCCAGAACGCGGCCGGGAGTTGCACAGTTGCCCGAGCACACGACCCGAGCACCGACGGGAAGGGCGGAGACCACCCGCTCGAGCATCGTCTCCGAGAGCAATTTCATTCGCGGCCTTCTTGACCGGCTAGTCCTCGCGCGGCCCACGCATGGCCATGAACCTCCGGCCGGTGACGGCCCGTGGCCTGATCCGAACGAACACGGGCTTCGGCGCGGCCTCCCACGGAAACAGCGGCAGTTCCTGGGCCGCGTAGACGTCGTTGAGCCGTTCGAGCACGTCCGCCACGCCGTGGACGACCACGCTCCAGGCCTCACCGGTCGCGGCGTCAAACCCGTCGATCTCGAACGCGACCCGCCTGGAGATGGACAGTGACGCCAGCTTCGTGCCTTCGGCCGTCCGGAATACGACGGTCCTGTTGTCGACGACGAAGTTGACCGGGAAGATCTCTGGTGCGTCCCCGATTGCCATCGCCAGCCGGCCCACCTCCGTTTCGACCAGCAGCCGCCAACATTCGTCCTCCGCCAGCATCGCCGTGCCGAAATTCGGAAAGGTCTCCATGGTTGTGACGGTGGCAAATTTCGACCGCGTCGGTCTGCTGCCGAACGTCCCGGCGCACGCGGACCTTCGACCCGCTCAGCGCGCCCGTCGCCGA
>DATFBR010000215.1:0-13590 GCA_035253685.1 Jiangellaceae bacterium
CGGAAGCGGAAACCGTCTTCGGTCGGAGACTTGTGCTGGCGCAGCGGTACGTCGCGCTCTTGGCTGGTCCGGGAATCGAACGCGGGCTGATCGGTCCACGGGAATTGCCGCGGTTGTGGCAGCGTCACGTGCTGAACTGCGCCGTGGTGCACGAGGCACTGCTCGAAGGCCAGTCGGTGGCCGATGTGGGCTCCGGTGCCGGGTTGCCCGGAGTCGTCCTGGCAGTGGCTCGGCCCGACCTGCAGGTGACGCTGGTCGAGCCGCTGTTGCGCCGCAGCCGCTTCCTGGACGAGGTCGTCGCAGAACTCGGGTTGCTCAACACGGTCGTCATCCGCGCTCGAGCCGAAGAACTCGCCGGACGGCTCACGGTTCAGGCCGTCACCGCGAGGGCCGTGGCGCCGCTGGAGCAACTCGCCCGTTGGTCGCTCCCGCTGCTGCCCGCAGGAGGTCGGCTGCTCGCGCTCAAAGGGGCATCCGTTGTGGACGAGGTTGCGCGCACTGCGACCGCGTTGCAGACAATGGGCGCGGTCTCCTGGACGGTACGGGAGTTCGGCCGTGGGATTGTCGACCCTCCGACCCGAGTGGCGGTCGTCGAAGTCGGCCGTCCGGTGGGAGAGGCTGTGTCTCGACGGCGTCGGCGGAAAGGTGGGAGATGACGGTGTCCTCCGTGGCGGCCGGTCTGGGCTGGCCCGAGCTCGGTCGACCGGCGCTGGGATCAACGGTCGAACCCGGGCCCGGTGACATCGTGGGGGACGGCTTGGGGTGGCCCGAGGACCTCGCGGGAGGCGACGCACGTTCGGAACACGGCGTTGCAGGCCGCGCTCGCGCCGAGGTCCGGTCGACTTCCACCGACGCTACGGTCCGTGCTCGCGCGACGGCACCGGCGCAGATCGCCACCGCTGCGGACATCGTCACGAACGGCTTGCGCGAAGCCGGCGACCTTGCGGACGCCGACACCCCCATCGCGCACCAGGCGGCGGCAGCGGTGTTCGTCACGACCCGTCGGCGCGAGCGGTTCCCGGCGCCCGCGTCGACCCGGATCATGGTGGTCGCCAACCAGAAGGGCGGAGTGGGCAAGACGACGACGGCGGTCAACATCGCTGCGGCGATGGCGTTCAACGGCCTCCGTGTGCTGGTGATAGACCTCGACCCACAGGGCAACGCGTCCACCGCTCTCGGGATCGACCACCACGCCGACATTCCCAGCAGCTACGACGTGCTGGTGGAGGAGCGTCCCGTCGCCGATGTCATCGTGGCTGTGGACGGCATCGAAGGACTCTCCTGCATGCCGGCGACCATCGACCTGGCCGGCGCCGAGATCGAGTTGGTTTCGCTTGTCGCACGCGAGTCGCGGCTGCGCAAGGCATTGACCGCGCATCTGGCGAGCCTGCCGGAGAACGCGTCGTACGACTACGTGCTCATCGACTGCCCGCCCTCGCTCGGGTTGCTCACCGTCAACGCCCTCGTGGGCGGTGATGAGGTCTTCATCCCGATCCAGTGTGAGTACTACGCACTCGAGGGTCTGAGCCAGTTGTTGAAGAACATCGACCTGGTGCGCGCACATTTGAACCCGGAGCTGGCGGTCACGACCATCCTGTTGACGATGTACGACGGTCGGACCCGGCTGGCGGCCCAGGTCGCCGAGGAGGTGCGTCACCATTTCGGTGAGACGGTTCTACGCACGACCATCCCCCGATCGGTCCGCATCAGCGAGGCTCCCAGCTACGGACAGACCGTGATGACCTACGACGCCGGATCCAGTGGCGCACTGTCCTATTTGGAAGCGGCTCGGGAGATGGCCGAACGAGGCGCCACGCTTCCAACGGACTCGACCGGACACAGCACAAAGGAGAATCCGTGAGCGAGCGTCGACGTGGCCTTGGCCGTGGCCTGGGAGCCTTGATACCGACCGGGCCCGGACGAGAAGGCAAGGCCGGCGACGGCGCGCGGCGCACCCCGGTCGACGTCTTCTTCTCCGATTCCTCCGGCCGTCGTGCCGCGCCTGACGACGGTGATGTTCCACGTGAAACATCGAACGGATCGGGCAACAGCGAGGCGACGCGGGATCGCGCGCTGGTCCCGGTCGCCGGCGCGTTTTTCGCCGAGGTTGCCGTCGACGCGATCTCGCCGAATCCTCGTCAACCGCGTGCGGCGTTCGACGAGGACGCGATGGGTGAACTGGTCGAGTCGATCCGTGAGGTGGGCCTGCTGCAACCGGTGGTCGTGCGTGCCCTGCCCGACGGGCGCTTCGAGTTGGTCGTGGGGGAACGCCGATGGCGCGCCACGCAGCAGGCCGGGCTACGCACGATCCCGGTCATCGTGCGCGACACCAACGACGACGCCATGCTGCGCGATGCCTTGCTGGAGAACCTGCACCGGGTCGATCTCAATCCGCTGGAAGAGGCAGCCGCCTACCAGCAACTGCTGGATGACTTCGGCGGCACCCACGAGGAACTGGCAACGCGGATCAAGCGGTCACGACCACAGATCACGAACACCCTACGTCTGCTCAGACTGCCGCCCGTCGTCCAACGCCGAGTAGCGGCGGGCGTTTTGTCCGCGGGGCACGCCCGGGCCCTGCTCGGGCTGGCCGATGCCGCGGCGCAGGAGCGCCTCGCCCACCGGATCGTGGCCGAAGGTTTGAGCGTGCGTTCGGTGGAGGAGATCGTCGCACTCGGCGAGGACACGCCGGCGAAGCGTGGCTCGCAGCAGAATCCCCGGCCGGTCGCCCCCCGGCTGGCCGACATCGCCGCCTCCCTGTCGGAACGGTTGGACACCCGGGTCAAGGTGGACCTCGGCCGGAGCAAGGGCAAGGTGACGATCGAGTTCGCCAGCATCGACGATCTCGAGCGCATCGTGAGCACGATCGCTCCGGACGCGCCCGGCGAGGACGGCCACGAGACTCCCGGTTAGGCGCGGGCTCGCGGCGTCACACTGGCCGCATCGCGGGTTCACGAACGACGGTCCCCAGAATCCGCTCGACCGCCACCTCGACGCGCAGGTCGATGGTGGAGCGCAGGTCGAGCCGCAGCCGAGGCCAGCGATGGTGCGGCCGCACGGTCTGGAAGCCCACCACGGTCAGGTAGTCGGCCGGCAGCACGCAGCTCGGCCGTTCCCACCGGGCGTCGCCGAACGCCTCGACCGCACGGAAGCCTCGCTGCGCCATGTCCTTGGCGGCGGCGTGAACCAATGCCCGGCCGAGCCCGACCCCCTGACGATCAGGTCGGACGAGCGCCGTCACCAGTAACGCTGCATCGGCACTGACCGGGCTGGTCGGGAAGGTTGCCGCTCGAGGAACCAGCGTGGGAGGGGCGTACAGGACGTACCCGGCCGGTGCGCCATCGACGTACGCCAGCACGCCGCAGGCGCCCCACTCGAGGAGCACGGCAGACACCCAGGCTTCCTTCTCCAGGGCGCGATCGCCGGTCGTGGCGGCCCGTTCGGCTGCGACCGGTCCCAGTTCCCACGTCACGCATTCTCGGCACGGCAGCAGGAGATCACCGAGGTTGCCCAGAGTCACCGGTTCCAGCCGCCGCCGAGGCGTTTGCACGACGACCTCCCTGCCGATGTGCCGAGCACAGGCCCGCGTGGGGCCGATAGCGCATCGTAGTTGTCAGGCCGAAGGCCTGGTGTCACGACGCTCGCAGCATTCAGGCCTCGGCCAGGTCGCGGAGCCGCAGAGCGCCCGTCTGCACGTCCTCGTGTGACGGCAGATAGACCCGCTGCACGGCGACGACGATCGCCTCGGCGACGACGTCGCGGAACTCGGGTCGGGCCAACCTGGCGGCATCGCGGTCGTTGGTCAGGTATCCGAGCTCGACCTGGACGGCGGCCATCCGGGTGTGCCGCAACAGATCCCAGGTCCGGGCATGGCTCCGACAATCGACCAAGTCGGTGCGCGCGACGATCTCACGTTGGATCAGACCAGCGAACGTCTCGCCGATCGCGCTGTTGGCGCCGGGTCGATCGCTGCCGTAGAAGTACGTGGCGACCCCACTGGCCAGCGGATTGGGATGCGCGTCGACGTGCAACGAGATCATCAGGTTGGCGCCGGCCTCGTTCGCGAAATGGGCGCGACTGACCTCGTCGAGCTCGTCGCTCATCACCGCACCCCGGGTCAGGTACGCCTGGACACCCGTGGCCGCCAGCCGACCCTCGACCCTGGCGGCCAGGTCTTCGACGATCGCCGCTTCCTCGAGCCCGTTGCCGACATGCCCACGATCGGGACCGCCATGCCCGGGGTCGATGACCACGATCTTGCCGGTGAGCCGCTTTCCGGCCCGACGCAGGGCCTCGCCGGCGCGCAGGCTGTCCGGCCGCCCTCCGGTGACGATCGGCGCCAGCCTCGCGAGTGCCTTGAAGGTCCCCGGACCGCAGGTGCCGTCGGCGGGCAGACCGACGTTGCGCTGGAATTCACGCAGCGCCTCGCCGGTCCGTGGACCGAACACGCCGTCGACACGGCCCACATGGAACCCCAGCTCGGACAGCCGCCGCTGCAGCCCGATAACGTCGTCGCCGGCTTGTGGGTTGGCCACGACGTAGGAAAGCAGGCGGTCGCCCAGCCGCCATCGAGCCTCGTCGAGGACACGATAGGTCGTCGGCCCCACGACACCGTCGGCGGTCAGGCCGCGCTCCTGCTGGAACTGCCGCACGGCCCGGTCGACGTCGTCGTCGAATATGTCGGACGCGCCGGCGTGGAGCAGGCCCAGCTGGGCGAGCTTCGCCCGGATCTCGGCGACGGCCGGTCCGGTGGCACCGACCCGGTATCGCAGCGCGGTCATCGGTCGCTGCCGTCCCTTCGACGCGGGCTTGGCCGCATCGTACCTGCCGCGCCCAGGGCCGAATCCCGGCGCGCTCAGGCCGTGTAGTCCTCCAGCTCACGAAGCAGCGCGGCCTTGGGCCGAGCACCGATGATCTGCTTGACCACCTTGCCGTCGGCGAACACGTTCAGCGCGGGAATCGAGGTGATCCGGTAGGTCGCAGCAGTCTGTGGGTTCTCGTCGACGTTGAGCTTGACGATGTCGAGCTTGCTCTGGGTGCCGGCGATCTCCTCGAGAACCGGAGCGATCATGCGGCACGGCCCGCACCATTCGGCCCAGAAGTCGACCAGCACGGGCTTGTCGTTCTGGAGGACGGCCTGGTCGAAGTCGGTGTCGGTCACGTGCCTGATGCTGCCCACAGCGGGTTCCTTCCGGGATCAGTAGCGATCGGTGGCCGCCGCCAGCGCTACGGCGGGTTCGGAGAGCTCGCCGGCGTCGTCGATCGCCGCGAGGTAGCGCTCGGCGTCCAGGGCGGCCTGGCAACCGGTGCCAGCGGCGGTCACGGCCTGCCGGTAGGTGTGGTCGACCAGGTCACCGGCGGCGAACACCCCGGCGACGTCGGTGCGTGTCGACGGATGATCGACGAGCACGTAACCCTCCTCGTCGCGCCGTACCTGTTCGGCGACCAGTTCGGAGCGGGGATCATGGCCGATGGCGACGAACAGGGCCGAGACCGCGAGAGTGCTCTGCTCGCCGGTCAGCGTGTTGCGCAGGGTGACACCGGACACCTTGTCCTCGCCGTGAATGTCGACGACCTCGGCGTTCCAGACGAACTCGATCTTGTCGTTGGCGAAGGCCCGCTCCTGCATGACCTTCGAAGCGCGCAATTCCCCGCGACGATGGATGACATAGACCTTACGGGCAAAACGTGTCAAGAAGGTAGCTTCCTCCATGGCGGAGTCCCCACCACCGACCACGGCGATGTCCTGGTCGCGGAAGAAGAAGCCATCGCACGTGGCACACCACGAGACCCCGTGCCCGGACAGGCGCTTCTCGTTGGCCAGGCCGAGTTCGCGGTAGCCAGAACCCATGGCGAGGATCACCGTTCGGGCGCGGTACTCACGCCCGGAGGCGTCGCGGACGATCTTGACCACACCGGAGAGGTCGACCGACTCGGCGTCGTCGGTGACGAACTCGGCGCCGAACCGCTCGGCCTGGGCGCGCATCTCCTCCATCAGTGCAGGGCCCATGATGCCGTCGCGGAAGCCGGGGTAGTTCTCGACCTCCGTGGTGGTCATGAGGGCACCACCCCAGGTGACCGAGCCCTCGATGACGAGCGGGTGAAGACGAGCCCGCGCGGCGTAGACCGCGGCCGTGTATCCCGCCGGCCCGGAGCCGATGATGATGACGTTGCGGACCTCGGTCACGTGGTGCCTTTCGTACGCTTTCGATGGATTCGCGATATCGCTGCATCCTGCCTGGCACAACGGATCCTAAGGGTGCGGGCATTCCCGGTCGGGAAGTCACTCCGTCGGCACGACCACCATCATCACGGCGTCGGCAGCGGTCGAGTCACAGGTCGGGACCACCCAGCCCTGCGCGGCGTCGTCGGTGCTCGCGGCGGTGACCACGAGAATCCCCGAAGGTGTGCTGAGGTCGGTTGGTGCGGCTCCGATCAGGCCCCGGCCGACGTCGGCGGCCAAGGTCGCACCGCACGGGTCGGCGTCCTGCGGATCGCGGGATTCATCCTGATCGCCGGCATCCTCCGCGGACTCACGGCCGGCCGTCGACTCGGTAAGACCGGTAGCGATGATCGCCTTGATCTGCTCGCCCAAGGTTGTCCTCGAGTCTTGAAGCAACTGAGGCGTGATGGCCGTCCCCTCGACCGCCGTGTCGTCACTTGCCTCCGCGCTCGGTACCGGCTGTCCGACCTCGCCCGACGACCGGTCGGTGCCGCCCTCGGCGACCATCGTCTGGCTGTCGCCGCCATCGTCGCCGGAGCCCGTACCGACGACATAGCCGGCGAATGCAACCGCAGCGATCGCGGCCGCCGCCGCCAGGACGGTCGGCATCCTCGCGCGCCACGGGCGCAGCCCGACGATGGCCCCGGTCCGGCGACGCACCGGACCGGCTGCCGAGGCGGCCACGTTCGCCTTCTCGCCCGCCAGCGCGAGGTCGAGACGAGCGGCTACGTCGGGCGGAATGGGCAGCGCCGCCGGCTCGGTGGCCAGGCGATGCGAGACCTCGACCAGCTGACGGTGGGTCTCGGTGCAGGTCCGGCAGTGGGCGAGGTGCGCCGCGACATCGGCCGCCCTCCGGTCCGGCAGCAGGCCCTCGTCGTACTCGGCGAGCACGACGGCAGCGACGTGGCCGCCGGTCATGTGTGCTCACCTCCTGGTCCACTGGCTGACGTGGATGGGACGTCCAACCGGTGTACCGGGTTCCCGTGCTCCGACTCCTCGGAGCCGCGCGAGGTGAGCAGGGGGAGCAACCGGGCACGGGCGCGTGCGCAACGGCTCTTCACCGTGCCGACCGGGCACCCCAGCATCTCGGCCACCTCGCTGACGGGATACCCCTCCATGTCGACCAGCACCAACGGAACCCGCTGTTCGGGCGGTAGCGTCGCCAGCGCCGCCTCGACGTCCAGTCGCAGCGCCGTCTGAGTGCCAGGATCGGGCCCGGGGGGCGACACGTCGACGTCCTTGGTCAGGGTGACCACCGGGCGGGCGGCCGTCCGGCGGATCTGGTCGAGGCAGGCGTTGACGACGATGCGGTGGAGCCAGGTGGTGACCGCCGACTCGGCCCGGAAGGTGGCGGCCCTGCGGAAGGCGTTGACGAGAGCGTCCTGAAGCGCATCGGCGGCGTCGTCCGGGTTGCCCAACGTGCGCACCGCGACCGCCCACAGCCGGTCGCGGTGCCGGCGCACAAGCTCACCGAACGCGTCGGGATCGCCATCGACGTGACGCTGCATCAGGGTGGCGTCGTCGTCGCCCCCGATCACCCCAGCACCTCCGCCTCGGCCACACCACCGCGGAAGTCACCGCCGTCCGGCGGCAGACGCGTGAACCACACCAGGACATACCGCGTCGTGACGGGTGATTCCAGGGTGACCGGAACCTCGGAGCCGGTGGAGTCGAACTCCACCATCACCGACCAGTCGTCGATGTCTTCGGGCGCCTCGGTGCCACCGTCGGACGGCACTCGGACCTCCAGCGCCGAATCCTCGCCGACCAGGTTCAGGTTCAGGCCGGCCACGGGCAGGGCAGCGCCGAGGTCCAGGTACAGACCGACGCCGGCCTTCTGGTCCTCCATCGGGTCGAAGTAGTTCTGGGTGACCCAGGCGGTCTCCGGATCGGCGTCGATCGCGAGCGCGGTGTCCTCGGGGTTCTCGTCCCCGTCCCCGTCCGGGTCGTAGTCGACGGCCGACGAGATGGCGAGCGGTGTGGGCTCCGGAGCGGGCTGGGCGGTGGTCGGCTGCGGTGTGGTGGTGGTCGTTGGCACAGCTTCGGTGTCGGCACCGTCATCGTCGCCCGTACCGTCGACCGCACTGAGCAGCAAGTCCAGGCCCACCAGAGTTGCGGCGACGAGCAGGAGCGCGCCGGCGAGTACGCCGAGGATGCGCCCGAGTCGGCCTGTTCCGCGGCTCGTCGGCTCGTCGGACAGGCGGCCGGCCGGAATGGCTGCGGTGGAAACGAGCGGGACGTCGGACGAGTCGAGCACGGCGGGAGGCCGGCCGCCGTCGGTGCTGGTGTCCTCGAAGCCGCCGAGCAACCCGTTCATGCGTCCGGTCGTCGCCCTCGAGGTGAGCGCATCGACGACCTCGGCAGGACTGCGCAGGGGCGTGGCGTGGTGGCGGGCCGCGTTGCCCAGCGTGCGGTCGGCGATCTCGTCCAGCTGCCGCGGGACACCGGGACGGACCTGTCGCGGTGAGGCCACCCGACCATCGATCGTCGGGGCTTCCGGCAGGCCCTGCCCACCGCCGTCGGGCCACCGTCCGGTGAGAGCCGCGTAAAGCACTCTGCCCACACCGGCAGCATCGGTCACACCGGGATCGGTCACAGCGGCGCCGTGCACGACGGCCTCGGTGGCAAGCCCGGCAACCTTCACACCACCGTCGGGAGTGATGAGCACGGAGCCGGGGCGCAACAGCAGGTGGGTGAGTCCGTCGCGATGAGCCGCCGCCAGCGCTTCGGCGACCTCGCGTGCCAGGGCGCCGGCCTGGGCGGGGCTCAGCGGGCCGCCGGCGAGGAGCACGGTCAGGTCACGACCGGACGTCCACTCCCGGACGACGTAAGCCGTGTCGTCCTCGACGTCGACGTCCAGAACCTGCAGGAAGCGCGAGTCTCGGACCTGGGCTGCCGCCCTTGCGGCATCGGTGACGCCTGCGGCTCTCGGGTCACCGGCCGGGAGGGTCTGTACGAACACGGGACGGCTGAGCACGGCATCGATGGCTCGCCAGGAGCGCACACCGGCGTCCTCGTCGAGGAGGTCCTCGACTCGATATCGCCCGGCCAGCATGCCGGGGCCGACGGCCGGCTCGCTCACGGCTCTCCCGGTGTCGAGTCGGGGGCCGCATCGTCGACGGCCGGCGGGCCGGCGACTGAGCCCCCGTCGGACCTCATGCTAGGCGGTCTGCGCCGGAACCTGCGCAGGATCACCGTCACGGCTTCCCGGATCTCCATGATCTGCATCAGGTATCCCAAGGCCACGTACGCCAGGAGCCCCACGGTGCCCCCGGCGGCCAGGGCGACGAGGTCGCCGAGCCACCCGGCCAGTCCGTCGAGCGGCCCGTCCAGCAGCGTGACCAGCGCGTAGGCCGCCAGCGCTCCCAGCGTGGCCGGCACCAGCAACCGGAGGATGTGCCGCAACAGCGGCCACCGTGGTATGCCGCCGATGCGGCGCCCCAACCGGCCGATGCTCACCGTGGCGCCGACGACGTACGCCAGGCTGAAGCCTGCCGCCAGCAGCACGGTGACCCGCGGCGGCCCGATCGCTGCGATGACCAGTGCCACGGCGATGACGGTGCCGGAGACCCAGAGTTGGACGAAGAACGGCGTCCGCGTGTCCTGGAGCGAGTAGAACCCGCGCAGGACGAGATAATGGACCGTGAACGCGATGAGTCCCGGTACCAGGGCGGCCAGTGTCGCGGCGAGCTCATCGGTGTCGTCGGCAGCGGCGCCGTGGTCGAACAGCAGCCGGACCAACGGGATCGACGTCGCGGCGAGCAACGCGGCGATCGGGACGATGACGGCCAGGCACATCCGCATCGCGTCGGTCAACCGGTCGCGGACCAGGGCGAGGTTGCCCTCTGCCGCGTGACCGGAGAGTTGGGGCAGCAGCGCGGTGGCCAATGAGACCGTGATCACCGCATGTGGCACCATCATGATCAGCATCGCGTTCGCATAGACGGAGTAACCGGCACCGGTCGTGCTGGCGTCGACGACCGCGCCCGCCGCTCCACCGGTCGCCGTCCTGACGACGAACAGGTACGCCACCTGGTTGACAAGGACGAACCCGATGGTCCACAGGCCCAGCCGGGCCGCCGTGCCCAGACCGGCATGGCGCCAGTCGGTGCGCAGGCGGATCCGGAAACCCGTGTGCCGGAGCACCGGCAGCAGGACCAAGGCCTGCGCAGCGACGCCCGCGGTGGAGCCCAGACCGAGCACCAGAACCTCGGTGTCGGTGAAAGGACGATCGGTGTTGGTACCCATGACGAGGATGAACGCGGCGAAGACGGCGATCGCGACGACGTTGTTGACGATTGGCGCCCACATCATCGGGCCGAAGCGCCCGCGGGCGTTGAGCATCTGCCCGATCAGCACGTACAGCCCGTAGAAGAAGATCTGTGGAAGGCAGAAGCGGGCGAACATCACCATGTTGTCGAAGAACGGTTCCAGCCGTGGAGTCAGGAACTGCGGGCTGACGAACGCGCGGACGATCCAGGGTGCCGCCAGCACGGCCACCACGCTCGCGACACCGAGGACCAGCACGACCACGCTGAACAGCCGCTGGCTGTACGCCACCCCCCCGTCGGCGTCCTCCTTGATCGCGCGGACGAGAGCCGGGACGAGGACTGAGTTGAGGACGCCGCCGCCGACCAGGATGTACAGCGTGTTCGGGATGACGTTGGGGACGTTGAAGGTGTCCGCGGTGACACCCAGCCCGAGCGCCGCAGCGATGATCACCGCACGGCCGAAGCCGGTCAACCGTGACACCACGGTGCCGGCGGCCATCACGGCACTGGAGCCGAGCAGGTCGCGCCGGGTGATCATCGTCACCGGGCGGTCTCCCGAAGGGGCTCCGGTTCGACGGGGAGTTCGAGATCGTCGACCGGGTGCCGGCGTCTGAGCACCCTGATCACAGCGGCCCCGACGAACAGCAGTGCCGCGCCGCCGACGACGAACCAGCCGATGGTGCCGTAGTCGGTCGCGTTGACGATCATCCGCTGGGCGGGCCCGAGCGGCGCCCCGTCCGAAGCCGTGAGCTGGACGGTCACAGGCACCTTGCCGTTGGTGGCCGCCTCGGCGGTGACGTCGACCGATGCGTTCTCGCCGGCCTCCACCGGCTGCGGCGGAACGTCCTCGACCGTGATGCGGTCGGGGATGGCGGCGGTGAGCTCGAGCCGTACCACCACGGTGCGGTCCAGACCGTTGCTGACGGTGAGCGGGAACCCGCCCTTGCTGCTGGACAGTGTCACGGACTCGGGCACGATCACCGACACCTGGGCAAGGCGGGACGTCACCTGTTCGGTGGCGAGCCGGGTGTAGGCGAGGCCGGCCTCTGCGTCGTCGCGCCAGATGGACGCAAGAGCCCGCAGGGCGGCGATCTCGAACTGGTCGCTCAGGGGGTCGGGCTCCGCCACCAGCGCCTCATAGTGCGCAGTCTGGTCGCGGTATTCGTCGACCGCCGTCAGGTAGGCCCCGGACAACTCGCCCGCTGCGTCTGCATCAGGGCGGACGGTGACGTCGGCCGGGTTGGCGGAGGACACCAGGGTCGCGAGTGGTGTCGCCGAGATCCACGGGGTCGTCGTCCAGACGTCCAGGAGGGTCTTCGCGACGAAGGGATCGGGACCCCATCCGTACGGTGCCGCTGCGACGAGTGGTGCCGGCGCTTGGTCGACGTCTTGAGCTGCGAGGCCGACCAGAGCCGTCTCGGCCAGCCAGCTCTGCCGTAGTCGGAGCGCGGCGGCGCTGGGATCAGCGGCGGTGAGGGCGTCCTCGACGGCGGCACCGAGTCCGCTGTCGAGGAGTACGGCGTCGATCTCGTCGTCTCCGACGGCCACCCGCGCGACCGGGCTGCCGGTCGCCGGTTGGACGCTGTCGGCGGACAGTACGACGTTTCTGGTTCCGGCGGACGCCAGCGCGGACAGCGTCGCTTCGTCGGCGACACCTCCCGCGGGCCAGGCCAGGCCCGAGCGCCCGGACGTCGGCCGCTCGACGAGCCATTCGCGGGTGCGGACGAACGCTTGGCGGGCCGTCTCGGACGCTTCGTCGGCGTCGACCCGGGCAACCGCCGTCACGTCCGGGTTGGCGTACGGCAGAATCGACGGCTGGTCGCCGTCGGTGGCGATGGCGAGAGCTTCGCCCCACGCCACCGCATCGACGGCACCGCGGCCCTCGCTGGTCGAGCCGTCGGCGCCGACGACCTCGTAACCGTCGGTCATGGTCTCGGCCGTCGCGAGCAGGTCGGGATCGACGACCCAGCTGACCGGTGCGTCGCCAGGGGCCTCGACCAGCGTCGACAGGGCGCCACCAGCAGCGATCTGCGTCGCCAGGTCGTCATCGGTGAGCGCGCCGGTCGGGAGAAGCGACGGTTGCGCCGCCAACGGCCACAACAGCGCGACGGTGACCTCGGGCAGCGGTTCAGCACCGGCCAGCCATGGCACGACGGTGCGCGAAGTGTCCACGGTGATCCGGTCGCCCGGGGAGTCGCCGTCCACCCTGATGTCCACGCCGACGGCGTAGACACCGGGGGCACCGAAGTCCATCGTGTCGACGGGGACCTCGATGCGGTAGTCAGCGGCCTGACCGGGGGGGAGCGGGTCGGCGAGCGGGTCGAAGAAGTCGATGTTGCGCTGACCCCATGCCACTCGCTGATCGGTGGGGACCGCGCGTACGTCGGCCCGGTCGGTCAACGGAACCCGGCTGTAGCGCAGCAGGGCCTGAACGTCGTGCAGCGGTTCGTCCCCGGTGTTCTCGACCGTTCCGGCGATCACCAGCGTGTCGCCGGGCTCGGGTGCTGCCGGCTCGACGGTATGGAGGAATGCCCGCACGGTCGGCTCGGCGTCGGCGCCGGTGGTGTCCTGCGCCGCGGCGGACTGCGCCGTCAGCAACCCCGCCGCGACGACGGGCAGTGCCACGGCCAGCAGGAGCCTGCGGGTCACGTCGCCCTCGCCTCGCGGAGCAGGTCGGGCAGTCGCTCCAGCAGGCGTCGTTCGGAGGGGTGGCGCAGCCGGCTCACCAGCTCGTCGAGTGGCACCCAGGCCACCTCGCTCACTTCCACGTCCTCCGTTCCCAGCGTCCCGCCGGTCGCCTCCAGCAGGTAGTGGTGCACGGTCTTGTGCACCCGGCGGCCGTCGGCGACGAACCAGTATTCGACCGGCCCGAGGGCGGACACGATCCGCGCGCGCAGACCAGTCTCCTCCCGAATCTCGCGCACAGCTGCCTGCTCGGTGGTCTCGCCCGGCTCGACATGTCCCTTGGGCAGTACCCACTCCAGCCTGCCGCGCCGGTCGATCCGGCCGATCAGCGCTGCTGTGGTCGCGGCACCGACGCGGTCGACGACCAGACCGCCGGCCGACGTCTCGCGGACCGACCGCAGCCGCCGCCCG